>NZ_LT745763.1:0-313907 GCF_900166595.1 Virgibacillus dokdonensis | reverse complement strand
ACTATGTCACAATACACATTTCCTAACGACTTTTGGTGGGGAAGCGCTGCTTCAGCTACGCAAACAGAAGGTGCTGCAGCAATTGACGGTAAAGGAAAAAATATTTGGGATTATTGGTATGAACAAGAACCGAATCGTTTTTTTCAACAAGTCGGTCCCAGTGAAGCGTCCCGTTTTTATGAAGCCTATCAAACAGATATTGCCTTAATGAAAAAGTTAGGTCATAATTCCTTTCGTATGTCTATCTCCTGGTCACGTCTTATGCCAAATGGTACAGGAGAGGTGAATCCAGCAGCGGTGAATTTTTACCATCACGTACTGGATGAGCTAATCAATGCAGGGATTGAGCCTTTTGTAAACCTCTATCATTTTGATATGCCGCTAGCTATGCAACAGATAGGTGGCTGGGAAAACCGCGATGTTGTCGAAGCCTTTCAAGCATATGCTCGTACTTGTTTCCAATTATTTGGTCCTAAAGTGAGCAAATGGTTTACACAGAATGAACCCATTGTTCCCGTAGAGGCTGGCTATCTATATGATATGCACTATCCAAATGTCGTTGATTTCAAACGAGCTGTTCAAGTAGGATATCATTCTGCTTTAGCTAGTGCCAAAGCGATCCAAGCCTATAAAGAAGAAAGGCAACAAGGAAAGATAGGTATCATTTTAAATGTAACCCCATCTTATCCAAGAAGCAGTCACGCAGCTGACGTAAAAGCTGCGAAAATTGCAGATTTATTTTTTAACCGCTCTTTTTTAGATGTCTCTGTAAAAGGTGAATTCCCGAAAGAACTTATCCAATTACTGGAAAAACATGACC
This sequence comes from Virgibacillus dokdonensis, assembly GCF_900166595.1. Classification (NCBI taxonomy): domain Bacteria; kingdom Bacillati; phylum Bacillota; class Bacilli; order Caryophanales; family Bacillaceae; genus Virgibacillus; species Virgibacillus dokdonensis. Next base: position 313,087 of record NZ_LT745763.1, on the reverse strand, counting down.
TGTTACCAGTCACTCAAACGGAGGATCGCGTCATTTTCTCAAATTATACGATTGACCTTTTAGGGGTAAACTATTATCAGCCCCGTCGAGTAAAAGCAAAAGAATATGCCGCTCACCCAGACGCCCCTATAATGCCTGAGCATTTTTTTGACGCTTATGACATGCCGGGCAGAAAAATGAACCCCTATCGTGGTTGGGAAATATATGAAAAAGGAATTTATGATATTTTAATCAACTTAAAAGATAACTATAATAATGTAGAGTGCTTCATTTCTGAAAATGGTATGGGCGTAGAAAATGAGCAGCGATTTAAAGATGATTCTGGAATCATTCAAGATGATTATCGAATTGATTTTTACAAAGATCATTTAAAATGGGGCCACAAGGCATTAGAAGAAGGAGCTAACGTTAAAGGGTATCACGTATGGACATTTATGGATAATTGGTCTTGGATGAATGCCTATAAAAATCGCTACGGCTTAGTTTCCGTTGATTTAAATAATAACGCGAAACGTTCCATTAAGAAAAGCGGTTATTGGTTTAAAGATGTCGCTACTAACAATGGCTTTTTTACAGAAGCATAAGGTGTTAAAGTTTTAAGCCGTGGGGCATTGTCTCATGGCTTTCTAAACTTGATATTCATCTATTGAAGATGGCTTCAAAACATATTGGATAATATATCTATATGTTGCTTATTAATATAATGCTAATTTCCTCCATGCAAGACAATTTTCCTACAATAAAATACCGTAGCCTAAAGCGACCTTCCCCCTTTAAATAAATTTATTTTATTTTATTATTTGTGAAAAAATAACATTCACTTGTGAAATTACGAGCAATTAGGAGTATACGGGTGTTTTTACCTTCATATATTCACATATGTAATAATTTTGTGGATATTTGTCGTTTTTTGATCTTTTTTGTTGAATATTATTTCCATTATGCTATATTGAAGGAGAAGAGGAAATATATAGCAGATTATATATAGGACTTTTCTGCTAATTACAAAAATAGTTTCAATAAGGAGATGAAGAACATGACAGCGCAAAGTCAATTTTCAATGCCTTCCATTAACTTATTTGGTTCAGGAAGCATTCAAGAAACTGGTTCCCGTTTAAAAGATGTAAATGCGAAGAAAGCCTTATTAGTAACAGATGAGGGACTATTTAAATTAGGTATCGCAGACAAAATTGCGAACATCATTAAAGAAGCTGGGCTAGAAGTAGAAGTTTATCCAAAAGCTGAGCCAAACCCTACAGACAAAAACGTAGCAGATGGTGTAGAAGCATATAAAGCTGCCAATTGTGACTCTCTTGTATCATTAGGAGGAGGATCTTCACATGACGCCGCTAAAGGTATTGGACTTGTTGTATCTAACGGTGGAACGATCCACGATTATGAGGGTGTAGATAAATCAGAGAACCCATTAGTTCCATTAATCGCCATTAACACAACAGCTGGAACAGCAAGTGAAATGACGAAGTTTACAATAATAACTGATGTAAAGCGTCATGTAAAAATGGCTATTATTGATAAGCATGTAACGCCTTTAGTATCCATTAACGATCCAGATTTAATGGTTGGTCTACCACCAGCACTAACTGCTGCTACAGGATTAGACGCTTTAACTCATGCTGTAGAAGCTTACGTATCAACAGCGGCAACTCCAATGACAGATTCAGCTGCTGAAAAAGTATTTGAACTTATTCCTGAATATTTACCACGAGCATTTGCCAATGGACAAGATATCGAAGCACGTGAAAAAATGGTTTACGCACAATTCTTAGCCGGCATGGCATTTAACAACGCTTCGTTAGGGTATGTGCATGCAATTGCTCACCAAATGGGCGGGTTCTATAACTTGCCACACGGTGTATGTAACGCCATCCTTTTACCACATGTGTGCCATTACAACCTTGTAGGTCGCGAAGATCGTTTTGCTAAAATGGCAGCCTATTTAGGTGAAAATGTAGACGGATTAAGCAAACGTGAAGCAGCTGAAAAAGCAATTGCTGCCATTGAGCGTTTATCGAGAGACTTAAATATTCCATCTGGCTTTAAAGAACTTGGTGCAAAAGAAGAAGACATCCCTACCCTAGCAGAAAACGCTATGAAGGACGCTACGGCTGCAACCAACCCTAGAAAGCCAAAATTAGAAGAAGTTCAAGCAATCATTCGCAAAGCGATGTAAGTAGCATTTTAAAAAAATTTTTAAAAATATGAAACAAATACAAACTAACTCCCACTACCTGCTTCTCAGCAGGTAGTTTTTCTACGTCACATTCCCAATAATTCAATCACACGCTTTGTTAAGTTTGGCACGATTTCAAAAGAATATGTCATCTCTACTCGTTCCAAACGCTTATGCGCATCCATACCGTACGGGCCGATGTTGATTACAGGTATATTTAATTCCCGTATATCCTCATAAGGGACAAAATGTTTGCTACCCCAACTTGGGCTGTTCTGGATAACAGCTTGAATATCTGCTTGTGAATCTCTAATCGCCACAAAGCTCATATCTGAAATATGTGGAAAAAAATTTCTTGTTACTAAAGGATGCGAATAGTTTGGTTGTAATTCGGTGACCGCCTTCTCCAAAGCTTTGATGAGTGTCGCTTCTTTTTCATTGTCCTCCGATAAGTCCACTCTTGGTGAGTAAAGAGAAGCATAAAATAAAATAATTGCTGGTGTTTTATCTGTCATCCATTTCCAAGCCTCTTCCACGATATAAACAGAAAATAAACGGGTATCCAGATTTTCTTGTTGCAAAAGAAAATCTTTAAACGCTTGGATATGCTGTATAAAAGGCTCACCATGCTCCTTTTTTAACCTATTTTCCATTTCTTCATACGTTAGTACTCTTGGCTTCCATCCAAGCGGTGCAGGCGATTTTCCTCGAAGCTGACCAAATTGCTGATAGCGCTGTTGCAATTTTTCAATAGCCCGCTCAAAAGCAATGTAAGCCTCCCCTTTCAATGTTTCCAGAACTTCTGCCGGCGACCAGGAATGGGTAAAAAAATTATAGTATACGTAAGCCGCCAAAGCAGTTTGTGTTGTATAAGCTGGCTTCAAATCGGTTTGCTTTAAAGAAACAGGTGGATGCGTCACTTCTCCATGTGCATCATCACAAAGATGTGGGTTATAATTGATTTGATTTGTTAACTCAGCTGCTATAAAATTCGGATCAAACCCTTCGAAGCACGAGCCAACATGTGTTTCTGCTCCTTGAACAAGAAATGTCGGAAGCAATTTCCCTACTGTACCTTTATATATGTAGCGATTTTCATCTCCTGCAAATGCTGGAGCAACAAAGTCAGAATTAATGGCAGCTACATATTCAAAACCTTTTTCCCTTTTCCATGATTTTAATAGCGGTATCGCCGATAAAATACCATGTGAACTATCTTCTTCATCGCAAGCTGCTAAAAATAGCAAATTCCCCTTCAGTTCCTCGGGATGGTTGGCATAATATTTCAACAAATATAAATGACTAGCAAGACCGCTTTTCATATCTAAAGCTCCACGACCAAACAACCAATCCCCTGATTCTAAGTCTGCTTTTACCGTAGAAGGCAATTGCTCCCCTTTTAGATGTTCCATCAACTCCTCTGGAGAACAAGCTACATGCTGTAAATGTTGAAAATCAAATGTGTCAACCGTATCCATATGTCCCATAAGAATGACCGTTCGATTACTGTTTCCTTTTGTCCCTTTTACGAACGCAAGCACATTATATCTTTCCATATGATCATTTGCTGTCGGCTGTAAAAGCACTTGATCAGCATGCCCTCTGAAATAGGGATAATTGGAAATAATGGAATACAATGAAGATGCTATCGTTTTTTCCCCATCTGTATTTACCACGCTTTCCATGTGTACTAATTGTTTGGTTATATGCAATATTTCCTCTCTGGAATGTAACATCATATCAACCTCCTTAACACTATTGTACAAAAAGTAACACTATTATGATAACAATTTTTTATATCTTTTTGGCAGCAATTTTAAGATCGCTGCCACCAGTAAATTTGAGCCTCTCTTGTAAAAAGATGATGCTACTGCACCATATTGTTGTTTTTGGAACATCAAACACTTTTGGGTGTTAAACCAATTTGAATATCAAGGTAATTTTTGTTATTATTAAAAAATTAACAACTTTAACTTTTATCTCTACTTAAGCAAAAAATGAAAAGGAGCAAACGTATGCAAGTTATTCTGCAATCTATTTCAGAGTTTCTTTGGGGACTGCCTCTTCTTATTGCTATTCTCTTTACGGGCGTGTATTTTTCCGTTCGGAGTAAATTTTTTCAATTTCTTTATTTGCCACATATTCTTAAAAAAACATTGCTAAGTATCTTTAAAAAGAAGGCCACTAATGATGATACGTCCTCCAAAGGGATTATTTCCTCCTTTGAAGCTGTTAGTACAGCTATTGGCGGTTCTGTTGGTGTTGCCAATATTGGCGGAGCCTCCACTGCAATTGCCGTTGGCGGGCCAGGTGCTGTATTTTGGCTTTGGATTTGTGCCCTATTTGGTATGATTATAAAAACCGTTGAAGTAACCTTGTCTGTTCATTATCGCAGCACAGATGAAAACGGCGAACCGTATGGCGGTCCAACCTATTATATGGAAAAAGGACTTGGAGAAGAGAAGAATTTCCGCTACTGGATGATCCCTGCCATTCTGTTTGGTTGCGGTATTTTTGGCACCTTCTTTTTTACACTGCAAAACTACACGATCTCCGAAGCAGTAAGTTCTACATTTGATATTGGCATGATCCCTGTCTCCTTAACACTTATGGTAATTACATATTACGTCATCTATGGTGGTTTAAAGCATATTGGGAAGTTTGCAGCAAAATTAGTTCCCATTATGGTGTTATTTTACATTCTGTCTGGTTTGTATATTATTTTGAGCCATGTCACCCAAATTGGCGACGTGTTTTCCATTATATTTCAAAGCGCGTTTGGTGGGACAGCCGCTGTAGGCGGGTTTACTGGCGCAGCAGTAACACAAGCAATTAGTATGGGGATGGCAAGATCCGTCTATAGTAATGAAGCTGGTTGGGGGACTTCCCCGATGGTTCATTCAACTGCTAAAGTAAATCATCCCGTTAAACAAGGGCTTTGGGGCGCGTTTGAAGTATTGGTTGATACGATTGTGGTTTGTTCCCTCACTGCTTTTGTCATCATTATTACAGGTAAATGGTCTTCCGGCATGTCAGGTGCTGCATTAACATTATCGGCATTTGAAATGGGAATAGGCGACACTGGAAGAGTTGTCATCACCATTTCGATCTTCTTATTTGGATTAACAACCTTAACAGGTTGGTTCGTATATTATGAAGTGCTACTGCGCCACCTATTACGAAATCAAAAGCGCGCTTTTAAAAGAGGTGTGTTGACGTTTTACAATTGGTTTTACCCTATACCAGGAACGGCTTTAGTCATCTACGCCGTAAGCTATGGTTTAACAGGTCAAACGGTCTGGTATTTTGCCGATATAGCTTCTGCTATTCCTACGTTTATCAATGTTACGGTGATTTTAATCTTAAGCAAAAAATTCTTTACCTTGCTCCACGACTATAAGGCAAGGTATTTAGGAATTGGGAAAATCGACCCAACTGTACATCTATTTTATGAAGATGAGCATCCACCCCCTTCTACTTTTAAAAAAGTGCCTTAGCGTGGACAAAGGCTCGGGGCGCCCCTTTAGCAACACAGCGAGTAGAAAGCATCAACGAAAGATTTAGGAATCATGCCACTAAAACAGGGTATGCCGACGTCGTGCGGCAAGCCCAACCAAAAAACAGTAGCAATTATAAAACGCTACTGTTTTTTTATTGGTTTAAGGTGTAGCGACTCGTGGATAATTTTGAACTTCAGCGACTTTACAAATTTCTAAAATAAACGTTTCATTTGCGCTAAAAATATAACATCTCTTTATAACTATCCTACATTTTCCATCATCATTGAGTATCATTTTCAATTACTTTTTCATACATTTATTACTTAATTTATGTATGGATGTAACCACAGCTTACCTAGCAAACACAGTCATTTTCAGTAAAAAAGGTAAATGCTTGACAAAAAACAACTACTAATTAATAATAGATGTGTAATTAGAATTATTATAGCTAAAGCTTTTGCTTTTTAGCTCATACATCAAAATACTTCTAGGAGGAAGATAATTATGTCTTTAATAGGAACCGAAGTACAACCATTCTCTGCAAAAGCCTTTAAGCAAGGTGAATTTATCGATGTTACAGAGGAAAATTTCAAAGGGCAATGGACAGTGCTTTGCTTTTACCCAGCAGACTTCTCATTCGTATGCCCAACAGAACTAGAAGATTTACAAAACGAATATGAAAATTTGAAAAAATTAGGTGCTGAAGTGTATTCTTGCTCTACAGACACACACTTCGTACACAAAGGTTGGCACGATGCGTCTGATAAAATTAATAAAATTGAATACGGAATGATTGGCGATCCTGCACAAACACTTACTCGTATGTTTGATGTGTTAAATGAAGAATCTGGTCTTGCTGATCGTGGAACATTCATCATTGATCCAGATGGCGTTATCCAAACTGTAGAAATCAATGCGGATGGTATCGGCCGTGATGCTAGCTCATTAGCTGATAAAATCAAAGCTGCACAATATGTACGTAACAATCCAGGTGAAGTATGTCCTGCAAAATGGAAAGAAGGCGAAGAAACACTTAAACCAAGCCTTGACCTAGTAGGTAAAATCTAAGGAGTGCTATAAATGGTACTAGACCCAGAGATCAAGTCACAATTACAACAATATCTTGAACTATTAGAAAACGACCTAGTGCTTAAAGTAAGCACTGGAGACGATAAAATATCAAAGGACATGCTAGCTCTTACGGATGAGCTAGCTAATATGTCCAATAAAATAACAGTTGAACATACAAAGCTAGCGAAAACACCAAGCTTTAGTATTAATCGTGTCGGGGAGGATTCAGGCATTGCGTTTGCTGGTCTTCCACTTGGGCATGAATTTAATTCACTCGTCTTAGCTCTCTTACAGGTGAGTGGCAGACCGCCAAAATTAGATCAAAAAATGATTGACCAAATTAAAAGCATTACAGAAGAATATCACTTTGAAACATATGTTAGTCTAAGCTGTAACAACTGTCCTGACGTGGTTCAAGCGTTAAATATGATGAGCGTACTCAACCCAAATATTTCGCATACGATGATTGACGGTGCAGCGTTTAAAGACGAAGTAGAAAGCAAGAACATTATGGCAGTTCCGGCTGTCTATTTAAATGGAGAATTCTTTAATGGTGGGCGAATCACCCTTGAAGAGTTACTAGAAAAAATCGGACATGGTGTAGATGCCTCTGAGCTTTCTGAAAAAGAGCCCTTTGACGTTCTTGTCGTCGGCGGTGGTCCAGCAGGTGCTAGCTCAGCTATATATGCTGCTCGTAAAGGAATCCGCACTGGTATCGTTGCTGAACGCTTTGGCGGTCAAGTTCAAGATACACTTAGTATCGAAAACTTTATTAGCGTCAAGCGCACAGAAGGGCCCAAGCTAGTTGCTAACCTAGAAGAACATGTCAATGATTACAACATTGATGTCATGAACTCTCAACGCGCCAAAAACCTCGAAAAGAAAGATATGTTTGAGCTTGAACTGGAAAATGGCGCTGTACTAAAAAGTAAAAGTGTCATCATTTCTACAGGCGCTCGTTGGCGAAACATCGGCGTTCCTGGCGAACAAGAATTTAAAAACAACGGTGTAGCATATTGTCCACACTGTGACGGTCCATTATTCGAAGGAAAAGATGTCGCTGTTATCGGCGGAGGTAATTCTGGAATTGAAGCAGCTATCGACCTCGCTGGAATTGTGAAGCATGTCACGGTACTTGAATTCGCGCCAGAACTAAAAGCTGACGAAGTGCTACAAAAACGCTTGTACAGCTTACCAAACGTAACAGTCATTAAAAATGCCCAAACAAAAGAAATCACTGGTACTGACAGTGTAAATGGGATTACCTATATCGATCGTGAAACAAAAGAAGAAAAACATATTGAACTTCAAGGTGTATTCGTACAAATTGGACTCGTTCCAAATACAGAATGGCTTGAAGGCACTGTAGAACGCAACCGCATGGGTGAAATCCTTGTAGACAAACAAGGACAAACAAACGTTCCCGGCTTGTTTGCCGCAGGAGATTGTACCGACAGTGCTTATAACCAAATTATCATTTCTATGGGGTCAGGCGCAACTGCTGCTTTAGGCGCATTTGACTACTTGATCCGTAATTGAATATACCTTTGTGACAAAGTCGTTATACTACCTATAAGGGGGTAGTATAGCGACTTTTTTATGCAGCAAGAGATTCCAACAGCGCATGATTTGCGTGCTTCACAGATCGCCTCCGCTGCATTGATACAAAACTTGTGAATGGTGACTTATCACGATTTCATGAAGTCGCCTAGTCCCTGGACGCTGGAGCCGGACGTGGCTATTCCGTTAAATCGGTATCCCAGCAACAATATCATACTTTCTTATCCTTTTAGAAAAATTTAGCTATCGCCAGTCCTTTTGGCGATAAACCGTCGTCGTTTCGTTTATACCATAAAGCTTAAAAAATTTTTACTTTCCTATAGTGTCAAATATGTACATTCGCCCACCCTTCTGCATAGGATATGGTAATTATGAATAGAAAGGATGGAACAACATGTATTATTATCCGTATGTATACCCTTATCCTTACTATACGAACAATCCAAATTACTATAGTAGGTATGCACCTATGCATGCAAATATGGATGGCACACCTCTAGCTTATCAAAATTATGCTTATGCCTATCCCAGTTATCAAAATCCCTTTTACCAAACAGACGATCGTTCACACTTGAAAGACTACGGCGGAAAGCCATATGTGGTAAATATTGAGGAAGCTACAGAGGAAAATGAAACATTTCGTACAGCCATTTGGACGGGAGATCATTTACAAGTTACCGTCATGAGTATTCCTGTAGGTGGCGATGTTGGATTAGAGGTTCACCCAAACGTAGACCAGTTTTTACGCATTGAAGAAGGTGAAGGAATAACACAAATGGGTAATACCAAAGATAATCTAACTTTTCAGCGTAACGTCTATGACGACTATGCCATTATGGTTCCTGCTGGCACATGGCATAATATAACAAATACAGGCGATAAACCATTGAAGCTTTATTCCATTTACGGACCGCCAAACCACCCATTTGGAACGGTACATCGAACACAGGAAGAGGCCATGGAGATGGAAGGGCATTATCATTAAAATCGTATGAGCTTGATACTATTCCATGGAATTTAACTTTACGAACAGAATTTGCGCAAACGGAGTGGGAAGGCTTTATTCCACGACAGCATGTTCTTAAAAGATATTTTTATTCTTTCAAGGTCTAAGTCGCATATTATTATAAAACTTAGACCTTTTTTATACTGTTTTTCTTATTAGGTTGCCTATGTTTAAATGTTGAATAATGCTTCCCGCTTCCCACAAATCTTTTATTTAAAAAGACCGCAACATCTGTTCATGACCACGTATCTTTAGTAGCTTAGATCTCCACCACTTTTCTATATAAGTTAAAGCCCACTCCTAGAAGACAGATTCCTTTACCCGCTTATGATCGCTTCAACAGAAAGAAAAACTCACCTTTTACTTGGAAAAAGCGTGTAAGACCACGAATAAATGAGATCGACTACAAATACAATCCCCCATAGCATTCCAATAGAAAGAAACGTCTTATTCGTGTATGGTGACTGTGTAAAATCCCCTTGCTCTACCCATGATAAATCAGTCAGATATGCTTTCAATTCCTGCCAACTATCTGTTCCTAATGACCAGAAAATGGTTTGCCCTAGGATAAACACTACAATATGAATCATAGAAGAGATACGATACTTCTTGGCAATGTATTTAGGATTTTTATTTCTGTCCATAATGGTATAATCTTTATCCGTTAGCAATTCTACGCCACGCCAATTTCCAATCTTATTCCGCATCCAACGGTCTAACCTTATGAAATCAAAGATACCAAATGTACAAGCATAGATGACAAAAATCGTAATTACGATAAGAAAATTTGAAATCTCTCCCGTATGCTGATATACATACATACCCAATAAGGCTTCTGCAACTAATAGTATGAAAAACAAGCAGATAAATAATGCGCTCGTTTTCGTTTTATTGAAAAAGTATCGGAACAGGCCAAATAGTAGTAATGAAATGAGGGATAACACTTCGGCGACGATAAATATTTCCCAGCTGTACGTTACGAAAAAACTCAGATGATCAACCCCTTATGACATGATGTAATCAAGCTTCCTTTCTATTGTTTTGATAAATAACAAACGCTTTTTCTACAAACTCTAATAGTTCTTGATCCAATGGATAAAAACCAGCTTCCTGTGATTTTTCAGGTGATTTTCTTATTTCCCATAACTTATCTATAAATTCTGGACAATCACCGTAAACCTCCACCGTTTTTTCATCCATCCGTCTAATAATTCGTTGCACTTCTGGTGCAGAGACTCCTTTTAGCATATGCTGTTTTAATTGGGCCATTAGCGCGATCCATTCCATTGTATCTGGATCACCGTGATTAATATTTGGGAGCATATCCAACAGCTTTCTTTCTTCTTGATCAAACATTTGTTTTAAATACGCTTCCCTTTTATGAAAATCTTTCTGGTAAATTTGAATGAGTTTTTGTAATTGAAGCAAGTCAATTTGATCTTCCAGTACCATTTCATGTAACAACCCACGTAGGATGCTTTCCATTTCCCCTAGCTTTTCTTTTTCTTTTAAAATATAATTCAATTGATTTTGCAAACCACTAAACCAATCATGGTTTTCATTCTCCAGTATATCCTTAATAGCTTGCAGACTAAATCCTAACGTTTTCAAAAACTGAATTTCTTGTAATTTTATTAGCTCTTTCTCTCCATACAGTCTATGCCCGCCTTCCGTCTTGTCGGCTGGTGAAAGTAAATTGATTTGGTCATAGTATCGCATCGTTCGTACCGTTATTCCCGTCTGTTTGGTTATTTCTTTTATAGAAATCACTGCAAACTCTCCCCCACACTTTTCCTACGTTATAGTAATTATACAAAATGACGTAACGTCACTTTCAAGCATTTCACCATTTTTAGGGGAATTTATTATTTCATTTTAGAAAAACTTGGCTTGTCGCCAAGTCTTATGGCGAATGGCGTAGTTTTTCTTATACTATAAACCTATAGACTTTATATTTTCCTATAGTGTAAAAAAAGGATACCTCATGGTACCCTTTCTTTCCTTCCGCTAATAGATGAAACTGACGCTGAAACGCTTCACATCCATATCCCATTTATGTTACACATTCAGAAAAATAGTCAACGAAGAAAAAGTTCCTTTAAAGTTGTTAACTTCTTCACGCTTTAAATCGCTTCCTTCCGAACAAAGAAATGCAAGCAATTATTTTTTCCATTCCAGCAAATATTCCTTTTCCCCTGTAGGTTCATCTACCAATTCTTCACAAATTGCAAAAGCCTGTTTGAGGTAAAAACCGACCGCCTGCTTGTTTTTCTGATAGACTTTTAATTGTATGTGATTGCGGTTTGCTTTAACAAATTGCAATAGTTCTTTACCGTAGCCTTTTCCTTGACAAGCAACTTTCACAAATACAGCTGCTAAATAATTGTCAACCATTGCAATAAAACCTACTATCTCGCTGTCCGCCAAAATAACATGCGTTTCCGCCATTGGCAAATACGTTTCCTTCATCGCTTTTCGTTGTGACTCCCAGTACGCTTGCTCGATAAAGTTGTGCGCATATAGGGAGCCTTGATACCAAATATCCACTAATTGATCCAGTTCATCTGGATGATACTTCCTTATGTTCATGTTTTTTCACCTTTTCATCTTCCTTGAGCAACTGCTCGTCTATATTATATGGGAAATCTTTTATTCTAGCAATCATCCCTTCCATATCATCAGCTCTTAACACAACAGATGTGATAGATCTTGTTTTGCCAAAGATCTTTTTCAATGGCACAGGTTGTTTAAGTATGAACTCATAATGTGGATCATCCCACTGCATGAGCGAAACATAAGTATGCTTTGGTATTTTCGTTTCAAAAGAAATAGGTTGCGCAGCTACAATCTCGCTTATATTACGAATATCTAATTCTAGATTACTTTGAAAGCCAAATTGTATGTTAACCTTATTCCCCTCTATTACATGGGGCTTACGTTTCGCTGATTGAAACAGTGCCATGAAATAAACGAGCGCATGTACATGTATGATGGTGGTAATCCGAGCAATGATTTCATTCCAAAAATGCAGGAGGAAATGCAACAAACCTCCTTCTAAAACCGTTAGCATACTAAAAACTATTGTAATTACCATCATTTGTTACGTTTGATGATACGTATACACATTTTCATCCCTAGCAGGTGCTGGATGCTTTTTCAACCAAACGACTGCGCCATAATACCACAAACGCATATACATCAAGCCTATCTGCTTTAACATTCCTCCTCGAACTCCATCTGTTCCATATAGACATCAATAACTTGACTGATAAACGACTCTACTTCTTTTGGTAGAAGAGTAAAGTGATATAGAGCATCGCCTTCTATTTCTAACGCATTCATAAATGATGTACATATACCATCACCTTGCGTTCTATATCAAATCTTTCTTCTTCGGACAAATGGCGAATGAAAATTTTCTCCATGGAAGATGGAGACAAATGATTCGCTAGCCATTGCTCCACATCTTCTTCTGCCTGCGTTGCATGAATAATTGCTAATAACAAATCTTTATTTATTTCGCTCATGTCTGCCATCTTCTCTACTCTTGAAATAGTGCGAATGACATGAATAAGGTGATCTCGTTTTTCTTCAAGTAATTTTTTTTGCTCTTTTAACGTTTCCTGCATGTTTTTCGCAGCGCTCTCATAAAGGTGTGCTTTAATCTCTTTTAACGAAAACCCTAAATATTTGAATGTAATGATTTTTTGTGCGGTAAATATATCCTCATGCGTATACAAACGATGGCCGTGATCCGTGTAACTGGTTGGCTTTAATACTCCTTTTCGATCATAGTATTGTAACGTACGCTCCGTTATACCAATCATATTTGCGAACTGTTTCACTGTAAAATATGTTTCAGTCATGCCCAATCTCCTCCCCTTGTTCCTCTCTCCCTTAGTTTAACTTATGACGTAACGTCATAGGCAAGGAAAACTTATTTTGTTTAACCGCTATCCAATGGTAAAATAGAGTTATAGAATCTCTCTTCTGAATAAAGAAAGCAGGTGACAGCATGGCAGATTTCTCCCATTTTAATGAACATGGCAGGGCTAAAATGGTTGATATATCCGACAAACATGAAAGTGAGCGAAAAGCCATTGCCCGATCAAGTGTCAACATGAATAAATTAGTTTATGCAAATATTGTTGAACAAAAAAACAAAAAGGGCGATGTGCTAGGTGTTGCTCAAATAGCTGGTATTATGGGCGCCAAGCAAACATCATCCATTATTCCCATGTGCCACCCGATTCCCATTAGCAGTGTAGATCTTTCCTTTACTTGGGTGGAACTAGAGGCGTACGATATGTATCAGTTAGTGATTGAAGCTGAAGTGAAAACAGTCGGGTCTACTGGAGTAGAAATGGAAGCATTAACTGCAGCTGCCACAGCAGCTTTGACGGTATATGACATGTGTAAGGCAATCGACAAAGGAATGACGATTGGACCAACTTTTTTACAAGAGAAAAGCGGAGGAAAAAACGGTGATTACCATCGGGAGACAAACTAGCTTTTAGCTATTTTCTAATAAACTCGCCCCTTAAATCTTTCATTTGACAACATGACAGCGTGATTTTCTTTAAATAGCAGGGGGTGTACCCTGCTATTTTTATACCATTCATTTCGCCTCCGATAGTATCACAAAAACAAAGGTTTACTATTTAAGTAGTCTTAAAATCATGTTGAAATTCAATACTATACTTCTTATAAAAACTGCTTTACCTATTCATTTACAATTCAATACCACAAATTAAAAAAATCCTGTGCACACAAGACAGTATACACAGGATAAGCCTACGTTTTAAGCGCTTTGTTCTATCTTAAACTATAGAAAAACGACGACGCTTTTGCGCCATAAGACTTGGTGACAAGCCAAGCTTTTCTAAGAATATGATTAATAAAATCAGGCGAATATTACTCTTCTATAATCTCATGAAGAAAGCTTACACCTTCTGCTGTAGCAGGTAAATGAAAAAAATCACAGAAGGTTGCACCAACATCAGACATAGTTTCCCTCATACCAATACTCACTTTTTTCACCTTTTTTCCTACCACCATAATTGGAACATACTCTCGTGTATGATTAGAATGTCCGATGGTTGGATCGTTCCCATGGTCAGCCATAATAATTAAAATATCATCTTCAGCCAGTTTAGGAATGAACTTTTGTAACCACTGATCCGTTTCATTTAACAATTCACAATACCAATCTACATTCTCGGCATGCCCTGCTAAATCCGTTTCTTGCACATTCACCAAAAATGCAGCATCATTTTTTTCTTTTTGGTACGCTTCGTCAACTTTTTTTAATAATTGGGTTGTATTCACAATAGGCTCAGCGGGGCCTTCACCATGCAAGACATCCGCCGTTTTTCCTAATCGATAAACTTTTAGCCCATGTTTTGCAGCAATCATAGGGAATTGTTTGTTAATTTCTACACCATACCCCATATGATAAACATCGTACCCTTCTCCATAAACTTTCGCCTTAGGTGTGTCCACACCCCACTGCCCTTTATTTTTTTCCTTCACACAAGACAATATATGGTCAATGGAAGTGTATGGACCACCGAATGCAATAACTCTCGTTGTATCTACATTGGCACGAATGACTTCTCCTAGTTTTTTTACTTTGTTGAACGGCATTTTTTTAAAATCTGCTGTCACATTAATAATGTTACCAACCTCAGACTCTAAGTTATCCCCAACAACTACGGCGTTGTCAACTAGAAGAATAGGACAAGAATCAATCGGATATGTGACCTTATATCCTTTTTCTTCCAGAGCTTGCTTTAGTTGAGCATGAATATCTTTCATTAATCTTTTATAAGACTTTTTCGGACAGCTTCCAGCAATCTCTTGATGCCCTAGATAGGTATCTGCTCCATGGTGCGCCAATTTGGAGTAGCCATACGCATTTTCTGGCACAGGTCTACCATCTACAAGTGTTCCTAAGCCCATCTCGTACATCTTCGGTATATCCAGTTCGCATTGTTTTGCCTCTCGAATATGTTTATAAGTGTTCGCATTACAATCAGAAGGTACATATGCAGCACAATCATCCATCGCTCCTATACCAAAACTATCAATGACAAGTAACATCATTTTAGGCATGATGTCACCACTTCCTTTCTAAATGAATAAGTCTCGGATTACCAGTTTGTATTCCTTCTATCAGTGCTACATGTGCTCGTGTTACAAATATTTGGGTGCGAAAGGCAAAAATAGCTGTATCTCCAATTTCTATTTGAAAGTTATCCGATTTATCTATAGAACCATAGTAGTCGATAGATTCTGGGCTGTTGTTATAAGCACGAACGTATCGTTTCAATATACTTTGTTCCTCATGTCCTACAAAACAGCCTTCCATATTAGAACGTCCATAATACCCTCCCGCTATTACTTGATATTGCTCTTTGAACCTATGCGATACCTCAGAAACATAAATAATAGCTGGCTTTTCAGGTAAATCACAATACGCATGTAATGGGGTTGTACCTGTTAACCCATGCCCCGGCTCGCCGTGTGTAACACCTTGTAGGGCTAGCTGTGGTATTGTTTTACAGCTAGTTCCCCCTGGGCCATTGACTTGCTTTATTTCAATTCCTTCATTCTCTAAAATGTCTCTCGCCTGCATTAGTGTATGCATATTAGTTGTAGGAATCATTTTCGTCTCTGTTTGGTTTATTTCCAAGTTGGGAAACGTAGTAACGCCAACAATATTTACACCTGATAATTTTTGAATTTCGGCAACTGTCTTAGAAAGGTACTCTAAGGGGATTCCGCCTTCCTGGGCACTATACATTTTATCATTTGAACCATAGACCTTGAGTAAGATATTTTGCTTCATTCCAAGCTTCACTGCACTTTCTGATAATTGCTTGGCTCTTTCATAGGAAAATATCGTAACTACCTCTGGCTCCCAGCTTAATACTTCATTCCACTGCATTTTCCCTGGTTGGACTAGATGACCAATATTTCCAATAGCTACTCCGTTTTCAGCCAAAACTTTACCTTCATCAAAATCTACGGCAACAGCTTTTTCAATACCATTGTCTGTAAAAATTTTCGCCAACTCGGGAATTCGTCCAAGTTGTTTTGTCATAAAATAAAGGTTAAAATGATGATCATTAGCTGTTTTTGCCATCATTCTTGTATTCTCTTTTAGTATGTCCACATCTATTATATATGTGTTCGGCGGGATTTCCCCAGATTGATGAAAAGTAACACCAGTCTTTATTAGTTGTGGATTTCTACGTTTGGTTACGTCCAAAAACATGGGCATCCTCCTGCTTTCTGTTGAAAACTGTATTTATTGTACTGATTTTATTGCTTTATCTAAAATTCTTAAAACAGTTGAAGATCCAGATTTCATTGGGTTAATTCGTAAGCCATACTCTTTTAACTTTGGCTCAGCGGCAATAAAACTGCCTGAAACACGATAGATCATTGGTATAATTTCATACTTAGACTCTGCCCCCACCGGGTGTGTTGCTGCCCCCAATTGATTGCTCACTTTAATAACTTCTTGAGCAATCGGCTGTCGCAGTTCTACAATAATCACTTTTGATTGTGCATTTACCATATATGCATGATCGATTCCTTCAATTATACCTTCATTTAAGTGCTTACAAACATCTTCCACCTGTTCATTTTGCGTAGCAAGAGCTACAGGCGCAAAGGTCATCATGCGCAACAGTTCCATTGCTTCATATCCTTGAATCTGGCCACCGCCTGAATAATTTCTTTCTTGAAGCAAGTTGATTGCTTCATTCTTACCAACAATTATCCCAATTCCTTCTGGTCCAAGTACTTTAAATCCTGAAAAAGTGGAATAATCCGCCCCAAACTCAACACCAATCCCATACGCCTTCATAGCACAATAATTGTCATCAACAACAATGGCGATATCTGGTCGTGCCTGTTTAACAATTTGAATAACTGTCTTTAAATCATAGATATCAGTAGGTGTTTGGCGTGCATGTTGAACATAAAAAACTTTACAATTATCCTCTGCTGTTACTGCTCTTTTAACAGCTTCCACATCATTATAATTTACTTTCTTTGTTTTAATTCCCAGCATTTGAATGGTATCCTGAGTCGTTGTATATATTGGGGCATCGTGAATGAACATTTGATCTCCTGTTGACATCAATGTACTTAGTATAGTACGAATTGCTCCAGTACCAGCCCCTCGCACTAGCGAAGCATTCTCTGCGCCAAAAAATGTAGCAAGTGTTCGTTCAACCCTTTTTGTCTGTTCTGGTTTTTTATATTGTGGAGCAACTCCTAAATCTCCCATTGATAAAAACTGATCGCCAGAAAAATGCTCACTCATACAATCAACTAATTTAAACTGTAATTGTTGCGCTTCTTTAACGGTTAAAGTTGGAATAACAGAATCGGCATACTTTAATTTTGATTTATCATAAGCCACTATAAACGCTCCTTTATCGATAAGGCGTTCGCAGGATTATGAATCAACAAATCATCTATAACATGATTAGAGACGCCCTGCTCCCGTAGAATTGGTACAAACTTATTAAGTACTAAATCATATCCAAGACCACCATGCTTTTTCCAATGAGATTTCCTAGTTAAATCAGCGGAAAGTAAAATTTGTTTTTGAAAACCTCGTTCAATAAAATCGATCAAATACGATAAACGTTCTTCATCTGGCCTATAGTTATTTTTTCCAATTGTATCAAATCCAATATAAACTCCAGAACGAAGCACCTCTAGCACTTCATTTTTATTCGGATTGAGGTCTTGGTGACCAATAATAATTTGATCTTTATCCAAGCCAACGTTAAAAAGCATTTCTACTTGCTCACGACCCATTGTTCCTAACGTCGTATGTGTACTAACCGTTAATCCCGTTTCTAAAGCTGCTTTTCCAGCACCAATAATTAATTCTTTTTCTACTGGCTTCATCTCATTTAAGCTTGTTCCAACTTCACCTATTATCCCCGGAAATATTCCGCTATCTCCTATTCCCTCTTCTATTTCACGAATAAAATGCGCTGCAAACTGATGACGGTCCCAGCTGTTAGCAAAATCAGGAATAAAGGGATTCTTATAAAATCCTGTACAAGTTACAATGTGAACATTTGATTTCTCACTTAACGTTTTTAAACGTGAAACATTTCTACCCATTCCATCATTTGTTAATTCTATTAGTGATCTGCCACCCGCACGATAAAAATGATTCAACTCAGAAATCATACCTTCTTCATCATCTAATATAGTGTCTGGATCATTTTTCACTTTTGATAGATCAATGGATAAATGTTCATGTGCTGCGCATACCCCAAAGTCATCTGTAGTAATCCTACCTCTTACAGTTTGTATCATATCATCACTCCTGTGGTTTCATTCATTTTATTGCGGAATACTCATTAAGCCTAAAGCGACTAGGATGTTAGCGATAATACCTACTGCAATTGCGCCAACAGGACCTACTGCCATACGGACAATCGGACGACCAGCTACTTCATTTAATAGATAAAAACCAGCAATAAAGAAGAAGCCGAACCCAGGTGCAATCATATTAGATGCATTCGCACCACCAATTAATAAAGCGACTTCTAATAGTTTGGTCATAGCACTACGAATATTTTCACCAGAGTTTCTCACACCAGGATATTTGTCTAAAAATCTTGCAATTGAACTTAGTAACATAACTTCTAGAAAACTGATTATTCCACCAATAATTACAGCAACCCAAACATTTGGCGAAAATAAGCCGACAACAAAAATTAATGTAAACCCAACCGGACTATAAACACCTGTCGCAATCGCAGTACTAGCTACTAGTGGAATAAATCCAATTGCTCTAGCTGCAGCTGCAATCCCAGCATCTGTAATTTTTCCTTCTGCAATTAGATTGAGAGAAATTGGATCACCAGCCATGATTAATAAATTTGTCGCTCCTGCAATGAGAGCCCCTATAATGACAAAATATATGACATTATTTTTAATAGATTTAACCTTTTCACTAAACATGGCAGCCAAATCAACAGAAGATCCTTCATCCCCTTTTTCTTTCATTGCATAGAAAAATAGAAAGATCATTCCAACAATGAGTGCCATACCTTCTTGATTTAATTGAATAACATTTTCACCAATGGAAAGGAATCCATTCTCATTGACAAATACGGTAAGCTGCCGTACCAAAGCTGCTAAAACAAATGTTAGAATACCTTTTTTAATACTAAATTGCATAGCAACTGCTAAAGCTGGAAAAGCCATGAACGTTACTACAACAGGAGTTCCAACTTCTCCTAATGGTTCTAAAAAATTAACGGGTAAATAATCAAATAGCTTTACAAAACTTTCTAAACCTGCTAATAATGCCCATCCGTATAATCCTCCAACGGCGGCTGCTAAAGGGGTTCCCCATTTATTCTTTGGTGTGATTAAACCGATAATATCTGTACCTAGTAAAATGCTATGAATCAAAATAATACTAGCTGATAATGTAAAAGGGATACCAAACCCAATGACTAATCCAAAGCTCATTGCAAAAGCCGTTACTCCTAACTCTCTACGCTTTAGCCTTCCTTCAATATGTTCTCCGACGACTGGTCTCAAACCATCGTTAAACACTGCAATATTTTGGTTTGCTAAAATGGCCGCCATCGCTCCAATTAACACAATAAATAAAGTCTCCATAGCTTACAAAGCACCTCCTTTACTATTTATTTTTTAATGCATTAATAATCATTGGTACCGCAGCATCGACATGATCTGCAGTAAAACCAAATGCTTTTCTACCGCTGTTAACCGCTTCGATAATATTATCATTATTTGGCTTCCTACCAGGCATGGAAACTGTTTCACATTGATCTCTTCCAAGTAAGGCAATAGCCATAGCCAATGCACCGCCACCACCAGTATGACAAGCTCCCACATAATAATCTGCTTGGTTTGACTTTATAGCCATTGCAGCATCTAAATCTGATTTAATTACCGTTTCAATAGATGAATCCATTTCCTTTATTAATGACTCTATTGTCTTTTTTTCTACTTGACCACCAATAACAATTTTCATTTTATTGTCCTCCTTGTGAATTTAAATTAATTACATTTGTGTAATGCATATATAAAAACTCCTTCTCTCCTTCTGGCAAAGGCGCCCCCCATCTGTTTTCAATATAGAAAACGTGCTCCTTTGCCATCGGGAAATAAATGGAATTTTTTACCTCTTCCATTAACTCAACTGCAGGTTTTTCTACTTCTTCTCCTTTTTCAATACGATTTAAAGCCATCGGTAAATGAGTAAAAAGCATCTCTGCTTGCTCGATATCATGCTTGTTAAGCACTTTTAATAACCTTTCAAATGCAATAGTAGCAATATCATATTCCTTTTGTTTTATTAAGCATTTTTCCAACAACAAGTTTAATCTGTCTTTGAGATCTTGTACGTTCATATCACGCTATCCCCTTACCTTAATAAATTTAGTAATGTGGTAGTTTTTTCTTATTAACTACTAGCTCTTGTATTTCAATAATTTTTCTTGTTTCCAATCCTAAGAGAAAATCATGTACGTCAGTTCGATCTTTTTCAATTAAAATAACGGATGTGGAAGCTTTTTCCGAAAGCATATTTGCTTCTTTTGTTCGAAAGCCTACTTTTTTGAACGTTTTGTTTATTCTCCTTTCATCTGCATTCCATACTGCCGCATCCAAACTCCCATTTTGCAGATTCTCAAATAGTTGCATGTAATTAGTTGGTACTAATTCCACATTAATCTTGTCACATTCCAATAGAGTAATCTTGGATTGATCAATAGATGAAAAGTCTATTCCAACCCGCATGCCATCTTTGATTTGATTGTTGGAAGGGTCTGCTAAAAAAATTTCATGTGCCGTTACGTATGTTTTGGGTCCAAAATTAATAGCTACTTGTAGGTTATCATTATGCTTCATTTCTTCTTCAGCAGCTAACTTAGACATGACAACGAAGTCATATCTACGTGACTTTAACCCTTCCAAACGCTGCTTAGATCCTCTCATGTATGCCAAATCCAAACGTTTATGCATCACATCTGATACCTCAATTAATCCTGTTGCTAAGCCTTCATAACGTGTGGAATAAGGTAATGGCATTGCGCCCATTAAAGAACCAATTCCTGCAATTTCTTTTAATATGTGAATATCTTTATTCATTAAAAAGGTTCCTAAATGCCCTCTAGATTCCAACGTAATTGCATGCAACCTCTCCAATACATTTAATCCACCTTGAATAGTTCCCCGGCCAAAAGATAATTTCTGAACAAAATCTTCTACTCTAGGAATTCTGTCCCCCTCATTGACATCAATGAGTTCTTTAGCAATGCCTTTTGCTGCTAAACCATTTTTCGAAAATAAACTTTCCCAAATTCTACTCATTTTTTACTCCTTTCCATCAATCTACCTTTTTATAGCTGAAAACCATTAAATTCCTGTTCATTATCAAGAAAATAACGTTTCCAAACATCTGGAAGGTTGATCCCCTTTTCTAACTTTTTGGCTAAATTAAACGCATTTTTGCAGTTTCCAATCCCCTCTTTAGCAACGATGACTAATCCGGTTGCAAGGTTTTCAGTTGGAACCGTAATAGCTGTTGTGTTGCACATGTTTGCTGAACGTAGAAGATATTTTCCATGATGTTTCGTTAACTCTTGACCAACTTGCCCAAACTGTTGCGGGATTGTTTCACCATAACCATACACATCAATCGGACCTTCACAGGTTAAAATTAAATCGGCTTCGTTTTTACCTAAAATTTCTTGAATAATGTTTATACCTCTAGCTCGATTATCAATCCCTGTCATGTCTACTTCTAAGAAGGAAATATGCGAACAATCCATTTTTGATAAGTAATATATAACTTTTTCATGCATATCCATTTGATCTGGGCATGTAATCGTTCCTTTTTTTGGAATGGCGATTTTCAACTTCGGTTCTTCCACTAGCTCAAGTTCCTCGTTAATTAAAGTTTCTATAATTGAAGCTAATGTACACATATCTTTGGCAATTACGCCAACACTTCCAGTAAAATCTATTCCATCAGTTGATGTCTTTTTTTGCTTTACATGTAACCCTATCCCTGAACCTATCACAGAAGGAAGTTGACAACTCATTGCGGGACCAAGGATGGAACCTCCACCATCTGTTCCAATTGCGAAATCATTTATTCCTTTTAAAATGTTAATTGGTCCGCCGCTAGAAGAACCTGTCATTAATCGGTAAGTTATTGGGTTATGCAAATCCGTATCTATCGCTCTTCCCTTGCTTGCCGCTTTATCCACTGTTAGCCAAATCATATTTTGATCACTATTCAGCTTATCTATTACATCATTTGGTATCTGATTCGTGTCCTTCACTCCAAAAAACAAAGCATCTTGACCTTTACTCATTCGCTCTGTTCTCCACTCATAATTAATAGCTACCACAGATCTTCCTAACTCTCTTTCTGCCAAAGCAAGCCTATTTTTTGCTACCATTTTATAACTTCCAATCTTTAATGTATGGATCACTTAATTACAACATACAATATACAAAATATTGTATGTTGTAATTATAACGCTTTCATATCCTAATTTCAACTTAATTTTTAAATTAAATTTATATTTGCAGGTAAATGAAACAAAAAACAACTATTATAAATACATTAAAAGCCACCTTTTCACGATAAAGTGGCTATCTATTCTGCTAATTTAATTTTTCCTTTCATCACTGTGGTATACTGTCTTAAGATTTCCCCCCGCCTTCCTATTTTTTTACGTCCACCCTCGTCAATCTGTTCATCATAAACAACAACACAAACGAAAAACTAATGCTGATGAGCGAATAATAGGTAGCAATTGTTGTTTGCCCAGATTCAATAGCAAGATAAATGGCTGTTGGAATGGTTTGCGTCTTTCCTGGAATATTTCCAGCAAACATTAAAGTTGCTCCAAACTCACCAAACGCCCGTGTAAAACTTAAAATAAATCCAGTGGCAATAGACCGATAGGATAACGGAATGGTAATTAGAAATAGCAGCTTTCCATTAGATGCTCCATCTACTTTGGCCGCACCACGAATAGTATCATCAACCATTTGAAAACCGGTTTTCAGTGATTGATACATAAGTGGGAAAGCAACTACACTTGCAGCTATAACCGCTGCAGTGACGGTAAATAACAGGGGTTGTCCGGTTAGCCAGGAGATAGCTTGCCCAACAAAGCTGTTATTGCCAAAAATAATAATTAATAAAAAACCAATGACGGTTGGTGGCAAAACAAGAGGGAGGAAGACAACCGTCTCTAAAATGGCGCGTCCTTTCACATTTTTTTCGGTCATCCAATACGCCACAATCATAGCAAATACAAATACAATCCCTGTTGCGATACTGGCTACGACTAACGAAAGTTGAACAGGGTGCCAAGACCACATCATGTATCCTCCACCAGCTTATCACGAATGACAAATCCGTAAGCTTCAAATAGCGCTTTACTCGTTTCATTTTGCGCATAGTTATAAAACTGTTCTGCCGCTGCTTGCTTTTCTTGAGAACGTTCATTACCATTTTCAATGACCGCTACATAATAGGATATTGGGGTATGTAATGCGCCATCTATTTTCTCTATAATATCTACTTCGTTCACACGATGGAGATCACTGCTATAGACTATACCAGCGGACACCGCTTTATCTTTTACTAATTGCAAGACATGAGATACATCTTTAGCAAATACCATTTGCCCTTGCAACTCATCCCAAAAACCCATTTTTTGTAATGCTTCTTGCGCATAGAAGCCTGCTGGTACGGATTCCGGTGTACCAAGAGCAAATTTTTGATTCGTGTTAACAACATTTTGTAGCGTTGAAACAGAACCATCTTTTGGCTGGATAGCAACTAATTGATTATGTAACAATTCCTCGCCTTGTTCAATATACCCTCCCTCTAATAACAGATCGTAATCTTTTTTAGAAGCAGAAAAAAAGACATCAATAGGTGCTCCTTGTTCTACTTGCTTCCGTAGCGCCCCTGTCCCTCCAAAATTAAATGTTACTTCCATATTCGGGTTTTCCTTCTCAAAGTTTTCTTTTATTTCTGTTAATACGTCCATCATGCTGGAAGCCGCAGAAATCGTAAGTTCTATGGAGCCTTTGGGATTTGAGTTAGAGTTAGATGCATTTCCACAAGCAGTTATAATGATGAGCACAGCTACAAGTATGAGTATGGTTTGTTTTTTCACATTGCTCCATCCTTTTATACGTATCTTATTGTTGCCACTTTATTTCATTCAATAAAAGTGATTGACTCTCTTCAAGCTTACGTCTTATAATACGAGCCTCTTTCCTCATTTTCCTGTTTAACCTTGCTCTAAATCTTTGCTAACTTCCATGACAAGATGTCCCAATTCAGGCGAGATTAACTTTTCCATCGCTAGTTTTACCGCCCCACTAGAACCTGGTATGGCAAAAATAACACGATTTTGCANCAGTTGGCGATTCCCTTTCGCTTTTGTACATTTTTCTTTGAGCGGACAACCTGTACAATCTTCACATTCGTAGACGGTTACCTGAGATTGATAGCCAGTCTGCGAGGTTCGCGTGTAGTTTCTAATGGCATGCAGCTGCTGGTTATTGGCACAGGTATAGGTATCTGTGCTTTTATCATAAGCCATGTTTTCTCGGTGTCTGATGTCCTTTTTGAAAGAAGCTTTTTTCTTGCGTTCATGATTTTGCGGCTTGATATAGGCCGTCTGTTTTTGCTTCTTTAAATACACGTAATTTTCTTCGCTTTCATATCCAGAATCTGCGACGATGTTGCGATAGGTAAAGGGAAGATGTTCCTTTACGTATTGAAGCATTGGAATCAATGTTGTTGTGTCGTTTCGATCGGAAAACGCATTGATCCCAACGATAAATTCCGCATCCACGGCAGCTTGGACATTATAAGCTGGTTTGAGTTGACCATTCCTCATATGATCATCTTTCATTCGCATAAACGTGGCATTACGGTCTGTTTTAGAATAACTGTTTCGTTTCTCTCCCATAATCTGATTGGAAGTATCGTAGTGTTCTTTACGTTGAAGCATTTCCTTTACTTGTTCATGATAACGTTGAAGGACCGTTTTTCTTTTCCCTTTTCCATAAACGAACGTGATGTTTTCTTTCGCTTTTACTTTCTCCAGGAAAACAAGCACTTTTTTCAAATCTTCTAAAAAAGTCTCGTAAGGACTGGTGAAAATCTGACAGTATGTTGTATTAATCTGTTCCAGCAGGGCTTGCCATTTGGTATACATCTTGGCTTCATGTTTGGTGATTGCCTTTTTCCATACGAAAGAATATNTTTTTCATCTACTATGGGAATAACTGCGTCTACCTCATCTCCCATCTCCCGCAACAAAACCTCTAGTACTTCTGACTTCATAAACGGCACATCGACAGGCAAGGTGAGCAACCACTCTGTTTCACAAGAAGTCATTGCGGAATAAATTCCTGCAAGCGGACCATCCCCTTGATAATAAGGTAAATCTAAGTACAGATAACTACATTGGAGGCTGCACACATGTTTAATCCAGTGATTACAAAACGGATAGAGAAAGAATCGAATGTGATAGTTTGCGGCCTCTTGAAAGAGCTTTGCGTGTATATTGTTGCGCGAAAGCTCCATGAAAAATTTGATGGAAATGTTCTTTTATTTAAGGCTTAAATATTACATTGGAGAATTGAATGATGTGACTTGATGAAGACAACATCACTTTAGAAGTATTTGTGTAAGAGAGGGTATAGAATTAGAAGTAATTGTGAAGAGGAGCTGTCGCAAAATGCATATTATGCATTTGCTGACAGCTCCTTTTTATATATGAGATTGCTCGTTTTAAGATGCATTATTTTATTTATGGTGATAAAGGGAAATTTAATCGGTTTTTGACGCACTTAAATAAGCCTCGCCTATTTTTATTTTTTTAAGCTGTCTTTAATGGATGATAATAGAGGTTTAGGCGATTAGCTTGAATTTTCGTATGTATTTTATTGAGGTTATAACCAAATGCCAGGATTAAAAGTTCGTTTCGTACATTACCTATTCCTCGCGTACGAAATTTCTTCAAATGATAATCTTCCTTCAGTACGCCGAACGTTCCTTCCACTTGAATGGAACGATTCATACGGTACAGTGTGCCTGTTTCTGTTAGAATATTTTCTTGCGCTGTTTCCCGGTATGCCAGAAATTCCTTGGCTACATGCAGTTGGCGATTCCCTTTCGCTTTTGTACATTTTTCTTTGAGCGGACAACCTGTACAATCTTCACATTCGTAGACGGTTACCTTAGATTGATAGCCAGTCTGCGAGGTTCGCGTGTAGTTTCTAATGGCATGCAGCTGCTGGTTATTGGCACAGGTATAGGTATCTGTGCTTTTATCATAAGCCATGTTTTCTCGGTGTCTGATGTCCTTTTTGAAAGAAGCTTTTTTCTTGCGTTCATGATTTTGCGGCTTGATATAGGCCGTCTGTTTTTGCTTCTTTAAATACACGTAATTTTCTTCGCTTTCATATCCAGAATCTGCGACGATGTTGCGATAGGTAAAGGGAAGATGTTCCTTTACGTATTGAAGCATTGGAATCAATGTTGTTGTGTCGTTTCGATCGGAAAACGCATTGATCCCAACGATAAATTCCGCATCCACGGCAGCTTGGACATTATAAGCTGGTTTGAGTTGACCATTCCTCATAGGATCATCTTTCATTCGCATAAACGTGGCATTATGGTCTGTTTTAGAATAACTGTTTCGTTTCTCTCCCATAATCTGATTGGAAGTATCGTAGTGTTCTTTACGTTGAAGCATTTCCTTTACTTGTTCATGATAACGTTGAAGGACCGTTTTTCTTTTCCCCTTTCCATAAACGAACGTGATGTTTTCTTTCGCTTTTACTTTCTCCAGGAAAACAAGCACTTTTTTCAAATCTTCTAAAAAGGTCTCGTAAGGACTGGTGAAAATCTGACAGTATGTTGTATTGATCTGTTCCAGCAGGGCTTGCCATTTGGTATACATCTTGGCTTCATGTTTGGTGATTGCCTTTTTCCATACGAAAGAATACCGATTGGCATACGCTTCGATTTTGGTGCCATCGATATAGATGGTTTCACCGGTAATCGCTTCTTGTTGATAAAGCCACACGACTTGTTGAAAGAAGAGCTGTTCCATCACCGTATCGGTCAGATATTTTTGCTTGAAACGACTGATAGTAGAATGATCAGGAGCTGCATACCCTTGAAGAAGCCAACGGAAATTGATATCCCGACGACATGCTTTTTCTATCCCTCGGGAAGAGTAGATTTTTTGCGAGGCTGCGTAGGTAATGACCTTAAATAGAATGACTGAATCGACTGCTGGTTTTCTCCCTTTGGAAGCGTATGCCTGTAGTAGTTCTCTATAATCCATCCTTTCACATAAGAGGCAGTGGAGCCGGACCGAATCATCCATAGGAATCATTTCTTCTACATCCATCGGTAAATATAATTGATAATTTGCTGCAGTTTGCGTATACTGGGTTTGTATTATTCTTTTATTTGTCATAAATTAATAATACATGAGAGCAGACCCTTTGTGGTCTGTTTTTTTGTGTATACACAAAAAAGCTGTTACACAATCAATTACCTGATTGTGCAACAGCCCCTTATTGGCCGAAGGATAAAATAAGTTTATAGTTATGTGTAATTACTAATTGTAACAAATAGAGTGATTATGAAAAACTAAATTAATCAATTTTATTGGGAAATGTCAAACGTTGATATTTGAGTTATAATGGTACACAGGAAACATTAACTCTGATTGAATTTTCATTAATTTGTTGATAGTTTAGGGATACCCCTGAACCATTAAATGTCTAAAACAATAAAGAATTCTTTACCACATTTAATTAAGATATAGAAAGAGGGAATATTGGATGACTACTGATAAAGAAACGAAAATTGCAAAATCATTGTTCAATTATCAAAGAACTCGAATCTTACAAGTAATCAAAGATAAAGAAAAGACCGTAAAAGAAATAGCTACATTATTAAATGAAAAGCCATCAAAACTTTATTATCATGTAAACCAGTTAGAAGAACTGGGGCTTATAAAAGTTGTCGACGAAAAGAAAGTGAATAATTTAACTCAAAAATATTATTTAGCTGAGGCGGCTGCAAGCATGTTAGGTGAGTATACCTTTTCACATGAAAACGCCAATCAAAACTCGGAATACATACTGTTTCAATTAAAAGCCTTTTCTGATGTGGCAATTTCTCGAATCGAATCTGATCTTTTAGATAAAACTGATGAAATAGTTTCTTCTGAAGCGAGCATAGTTAGTGTTCAATTAACGAGAGAGGAATGGAGAGAGGTAAATGAAAAAATTAGGGATATTGTATCAAGAAAGAAAAAACATTCTGAAAAAGATGAAATATACAATGTAAACTATATAATTATGAGTTATCTTGATCAGTAAAGTTACAACATCCCTCGTTCTATTCTAATGGCAGGACAAGTTACGTCAACTTTGCTTTGCCATTAGAGTGCCATCCTCTCCAAAGTCGGCGGGACTCGGTAAGTTTCTCAATTTTGGAATTATTATCCAGTATAAAGATACAAATAATATTCCTAAACTTCCAGACATAAACACAACAAAACTTCCTGTAAAAGTGGCAATAGAACCACCAATTAGTGAACCTAAAGGAGAAGCAATCATTGTTGCACCAGCAACGAAAGAAAAAACTCTTCCTAAAACCTCACTTGGTAAAATATTTTGCAACGAGGAGAGGAAAAGCACATTCGTCAAACCTATTGAAATGTAGCTTATTCCAAATAAAAGAATGGATAATATAGTTATATTTGTTACCCCAGAAAAAATCCAACTCAACCCTGAAATAAAAAAGCTAATGATTGTTACTCTTCCTAAGGGAATCTTATTAAAAACATTGGCTAAAAGGGAACCGGCTAAAAGACCACCCGACATAGCCCCTAAATACCAACCGTATATATGACTACCACCTCGATTTGCAGCATAATCAGGTAAAATTGCAGAGACCCCACCAATAACGAAATTCGCTATTATTGCTGCTAAAAGAAATTTTGGTATAAATGATCTCCTTATGAACCAGTAACCCTCTTTTAAATCTAATTTGTAGGTATCCCATTCTTCTTTCAAAGAAAATTTACTTTCGGCTTCCACATTAACATTTTTTGTTCCAGGGAATTTGAGATAGTAAAATAAAGTCATAGCTATAAGAAATGCTATAGCATCCAACATGTAAACAGCCACAGCACCCATTATTGCGATTATAACACCTGAAACTCCCATTAAAATTAAATCTAATAATTGATAGGTGGAGGTCATAAAGGAATTCGCCTTTGTTAAAGAGTCTTTATCAACAATCTTTGGTAAAATTGAAAAATGAGTAGGGTAAACAAATTGCTGTATTATAGAGGCTAAAGGACAAATTGTTAATACAATCCACGCATATAGAACATCAAAATAATAAGCGAGTGGAATGACTGCTAATAAAACAGCCTGAAGCATTTGAGAATAAATTAAGATTGATCTGTGTTCTATTCGGTCAATTATAGGACCAATAAAAAATTGTAGGGCAATAGGTGCTGCAGTCAGAAATCCCGCTAAGCCCGTGAAAAAATTATTCTTTGTCAGTTCATAAACCAACCACATTGAGGCTACCGCATATAAACTATCCCCTATATTGGTGACAATCCTTCCCGATATCAATAAAATAAAATTTCGAGTTTTCATAACTTAGCACCAGCTCCATTTAAATTTTTTTAACGTTAAAATTATTTAATAACAAATTAGAATAAAAGTCAATAATTATTTTAAAAAATATTTGCTTATTTGCTAATTATATTGACATTTAACTTATTTTAATGTATAAATTATTTGAATGGTAAAAAATTGTTAATGAATATGAGGTGAATAAGTATGAGTCGACCACCAAAAATTATCAATGTTTTTTGCTAATTTTTAACCTGAAGTGTGATAGGACAAGTTTAATAGGTATTTTACATGAATTTATGATTGTAAATGGATGGCCGTGTTTTTACATGGTCATCCCACAAGGGAGGCTTTTAATTGTTCCATAGGGATACAACGCAAATAAACAAAGTTAAAAACCTAACATTGAAACCATCAAGATTTAATGTCATACAAAGAGGTACGGAAAACATTAAATTATATAATAGTCTTACTGGTAGGATAGTTAAGTTTACACGAAGGGACACCAATGATTTATTACATACTTTGAGATCTAAAGAAATTAGTTACAGTGAAACAAATCGTTTGGTTGATTTTTTGGTGGACAAAAAGTTCTTGATTAATAGTGATATAGATGAATTCAGAAAAGCCACAGCACAAAAGGTTAGCAGTTTATCGGAAGATAGAACGCTAAACTTAATCATAATGCCGAATGAAGATTGCAACTTTCGTTGCGGGTATTGCTATGAGGACTTTGAAAAAAGTGAAATGAACGAGAAAACCATAACAGGGATAATTAACTATGTGAAAAATAACATTCATAAATACGAAGCATTAGTTGTCTCATGGTTTGGTGGAGAGCCTTTAATATCACTCAATGTCATTCAAAAATTGTCGAAAGAATTAATTGAAATTTGCGATAGTAAAGGTGTCGAATATATGGCTGGTATTACTACGAATGGGTATAACTTAACTACAGAAGTATTTACCGAGTTACTAAGATATAAAGTACTAGGTTATCAAATCACACTCGATGGTACGAAGGAAACTCATGATCAATTTAGAGTGGGTAAAAACGGAGAAAAAACTTTTGACAAGATTGTTCTGAACTTGATGAACATTAGAGATATGTTCGAAGAAAATAATTTTCAAATTATGATTCGCTCAAATATTAGCGAAGGGACCTTTCCTGTCATGTACGAGTATATAGATTACATAAGTAAGGAATTTTCCGCAGATGAAAGGTTTCAAATGCACTTTGTTTCGGTTAAAAATCTAAAAGGGGAACAGAGCGGTGATATCCACCTTTGTGATACGAAAGAATTATTTCCTTTTTATTCCCACGCTCAAGACAAAGGATTTGACTTTAGTTTCTACAAACAGACCCTTCAACCGGGAGGGAGCGAGTGCTATGCTGCTCTTCCAGGCTCATTTGTAATTGGTTCTGATGGAATGGTTTATAAGTGTACAGTTGCATTTAATAATCCATTAAATCATGTCGGGAATATTTACGAAGACGGAGAGATGGAGATTTACGAGGATCGTCTGTTTTTATGGTTATCAGGAGGGGCAAACGAGGATTCAGCATGTACAAGCTGTTATTTTAGACCATCATGCCAGGGCAATGCTTGTCCATTAGAAAGAATTGAGGCAAATAAAACTCCTTGTCCTCCTGTTAAAAGAAATATCAAAAGATATTTAGACATTATTGAGGAGGATTTGGTTTATGAAGGATAAAAAAATTGTATTCGGTATCACTGGAAGCATAGCAGCTATAAATGTAACTAATTATATTTATGAACTTCTAAGTTTATATCGTGTAGAGGTTGTGCTAACTAAATCTGCATCTAATTTTCTCAATCCAAATGGACTCAGACCACTGGCAGATGGGGTTTATACAGATGCGTTTGATTTAAGTTCAAACAAAGTACCTCACGTTAATTTAGTTAAGGATGCTGACCATTTAGTAATCCTTCCAGCTTCCGCAAATTTCTTATCAAAGATGGCGAATGGAGTAGCTGATGATTTGCTTTCCTTATGTGTGTTGAATTATAGTAAACCCATTTTTATAGGGCCAAGTATGAATCAGACAATGTGGGAAAACAAAAGTACCCAACGAAATGTAAATAGCCTAAAAGAGGATGGCCATGTGTTTATAAACACATATGCTTCGGGATTTGAGGCATCATCAGGTGACACAGTATTGTCAGAGGCCGCTTTACCATCTCCAAACCAATTAATGTATTATCTGAGAGAGCAAGAAAACTCTGATTTAGTTAATAGTTAGAATAATGTTTTATAAATGGGAACCAATCATGATATATGACCAAAGTAGGGTGTACCAATAATTTTGTGTAAATCCCCTTTTGTAGATGTTAGCTCTGAATACATAATCAGAAAGTCTCTATAGCCACAGCGTTAGCTGCTTGTCCTTGACCTTGTGCCTCTTCTTTGTGATTCGCTGTGTTGGGTATAGGGGGCCCTGCCAGCGAGAGCATAGAAGAGTACGGTCGTGGTACCATAAAAAAGCGGGTGGAGCCCTTATGTTTTATATTTTCTGCATCCGCCGCAGATATACACCACGACCGTAAACAAGGTCAAGGATGGCGGGTTCTAAGTCAATTCTCCAGAGTTTCAAACATGGCAACTAATTCAGATTTTGCCTGATCAAAACCTCGATGGCAGCGCATGCTGAATTTATGATTATACTCTAGAAATCGCGTGACAAGAAAACGTTCCAAAGCCTCCTCGTTTGGAAACTGCTCTTATTTCTTTATTGAAGGCTTCAATTAAATTTGTCGAATAGATACTCCGTTGAATAGAGGCAGGGAACTCATAAAATATTAATAATTGTTCATTTTTTACAACTGCGTCAATGACACGTGGATATGTCTTTTCCCATTTGCTTTGAAACTGTTCTAACGCTTGCAGGGTTTCTTTTTTGTCTATGGCATGATAAACAGTTTTAAAGTCACCAAGTATCTCTGAACGGTTTTTGACACGAACCTTCTTAGCAATATTACGGGCAACATGGACACAGCACATCTGATGCTTTGCTTTGGGATAGACACGGTGAATGGCATCTGTCATGCCAGTTAAACCGTCTGAGACGAAGAGTAGAACGTCTTCAACACCGCGCTGATATAGTTCCTGCATCAATTCTTCCCATATATGTGCGGATTCTGTTGGTGCAATAGTAAAATCTAATACTTCTTTTATGCCGTCTTCCGTGATCCCAATTGCAATATATACAGACTCTTTCTCTACAGTGTTACGACGAATAGGGATTTGAGTAGCATCTAAGTAAATGCATGCGTAACGCTTTTCTAATTTACGTTCATGAAATGCTTGTACATCTTCTGCTACCAATTTTGTTAAGTTAGACACGGTCTGTTTGGTGTAATGATGTCCGTACATTCGTTCGATTAGATGTGCGATTTCATCTGTTGTAATTCCCTTTTCATAAAGATAAATAACAAACTGTTCCAGCGTGTCGTTGGAACGCTTATATGGAGCCACTGTTTGTTGTTGAAATTCGCAGTTCCTATCCCTTGGTATACGAAGTTGTAGCTCACCGTACTCCGTCTTAAAAGTACGGTCATAAAATCTATTACGAGAGTTACCTGAATGAACTCCTTTGCGTTCATACGGTTCGTAATCCAGGAATACAGTTAATTCATGTTTTAGTAGTTGGTTAATAGCTTCTTCTAAATGACGACGAAAAACTTGTTCAATATCTTGTTTTTTTGCTAGTGCTTCAATTAAATCTGTAGTAAGATGGTTCATAGGGAAGACCTCTTTTCTGTGAATTTTGTGTGCTAACTTTATTCTACAAAAAGGGTCTTCCTTTTTCTATGAACATGTTTAATTGGTATTTCTATTTACACAAAATATTTTACACTCTCGCGACCTGCTATGCATATTACTATTAAAAATAGCAACCTTTAAATAATTGAATACATAATTTCAACATATACATTACGAATGCTTAACAAACTACTTATCAATTTTTCAATTTATAAGCCATAACTGATAATAATAGATCGTTGGTTATTAGAGCTAAAACTTAATGATTTCTCCCAACCCTCCTATTTTTTAACGTCCACCCTCGTCAATCTGTTCATCATAAACAACAACACAAACGAAAAACCAATGCTAATGAGCGCATAATAGGTAGCAATTTTTGTTTGCCCAGATTCAATAGCAAGATAAATGGCGGTTGGAATGGTTTGCGTCTTTCCTGGAATATTCCCGGCAAACATTAAGGTTGCTCCAAATTCACCAAACGCCCGTGTAAAACTTAAAATAAACCCCGTGGCAATTGACCGATAGGATAACGGAATGGTAATTAGAAATAGCAGCTTCCAATTAGATGCTCCATCTACTTTGGCCGCACCACGAATAGTATCATCAACCATTTGAAAACCGGTTTTCAGTGATTGATACATAAGCGGGAAAGCAACTACACTTGCAGCTATAACTGCTGCAGTGACGGTAAATAACAGGGGTTGTCCGGTTAGCCAGGAGATAGCTTGCCCAACAAAGCTGTTATTACCAAAAATAATAATTAATAAAAAACCAATGACGGTTGGCGGCAAAACAAGAGGAAGGAAGACAACCGTCTCTAAAATGGCGCGTCCTTTCACATTTTTTTCGGTCATCCAATACGCCACAATCATAGCAAATACAAATACAATCCCTGTTGCGATACTGGCTACGACTAACGAAAGTTGAACAGGGTGCCAAGACCACATCATGTATCCTCCACCAGCTTATCACGAATGACAAATCCGTAAGCTTCAAATAGCGCTTTACTCGTTTCATTTTGCGCATAGTTATAAAACTGTTCTGCCGCTGCTTGCTTTTCTTGAGAACGTTCATTACCATTTTCAATGACCGCTACATAATAGGATATTGGGGTATGTAATGCGCCATCTATTTTCTCTATAATATCTACTTCGTTCACACGATGGAGATCACTGCTATAGACTATACCAGCAGACACCGCTTTATCTTTTACTAATTGCAAGACATGAGATACGTCTTTAGCAAATACCATTTGCCCTTGCAACTCATCCCAAAAACCCATTTTTTGTAATGCTTCTTGCGCATAGAAGCCTGCTGGTACGGATTCCGGTGTACCAAGAGCAAATTTTTGATTCGTGTTAACAACATTTTGTAGCGTTGAAACAGAACCATCTTTTGGCTGGATAGCAACTAATTGATTATGTAACAATTCCTCGCCTTGTTCAATATACCCTCCCTCTAATAACAGATCGTAATCTTTTTTAGAAGCAGAAAAAAAGACATCAATAGGTGCTCCTTGTTCTACTTGCTTCCGTAGCGCCCCTGTCCCTCCAAAATTAAATGTTACTTCCATATTCGGGTTTTCCTTCTCAAAGTTTTCTTTTATTTCTGTTAATACGTCCATCATGCTGGAAGCCGCAGAAATCGTAAGTTCTATGGAGCCTTTGGCATTTGAGTTAGAGTTAGATGCATTTCCACAAGCAGTTATAATGATGAGCACAGCTACAAGTATGAGTATGGTTTGTTTTTTCACATTGCTCCATCCTTTTATACGTATCTTATTGTTGCCACTTTATTTCATTCAATAAAAGTGATTGACTCTCTTCAAGCTTACGTCTTATAATACGAGCCTCTTTCATCATTTTCCTGTTTAACCTTGCTCTAAATCTTTGCTAACTTCCATGACAAGATGTCCCAATTCAGGCAAGATTAACTTTTCCATCGCTAGTTTTACCGCCCCACTAGAACCTGGTATGGCAAAAATAACACGATTTTGCGAAACGCCGGCGACTGCTCTTGATAGCATGCTTGCTGAACCGATGTCCAATTGGTAACTAAGCATACGAAATAACTCACCAAAGCCAGGTAATTCTTTATCTAATAATGGCTTGACAGCTTCAATGGTGACATCGCGTTTGGAAATGCCTGTACCTCCATTTATAATCACAGCTTCTATGTCTGTTCCATAGCTGTTTATATGCATTTCAATCATGCATTTTTCATCTGGGATTACATCGTAAGCAGAAACAGTATGACCTTCCTCTCCCAAAAAGGATTGAATGAATCTTCCACTTTTATCGGTTTCCTTATTTCTTGTATCACTGATGGTTAAAATAGCACATGTTACAGCCTTTGGTGATGTCTTTCGATGGTCTTGTAACAATCGTGTAGCCCCCTTAATGTTCTATATTAGCCACATATTTGTGATATTCGGACTGTCGATTTATATTAAAAAATGCTTTGGTATCATCTATTTTCACATAACGTGTAGCTATTTTTTCCAATAAGTGATCAACCTT
The DNA here is from genome assembly GCF_900166595.1 of Virgibacillus dokdonensis. Classification (NCBI taxonomy): domain Bacteria; kingdom Bacillati; phylum Bacillota; class Bacilli; order Caryophanales; family Bacillaceae; genus Virgibacillus; species Virgibacillus dokdonensis. The sequence goes on along the minus strand of NZ_LT745763.1, from coordinate 276,706 downwards.
CCGTTCTTCCTGATTAAGCTGCGTTTTGATCTTGTCTTTTATAGTACAACGAAATAACCCTACAAGGACTTGCATTTTTTCATCTACTATGGGAATAACTGCGTCTACCTCATCTCCCATCTCCCGCAACAAAACCTCTAGTACTTCTGACTTCATAAACGGCACATCGACAGGCAAGGTGAGCAACCACTCTGTTTCACAAGAAGTCATTGCGGAATAAATTCCTGCAAGCGGACCATCCCCTTGATAATGCGGTATATCCTCTATGATTTTCACATCCGTATCATCATGCCTAAAGCAAGCCGCTAAAGCGGGACTAGTTACCAAAAAAATCTTGTAAACCAACGGACGCAATACAGCGATGGAAATTTGATAAAAAGCTTTTCCGTCTTTTTTAGCAAATGCTTTTGGGGAGCCAAATCTTCTTGACGCCCCTCCCGCAATGACGGCTCCAGTTATATCCTGTTTCATGGAAGCCCTCCTTTTTTAGAGCTATTTAAAGTAATAAGAAATCACCCATCACACTGTAAAGTGAAAGACCGACGACTTTATTGGTGGAAATTTCAAGAGGTCACCAATAGAGATACAGTGAGGATTTTATCCCACATGGATTGTTTAGTATCCCATTGATATAACCCATAGATCTTTCAAAGATTATTTAGGTGTTGTTATCTCCGCTTAGACTTGCATTTTCCGATTATTAAAGTGGTAGTCTTGCTGCACTTTATATTCAAGAAAAAATTACCCTCCGCTTACAGGAGGAATAAAAGCAATTGTATCCCCAGCTTTTATCACTTCTGAATCCATTACATATTCCTCATTAATTGCTGTCATCATTGTTTCCATTTGCGATAACGAATAGCTTTCCTGAAGTTGCTTTTTCAATTCATGAATAGTCATTTCTTCAGCCTCTACTTGTAAACGGTCTGTTCCTATGTCTTCTCGAAGCTGTGCAAATAATAAAACCTCTACCATGCATACCCCTCCTTCTATTAAAAACACTTGAAATATAATGTTTATCGTTTGATTAGTCCTTAGCAAAGTGAATTTGCATCGATTCACTCTATTTATCTACGCATCTATTGCTTGAAACTTAGCCACCTATATAAGACATTTCAATTTTTGTCTTATTCTTTGCCGACTCTTCTGTTCGTTCATCCGAGTACCGATCCGTTCTGTTCTGCCACGTCGATACAATCGCTGCACGCACAGCTTCATCACCAGAATTAGAACGTAGTATACTTTTTAAATCTAACCCATTAGATGCAAAGAGGCATGTATATAGCTTCCCATCAGCCGCAACTCTTGCTCTTGTGCAAGTAGAACAAAAAGACTCGGAAACAGAGGTAATAAAGCCAACTTCTGTATTCGTTCCGACATAACGATACCTTTTCGCAACTTCACCAACGTAAGCAGGGTTTACGGCTTCTAAAGCAAAATGCTTGAATAATTCATCATAAAGTTCTTTTTTTGTCATCACTTGACGAAAGTTCCAACCGTTCGCTGTACCAACGTCCATAAATTCAATAAATCTCAACGTAATTCCACGTTTCTTAAAATAAGTAGCCATTGGAATTACTTGATGATCATTCATTCCTTTTTTTACTACCATATTGACCTTAACGCCTAACCCGACTTCTTTAGCCTTATCAATCCCCCTTAAAATCATTTCCGTTTTGTAAGCGGCATCATTAATTGTCATAAAAACATCGTCGTTTATGGCATCTAAGCTCACATTCACCCTATGCAAACCTGCCTCCTTCAAACGAGGAGCCATTCGCTCCAATAATGAGGCGTTCGTTGTCAATGCAACATCTTCTAATCCATGAATAGACATTAGCTTATCAATTAACACTGGTAAATCTTTACGCAACAAAGGCTCTCCGCCCGTTAAGCGAATTTTCCTTATTCCTAATGAAACAAAAATTTTCGCCACTCGCTCTATCTCTTCAAATGAAAGCAACTGCTCTCTTTTCATAAACGAAAAATCGTTGCCAAACATTTCCTTTGGCATACAATATCTACAACGAAAATTACAACGATCTGTCACAGAAATTCGCAAGTCATGTAAAGGACGTCCAAATTTATCTTTCATTTCAGACAAGCAACCCCCTCCTTTTCCCTTTCTTCTTACGTCCATTCTAACAGAATTAATCTTTAAAAACCTTACAAAATCGTGAATTATTAGAATAAAGAAGTTGTTTAGCACAAAAGCAATTCAGAGGGGTAAAGAAAGCACAAAGCGTGGAGGTAGTATCAAGACCTAAACTGTAAAAAGTCATATAAAATAACAGATGATACATATTAGTCATGTATCATATGTATCATCCTTCTTAGTCTTGTTCCAGAATCGCACCCGATTTCTTAATAAGCTATAATTCATTAAAATTGAAAAGGTATCATTATTTATCAAAGTCGATTATTATTGGGTCTAATTCTAACGGTTCATTTGGATCTTCACCAGTCAAAGCCACTTTTGGGTGAATTTTAATATAATTAGTTTTCCCCTTTATTGGCTGTGGAATAATACTTCTGCCTTTAACAATAATCCTATCGTCTTTTTTGGTAGTTTCTAGATCAATTCCGTCCGTGGAGATAAAGAGTTCTTTACCTTGATCATCATAAACCTCTAGACGTACCTGATTATGTTTTCCTTGAATTGGAAAATTAGCGGTATAATTAATAGCAGTAGATGCTTTGCCTTCTGTAATTGAATCGAAATGAACATTTATTTCTGAATTCTCTTTTTTAGTTCCTTTATCAACATTTACTATCTCATATGGTAACTGGTTTATCGGGACGTCAAACCGCCAACTTCCCTCCGTACCACCTATCCTCTTAAATTCTAATGGAAAAGTAGTTTCTGAAGGTAATTCATTTTTTGGGTAGCTAAATTGTATATGTCCTGTATAGCCATTCTCAGTTGGCTGCAAATACACTAGTTCTTTACTATCGGAAATGCCATCCTTACCATCATATATTTCATAAAACCCTTGAACTTGACCATCTTCTTCTGTTTTCAGACTACCTTTAACAGAAAAAGTAACTCCTATGACTGCTCCATCATAATAGGCTCTTGTAACAGATACATCTATACCTTTATAACTGGATGTTTGATTCAATTCTGTTATCAAATCTTGAGTTTGTAAATTTCGACCTACAGCGTCATTGAAGGCATTATACACATTCCCAACCAATGGCACCTCTGCCATTACGTGTGATAGAAAGGGAGAAACGAAACTGGAAGAAATAAATAAAGTTGCAGCTGCAACTATAGACCATATAATTTTCCTTGTATTATTTTTATTTTTAGGTACATTATGATTAGCACGTTCCTTCCCAGCCCTTATTGCATCTAAAACACTATCTCTAGGTACTTCAATCTCTTTATATACTTTTTGAAGTGATTTTTTCTCCATTATAGTTCATTCCTCCTAACAATTTTTTTAATCGAGCTTTCCCCCTGCTCAAAAAGGTTTTTACCGTATTTTCAGGTATTTTCATTACCTTAGCTACCTCACTTATAGAGAGATCTTGAAAGTAAAAAAGAATAATCGCATTTTTGTGCTTTTCGTTCAACCTATTAATTGCCTCTAATAAGTCCAGATTCTCCTCTCTTTTTTCCCGTTCATCCGTAGTAAGTTCGATCATATTACTCAGAGGTAATTCTTTCTTGCTCTTTTTCAATACATCATACGAACAATTTATAAGTATTTTTGTTAGCCAAGTTAAAAAGTATTTTTCATTTTTTAATTGACCAATTGATAAAAAAGCTTTGTAAGATGTCTCCTGGACAACATCTAAAGCATCTTCGCGATTCCGAACATATAAGTAAGCAGTGCGATACAGTTGATCGCCGTGCAAAACAAGTAATTCCTCTAGACATTCCCTGTTTCCCTTTATCGCCTTTTTAACAAGTGTAAGTTCATTCATCAATTTGACCTCCTCTCCACCTATTAGAGTGAAATTATTATATAAAAGTTTCAACTTTTTTATCCTAAAAAAACAATGGTTCCGTCAACATAAAAAAAGAGCGTCACATAACGACTCTTCTAATATGACATGTTGGATACATGTTTTGATAAGGTTGTAAAAATTTTTTGATTATTCTCTGCAACATTTCCTCAATCCGTTGTTTTACTATTTCAGTTGTCTTTGTGAATGTTCTAGTGTAATGTTCTTTTGTCTATCTAACTCAGAAAAGCCTACCACTAGGTCTTTATATGGGGGATTATAACCACAAATTAGACAAGGTGGGGCTTCCATATGAGAAAAGTTTCCATTTAAAAAGCGTGACAAGTTCTATAAGGGTTGTCCATCGCATTTAAGCTTGTGATTTTGCCACAACGCATCTGTTATGAATGTCTTCTCCTGCTTTCATTTCTTGAACTTCACCATTGAAGTCAAAGCTAAAAACACCTTGCTTTATAACTGTTACAAACGCTAGTCTTTTCGTATTATCTAATAGCTAGCTTGGCATATCTTAATGTCATTTCGGGGGATGCAAGAGCTAATAACTGTTGTACTGTAAGAATATCCACACCACCGTTCAACATTTTTATTCCATAAGTATGTAGGTATGTAGGAACTGGTGTGTTTTGAAATAAAACAAATTAAATTTTCGTCAGTAATACTTTTTTGTATTGCAAATTTATTTAGGTTCTCTCGTATAAAACCCTGATCAAACAGATTTACCTTTTCGTTTACCACGATAGCAAACGAATTTATATCCTTCGGGATTGTTGTGCAAATCTAATATGTATAGAAAAGAGGATATATACTTATATATTGAAAAAATATCCTCTTTTTAGTTTAGTCTATTTAATTTCACCCTCTACTCTTTCTATTACTCCAAGAATAGTCTACAAACCATTGAACAAATTATACATTCATGTATTCTGTATAATCCATACCCCATTTTAGAAAGAGAAAGCTCAAAGCATTTTTCTTTAAGGCAAGGTTATACTTCGTTCATGCACTTACAACGCTATTTTTGTAGCATCTTTCGGATATCATCACTGAACAAATGCCCATCTAATACGCCTGCCATATGCCCTTTTAAGCTCTCTATTTCTACTAATTCTGCTTCTTTGCCTAACTTCAACAACGTATCAACCATACGACGATTATAAATGGTCGGCTGTAGTAAATCACGCGTGCAAGAAATCATTAACACGTTAGCCTGTATTCTGTCTAACGCTTCTTCTAATGAGCCTATACCGTGGGCGATATCATGCATCATCGTTGCTCGACAAGTATAATACCAATGACTAGCATCCATAACTGGCATTCCCGCTTTCACAGCGTCATACAACTGTTGCTCGTAACCTGTTTTCATATGAAAATATTCGTAAGGAGCTTGTTCATCACTATTTCGCTGATATGTATCTTCATACAGCTCTGGTGTAAACGCACCTGCATTCATCATTTGAATAGCTAAGTGCAAGCCTTCTTCAGGTCCTTGATCGTCCACATAATTACCATTGTTCCAGTTCGAATCTAGTTCAATTGCTCGCATGGCATGTTGTAGCACATTAAACGATGTTATGACTGGATTTTGTGGATTTGTTATTACTCCAATTACACGTTCTACCATGTCTGGATAGTGGACTGCCCAATTTAATGAAATAAACCCGCCAGCTGAAGCCCCCATGACAGCATGTAGTTTCTTAATACCTAGCTGCTTCGTAATAAAATCATGCTGTATACCCGCCATATCACGAAATGTAAATGGCGGAAAATCCATCCCCCATATTTGCCCTGTCTCTGGGTTAATTGTTCTTGGGCCTGTTGTAATTACCTTCGGATGATAAGCTTGTACATTCGCCAAATTATCTGTACTAATAACAAAGAATTTATTCGTATCAACTGCTTTACCTGGGCCGATCAAAGAGTCCCAATAGCCGCTTGTCTCATCCTCAGGAGAATACTTTCCTGCCGCATGGCTAGAAGCGCTAAAATAATGTGCCACTACCACTACATTTGATTTGTCTTTGTTTAATTCCCCGTATGTCTCATACCCTAAAGTTACAGGGATCGCTTTCCCGCATTCCAATGTATAACTGTCTAACGAAAATTGCTTTTTTTCAACATGATTCATATCCATCGTAAAGCCTCCCTTTCATCATTTCTTTAGCTGATTGCTTGCTTTTGATCTTCTGTCTTCCCTCCTGTTTCTGGTAGTAAGAAGGAACCAATAAAAAATGATAAGCTTAATAGAATCGCACAATATAATCCAGCCTGGAAGCCAGATACATCAATTAACACTCCCACAAAATAATAGGCAACCGTTTCAAACATATAAGCAAACGACCAGAAGAATCCCATGATTAACGTTAATTTGCTTGGTGTCATATCAGGAAGCTCTTGTGGAATCGTAACCAACGCTGTCATTGGCAAGAACATGAAGAATCCGACCAGTGCTGCCATAGCTAACGCCAATGCACCCGATGTTGTCATGACCATGATTACAGCTGATACCGTCATCGCTAGCCCTGACCAACGAAGTACTGGCAAACGGCGAGCAAATCGCTTCGTTACCATAATTCCAAATATCGTTCCGACTACTCCGGCGATCGCTACTACTGTACTCAGCGTTTTTGGATTGATCGCAGCACTATCTGAAACTGGGAAAATTGTAAGAATAACGATATATAACAATAACAAGCCAGCATAAGTAAACGGAAAGACATAATTAAACTTATCCTTTAAACCATCTTTAAATGTGTATGCTTTCACCGTTTTTTGATCGTTAGAGGTTTGATTTAGTTCAAAATCTTCCCCAAATATGAGCCATAATACGAATAACACAAGGCTACAGGCTGTAAAAAACAGGATACTATTTTGCCAAGTTACTAGCCACGTAAAAACAGGTGTTACAACAACCATAGCAATAATACTTCCCACATTATAAGCTGCTGCATTAATCCCATTAATAGTAGAGCGTCGTTTTGGATCAAAATAACGAATAACAATTGGTCCAAAATATACAATATATAGGGCTCCCCCAAAACCAGTAATAAACCTTGTTACAACAAACATCCAATATTCCGTTACGAACACACCTAAACCACTTCCGAGTACAATTAACAACGAAGCAAAAGCAATTGCTTTTTTCGGTTGTAGTTTAACCAAAAACCATGCTGCTAGTAGATTACCTATAATTTTAGCAACCGTAATTGCATTTGAAATAAATGTCGCGGAAGCAAAATCTGTCAACTTAAAATGCTCCATAATTTGCGAGGTCAGTGTCGTCCCCGCAATCCAGCTAACCGCAAAAAATGCATACGTAAAAAACATAATCGTTTCCATGATATATGCCCTAACGCCATTTTTCTGAATCGCTTCATTCATCGTGCTATCCCCAATCATTATTTTGTGAGAAAATCACTACCCATATCCTGCTCACTCCGATTATATATGAGCCCCATAGGACCTTCTTTAAAAATTGCTTTATCCATTAATGTTAAGTCCTTACTAATCAGTGGTGTAAATTCCATTTGTGCCAAAACATCTCTTTCTAAATCGATTCCTGGAGCTATTTCTATTAATGTCAATCCATTTTTACGTAATTCAAACACAGCTCTCTCCGTTACATACAAAACAGGTTTTTCATTTTGTTTCGCTACTTTTCCACTGAAGGTAATTTGCTCTACATCGCTGGTGAATTTTTTCACTTTTCCTTCCTGTAAGATTACTAACCTTCCATCACATACTTCCATTTTTAACCCGCCAGCTGTAAATGTCCCACAAAAGACAAGCTTTTTGGCATTTTGTGTAATGTTAATAAATCCACCACAGCCTGCAATTTTAGGTCCGAATTTTGAAACGTTTACATTACCTTTATCATCACATTGAGCTAATCCTAAAAAGGCTATATCTAGTCCTCCTCCATCGTAGTAATCAAACATATACGATTCATCAATAATCGCGTCCGGGTTTATGGAGCATCCAAAATCAAGTCCGCCAACTGGAGTTCCTCCAAATATGCCTGGTTCAATCGTGGGGATAAAATGGTCTTCCTGTCCTTCTTCACTTAATACATTAGCTACCACTTCTGGAACACCAATCCCATAATTAATTACTTTCATTGATTGGGTTAAGGTCTTCGCACTGCGTCTTGCGATTACTTTGCGTATATTTAATGGATAGATAGATTTTTTATCATTAACTACCAAATCACTACGTATAAAAGCTTCATTGTATTGTGTGCCGAATGTTTGCATATGGTTTTCTTTATTTTCTACAACGACGATAGCATCAACTAAGACATGAGGAATGTGAACATTTTTAGGATTTAGTGAAGATTCCCGTACAACCTTTTCAACTTGAACAATTACTTTTCCGCCGTTGTTTCTGGCATTCATAGCAAAGGATAGAACATTTAAAGTTAGTGGTTCATCTTCTAAACTTATATTTCCTTTTTCATCAGCGGTTGTACCTTTTAAAATAGCAACATCTATCGGCAGTGTTTTATACGCTAAATAATCTTGACCATCAAATTGAATTTTTTCAACAATATCCTCCGTGGTAACTGCATTTAACTTACCGCCATCCCAATCAGGATCAACAAAAGTCCCTAAGCCGACATGAGAGATTAAACGCGGATGACCTGCTGCACTTTCACGAATGAGCTGTGTAATAACCCCTTGCGGCAAATTATATGCTTCTAACTTATTCTCTTCGACGAGTGGAGCGAGACGAGGAGCCATTCCCCAATGCCCCCCTATTACTCGTTTAATTAATCCTTCATGAGCGTAGTGATTAAGCCCCTTGGATGCACCATTTCCATCCCCTATACCAGCGGCATAGATTAACGTTAGGTTCTGTGGTGTATTCGTTTCGATGTATTTATTTTCAATTGCCATATGAATTTCCTCAGCAACTCCTGTACCAATAAATCCCCCTATTCCAACTCTATCACCTGTGTTAATCAAATGTACCGCTTCTTGAGCAGACATAAATTGTAAGTTATCTTTCATCTCTTTCACACCTTTATGTTTCATGATCTTCACATAACTTGAAACTATTTCAAGTCTGGAAACTATTCGCCAGAGCAAAACAGAATGCGCTTTCACAACTGTTCTCGATGATTTACGAGAAACTGTTCCTGCTTCACGCTTATGTGTTATAAAATAAATCTACACTGGGCTTTTTTCTCCCACTAATTGTTCATACTACTTAGACAGCACCTAAAGGCCTCTAAGTCAAATTGGGTATTTAGGTGCTGTTATCTGTACTAAAAAACGTGTATGTGACCCCTTCATTTAAACCAGGAAACTTACAGCACTTTAATGCAGGACAATCTCACACAATCTCAACACCCAATTTCAGATACGGACTACTCTATAGATTTTAATAATGTAGCTGTACCCATTCCTCCACCAATACAAAGAGATGCGAGCCCATATGTTATCGTTCGCTTTTGCATTTCATGTACAAGTGTAGTAATAATCCGCGCACCGGAAGCCCCTAAAGGATGACCTAGCGCGATAGCTCCACCATTAACATTTACAGTTGATTCGATCCATTCTTTCGTCCAACCATACATTTCCTGAAGCTCCTTGATTACTCCGATAGATTGAGAAGCAAATGCTTCATTTAACTCTATTAGCTCCACCTGTTCTGGATTCACATCTGTTTTACTAAATAGATGTTGAATCGCTTTTACAGGACCTAACCCCATAACAGCTGGGTCTATTCCACCTTGTCCAACCGCAACAATCTCAGCAATTGGCTCAAGCTGATATTTCATTACTGCAGCTTCAGAAGCTACTAAGAGTATAGCTGCTCCATCATTAATGCCAGAAGCATTTCCAGCAGTAACCGTCCCATCCTTCTTAAACGCTGGTCTTAAACGGGCAAGCTTATCAAGAGTAGTAGAGTAATTGGGATATTCATCTTCTTTAAATGTCATAAGATGCTTTTTACGATCCATAAACTCCACAGGTACAATTTCAGCTTCAAAACGACCACTATCATTTGCTTTGATAGCTCGTTGCTGCGATGTTAGAGCAAATCTGTCCTGCTCTTCTCTGGTTATATGATATCTTTCAGCAATATTCTCAGCAGTTATCCCCATATGATAATGATGAAATGCATCGGTTAAACCATCTTGAACCATACTGTCATGCAATTGAAGGTTCCCAAGCTTCTTACCAGTTCTAACTTCTGCCGTTGTTACGAAAGGAGCCTGTGACATCACTTCAACGCCACCAACTAACATAAGATCAGCCATATTAGTTAAAATGCTACTATAAGCAGTCATTAAAGATTTCATGCCACTGCCACAAACCATATTCATTGTGTAAGCCGGAACGGATTCAGGTAATCCAGCTTTTATACTTGCTTGTCTAGCAATGTTTTGCCCCTGCCCCGCAGATAATACATTTCCAATAATTACCTCGTCTATTTCACTACCATTTAGTTGATGGTACTGAATGATACTTTTCATTACTTGAGCAGCTAAATCACTGGGCGGTACAGAAGCAATTGTACCTAAAAAAGATCCAATCGCACTTCGTCTAGCATCTATTACATATACTTTTGTCATTACGTAAACCTCCTATTTTACAGCCTTAATCCACCATCTACGGAAAGCACATGACCATTTACATAACTCGACTCATCACTCGCTAAGAATAACGCCGCATTCGCCACTTCCTCAGGAAGTCCTAATCTTTTTAATGGTGTTTGATCACGAAGCGGCTGCAACACCTTTTCCGGAACCGCTTTCATCATATCCGTTTCAATAAAGCCGGGAGCAATTACATTCGTACGTACAGCAGCACCTTTACGCGTAAATTCTTTTGCCCATGTATAGCTCATCCCTATGACTCCTGCCTTCGTAGCAGCATAGTTTGCTTGGCCAATATTTCCATAAAGACCTACAATGGACGAAATATTAATAATAGAACCAGACCCGTTCTCCATCATAATGGGAGCGATCGCCTTCGTCATATGAAAAACACCCTTTAAGTTGATATCCATCACTGATTCCCATTTATTATCATCCATTTTCTGTGTCAATGCATCACGAGTGACCCCTGCATTATTGACTAAAACATCGATGCGACCGTACGCTTCTTTGACCGATTGAATAAAAGAGTCAATCTCCGCTATGTTTGTAACATCTAACTCCTGATGTCTTACATTATCTGCTGTGAGATTTCCTTTTTGTAAATCTAACGAATAAACAACTTCAGCTCCTTCATAAGCAAATCGCTCACACATCGCCTTACCTAATCCTTGTGCTCCCCCAGTTACCACGACTACTTTGTCTTTTAATTGTTTCATCATATAACACCTCTTCCTTTCTACTTTCACTTTTCATACCCAACTATAATTAATAGTTATAAAAAACAACAAGATTTCCGTTTTGAACGCGTTTACAATTAATTGATATGAACTATTTATAATCATAATCCTAAATAAATCCGTTGTATAATACATAAAAGTTCTTGGAGTAATAACTAATAGTTATAGACAGTAATGTTTTTCCTATGACAGGTAGAAATAACCACACTGTCCATCTTTAGAAAAACTAGGCTTATTGCCAAGTCTTATGGCAAAAGCTGTAGTTCCTATAGTATAAAAAAAGCTTAGATTATTGAGCTAAGCCTTGAGAAGAAGGCAACCTTTTTTTGCTTATACCATAAACACTAAAATAATGTACCGCTGTATTTATCCAAAGGTACTCTCCTTAGCTTAATGATATATTTTCATATAAAACAATGGAGAACCTGAATGAGAATGATAATATTTTTTAGTACGTAAAAAACCACAGTATGACAGCACTGTGGTAGGAAGCAAATCTTAGACTTTTTAAACTGCTCTTTTATACGCAATTACTATACTATTTCATTCACATGTTGCAACTGTACGAACAGTATGATCAATAAAAACTTTCATTACATGTGTAACATATTGCTCTCTATTTAAGAGGAATCCCACTTTCCACTTTAAACAATTAGGACGGATAGGTATAATGTGTATTTGTCTGTTTTCCACCCGCGACAAAATTGGTCGAGGGAGGATAGTAACCCCTTGATTTTGCGCAACAAGTTCCACAAGAAAATCCCACTGTGAGCTTTCAAATAAAATATTAGGCTTAAACCCTGCGTCCTGACAATACTGAACAACATGGTGATGGAGCATAAACGTTTTATCCAAAAGAAGGAATTCTTCTTCTTTTAAGTCTGCAATTGAAACAGCTTCTCTCTGCGCCAAAGGATGATGATGATGGACAACTAAAACACTTTCATCCTCCATAATTGGTATATATTCAAACTGGTTTTCGTCCACAGGGGCTATCACTACCCCTAGATCAATTTTGCCGTTATATAAATTATGCTCGACCATCTTCGCGCCATTTTCTATAATATGCAATTTGATATCAGGAAAACTTTCTTTAAATGTTGTTAACACTTTGACAAATATACTAGATCCTATTACGGGTGGTAGCCCGACAATCACTTCTCCTTTATTCAACTTGCTTTGGTCATAAAGAGATGCCTTCAAAGAATCAAAAGCATTTAAAACAGCTTCCGCCTGGACAAAAAATAGTTGGCCGATTTCAGTTAGTTTTATTTCTTTATCTGATCGATCTAACAACTGTACTTCTAATTCAGACTCCAAGTTTTTCATTGTTTTGCTCAAGGCTGGTTGGGATATATGAAGATTTTTTGCAGCTAACGTAAAGTTCTTCTTTTTTACAATTTCTATAAAATATTTTAACTCACGAATATCCATTAATATTATCTTCTCCTCTGTTTAACCAAAATTTAAAGCAGACGACACTAAATGAGAATACTTGATAATATTTTAACTTATTCTAGCATGTATCTGTCTTTAAAATTTAGCAATAAAAGCACAATGAATTATATCCGGAATAAAAATCACCTTTACTTATTTATCAAGAAGACAAGCCCGAAGCCTTACCTCGATTTTTCCAAAACGCAACAATAAGCCACACAATGTTTATGATAACACCTAGGATACTCACAATAAGAACACTACTTAGTTGCAACATGTTATGATTGACTAATCCAATTATAAGTACGATAACAATTGTTGATAGCAATATAACAATGCCGATGACACAAAATATAGCCATTATTATCTTGATCCAATTTAATCCGATTGCATATAGTATTACTGGAATAAGGTAGAAAAAAAGTATCATAGCAATAGAAAGCCACATGCCTACTGAGTTAAATTGATTTACATTGTCCCCCATTTCCGATAAAGGCGACAACGAACCTGCGATAATTAACGCACTAAATAAAAATGCCGATAAAACCGTTAAAGCGATGATATATTTTTTGTTCTTCATAAAAACGCTTCCTATCTATTGTTATAATTAGCAAAGCCAGTTACTGAACCTTTTCAGTAACTCTTATCCTTTCCAGTGCATTGAACGTTTACTTATGTTCAACTATGTTTTTAAGCCACTAAAAGAAGATTAACTCATAGTACATTAGAAAGACTTTGTTTTTAGAAAAACTTGGCTTGTCGCCAAGTCTTATGGCGAATGGCGTAGTTTTTCTTATACTATAGACCTTTATACTTTTATACTTTCCTATAGTAGAACAAATGCTCGGGGCGCCCGGTTAGCAACGTAGCGAGTGGAGCGAATCAACGAAAGTTTTAGGAATCATGCTCCTGCAACAGGAGTATGCCGGCGCCCTCCGGCAAGCCCGTCTTTAGTCGGCCTTCCTATTTAGTACGAACCGATGATGACTTATCGTAGGGCGATTTCGTGAAGTCGCCTAGTTGCTGGGCGCTGAAGCCGGACGGAGCCCGTTTGGTTGTTTGGTTACGTCATAGCATCAAATTTTATACTTTCTTATCTTTGAACAAAAAAATCCTATGCTTTTCTATAGTAGAATCAGAAAACGTAAAGACCCTTAAAAAAGATTAATTTTTCAACAAATATCACTAGCGTTGCATAAAATTAGTTTGAAAATTCAGTAATCATTTGCACAAGATTTTTTGCCAATAAGACATTACCTAAGCAAAGGTGGGCTGTCCATTTGGAAAAATTATACAATTAAACTGTTAGCAACAACGACAGTGTATGTATTTACGGAATAGATCTATCGTCAAATCTGCGGATCCAGATGTACGCAGGTTTCCACAGCACTTTATTTAACCAGCGGCTAATTCGGAGTAAGGACTTCTTACTCCTCATCTCTAACTGGATAAGTACATGTAAACAGTAAGCAATGAGCGCAAGGAAGATTTGATTTTGAATGGCAGTTTCGCTCATACCATAAAAGTGTTTGATCTCTACATGCTGTTTGAGCCATTTGAAAAATAGCTCTATGGCCCACCGTTGACGGTAAATTTCACTAATCTCTTCGGAATTTAGATCGAAACGGTTAGTAATTAATCGCAAAATGTTCCCCTTTGTATCCACTACTTCAAGTAGACGGAATACATTCTCTGTGCGATTTTGCGTCGAACCGATGTAAACCATCTTGTCGGATAAAGCTGTAGCATCTTTAGGTACAGAAAATGATTCTACTTCACGAATGACGGCGTTTTTCTTTAGTCTGGACACGAAAAAGTAGCCTTCATCCGTCATTCGGTCAAATCGTTCATAGTCAACATATCCACGGTCAAACACATACATGGCTTCTTTGTCATCTACGAGAACTTCCAGTTGATTTCTGTCATGTTCTTTGGCTGTTGTAATCACAGTTTTTTCAGGATAGACGGTGCCCTTATCCATAAATACAAGTCGTAAATGTAGCTTAACTCCTGCTTTTGTTTTACGGAATTTCGCCCACTTATGATTCGTTAAGTTTAATGGAAGCGTGCTAGAATCAATGATTTTTAATGGCATGTATTTCCCATTTTTAAATTGGAGACCTTTGATTTTGTATGCAAGATCAAAGAATAAATGGGAAAGGATGGCTGGATTCATTTCATTGTTCTTCCTTGAAAGTTGCGATGGGCTAATCGATTCAAACCCCAATACTTTCTGAAGTTCACCATCTATTAGTGCATCGCTCATCTCTTCCAAGCTCTCAAATCCTTGTAATTGAGCAAGTAACAGCAACTTTATATACGCTTCCGTTGTCAGTTTTTTTGTGTAGTAATCTTGTTTATTTTCTTCTACTTGTTCATATAGTTTTTTCGTATTTATAGGTGAAACCCATTTACCAAATGATGATTTTAGTGTATTCTTGTCCATGCAGTTATCCTTTACTTTTGGATTTGGACAGGAACCACCTGTACTTCCATTGTAAAGGATTTTTTTGTTGTATGAACACTAATTTTTGAACATTTTTAGTATTTTTAATCATCAGATTTAATTAATGCAACGCTAGTGAACAAATATATAAAAACTATTATAACGAAAATGGTAGTTTCTCACTTTTAATAGACTGCCAGCATATCTGAGGAGTTAACCATCGTTGCTTGTTTATACATCTTTAGGTACTATATTTACAGGTCACTTTTGCAACAGTTTTACACCTTGTATTGCACTTTGGTTATAAGCAACTTCACCGTTCCAGCAGGGGTTTCTACAGACACTTCCTCATTTACTTTCCTTCCAAGCAATGCTCTCCCCATTGGGGAATTATCAGAGATCTGTAATTTTTGCGCATCTGCTTCTGCAGCACTAACAACCTGAAAAGCTTCTTCTTCGCCATCTGGGTATTCTTTAAATGTCACCAACGCCCCATGTTGAACCACGTCGCTATTTGCTTCTCCAATTATTTCTGCACGAGCAAGAATAGATTCTAATTCTGAGATTTGCTCCTGTATTTTGTTTAACTCATCTAAAGATCTATCGAATTCAGGATCTTCATGAAAATCGCAAAATGCCCTTCCTGCCTTCACTTGTTTATTTGCCTCAACCAATTTCTCTTCCTTTAATGTATTCAATTTCTCTTGTAGTTCTTCATAACCTGCTTTTGTTACAGGTATTGTTTTTTTCATATCATTTTCCCCCACGATAGTAGCAATTCAATTCCCTTAAACCCAAGCATACTATAATTTTAGGAAAACGAGCGAACAACTGAGCTCAGTTTATGAGAAGCATACAAGCCGCTTACGATTTTCTCTTCATTATTTTTAAAAAGAGATACATTAGACCCACACCAACTGCAAAACCGATTAAACTGCCCCATAATAACTCATCAACGATTATAGAAATAATGACCATTGTAAATATAACCCCTCCCAACATCGCTACAAATTGTTTAGCCATCCATACCCCCTATAAAAAATAAATAATGATAAAGCGTGCCCTTTTATCATTATTCTAACATTTCCCATATATTCCTAACATAGAACTATAGGATTAACTTTTGATCACAGGGGTGAGCGAATTACTACTTGGAGCGGGCGAATTTCTGCTCGGGATGAGCCAATTCTTGCTTGGTTAGGGAGACTTTTCAGCTAGAGCGAGTGCAGGCGGCTTGTCCAAGCCGCCTGCGTACCCCGTCATTATGTTCCCGTTTTCTTCTTCTTTATCTTTTTTTCCTTTTCTTTGGTGAGCGATGGTTGTTTTGGTTTCGGCTTTTCTTGTTTTGCACGCTCTAACGAAGCTTGTAAAGCATCCATCAAGTTTGTAGCTGCATCAGGGGAAGGCTTATCTTGTGCTGTCGCCGTTTGCTCGTTAGCTTTCTTTTGTTCAATTAAGTCTAGCAATGCATGGCGATACTCGTCTTTGTATTTTGTCGGTTCAAACGTCGTTGATAACTGATCAATGAGCATCTTTGCTGTATCTAATGCTTGAGGATCTGTTTCCACTTCCTTTGGTATGTTAGGCACATCTTCAATACGACGCACTTCATCTGGATAATGTATGGTTTCCACAACTAGTGTGTCCTCATAGACACGAATAATTGCCAATTGTTCTTTAGAACGAATCATCATTTTCGCAATGCCGATTTTTCCAGTCTCTTTCAAAGCCTTTCGTAAAAGTCCGTAGGCTTTCGCTCCGCCTTCATTCGGCGATAAAAAATAACTTTTCTCATAATAAATTGGATCTACTTCAGCCAACTGCACAAAGTCCATGATTTCGACCGCTTTATCCGCCTGTTCTTGCTTTAATGCTTCTAACTCTTCCTCATCTAACACAACGAATTTATTCTTTGCATATTCATATGCTTTCACAATTTCTTCATTTTCTACTGGCCGGTCGCATACAGGACATGACCGTTCATATTTAATCGGTGATTGACATTCCTTATGCAATTGCCTTAATTTAATATCTTTATTTTCAGTTGCCGCATGCATTTTCACAGGAATATTTACAAGCCCAAAGCTAATCGTTCCTTTCCACATCGTATGCATTCTCATTCCTCCTTAGGTTTAGTTTTCCAAAGCAATTCATTTTTATCCATCTGAGTATTATATACACTTTGGCAAAAACTAAGAGAGGGAAGACGAACTATAATAGAAGATATAGACTTATTAACATTGCCTTTTTAACGTGAATGTAAGCAATCGTCTGGATTTTTAAAAAAACTTGGCTTATCGCCAACACGGAAAAAAACGTCTTTCCTATGTCAATTACGCAAAGAGAATATTCACCCGTTAATAAACGAAATTCATATACGAGGAGAATAAGCATGAAAGTCATGAAACCCATACCTACAAGAGATATTCCCCGAGGTAATGCATGGTTATATGAGGTAAAGTATGATGGTTACCGTTGTACACTACAATGGCGAAAAGATAGTATTCAATTGCGAAGTAAAAATCATAATGATTTAAGCAAGCAATTTCCAGAAATCATTACAGCTTGTTTACAAGTCCAAGGCCAAGTGGAATCTCATTTACCACTGATGTTAGATGGTGAGCTTGTCATCATAAACCAGCCATATCAAGCTAATTTTGATTGGATGCAAAAACGCGCACGGATGCAAGCAGAAGCTAGTATTCAAAGCGCATCCAAAGAACGCTCTGCTTGTTTAATGGCTTTTGATATTTTACAGGAACAGGGAAATGCTTTGTTATCCACTCCATTAGAGGAACGCAAAAATATTTTAAAAACGCTGCTATCCCACCAACTATTTAAAGACAAAATAATGTATGTGCCTAGCTATAGTGATCCGGATCAGCTTTGGGAGAAAATTTTCACACACTTAGGAGAAGGAATGATTGCCAAACGCAAACATAGCACATATAAGCAAGGAAAGCAGCACCAGGACTGGTATAAAATTAAAAATTGGCGCTCAATAAGTGGGTTTTTAACTGCGTATGATGGGGATAATGATTATTTCCAAGTTGGCGTGTATAAAAATAATCACATTATTTCGATTGGTAAATGTAAGCATGGTTTATCGCAAAAAGATTTTTCGATTGTAAAACAATTGTTTCAAACAAAAGGAAAACTCGAAAACAAAACGTATACACTCCCACCTGCCATTTGTGCTACGATCCATAGCCTTGATTTATACAAACAAGAACTACGTGAACCAGCATTTCAGAAAATACTTGCCCATGCACGTCCAGAAGAAATGACGTGGAAGAAGCTTGAATTTGCTCAAGCTATGTTTCCAAAGGAAATTGACATAACAAATGCGGACAAACTATTTTGGGAAGGGCTAAACTATACAAAAGCAGACTTATTACTTCATATACGCCAAATAGCACCATATATGTTGCCATTTTTACAGCAACGGGCGCTCACCATTATCCGTGCACCTGATGGGATAGAAGGAGAACATTTCTTCCAAAAGCATTTACCAAGCTACGCGCCTCCATTCATGGCAAGACAAACACATCAAGGAAAAGAAATCATTACTTGCGAGACTTTAAAAGATCTTATTTGGTTAACCAATCACGGAACAATCGAATTCCATACACCATTTCAAAGCCTTACAGCACGTACACCAGAAGAAATCGTCTTTGATTTAGACCCGCCAAATAGAGACCGTTTTGATTTAGCTATCCATGCAGCTTTAAACATGAAGCATGTTTTTGATGAGTTACAGCTAACTTCCTTTGTTAAAACGTCTGGTAATAAAGGGTTGCAAATCTACATCCCTATCCCCTCTGGTAGCATGACTTATAAACAGACTGCTTTGTTTACGGAAGCGATAGCACGTACGTTAGAAAATGCGTTTCCAGCACTGTTCACGACCGAGCGTCTTAAGGAAAAACGAAAAGGTAGGCTCTATATTGACTATGTACAGCATGGCAAAGGGAAAACGATTATAGCACCGTATTCACCGAGAAAAAACGCAGAAGCTACCATCGCAATGCCTTTATACTGGGAGGAAATAACGAACGACCTTTCCCCAAAAAGCTTTACGATAAAAAATGCTGTGGAGCTTGTCAAACAACGCGGATGTCCATGGCGAGCTTATAAAGCAGTTAAAAAAAGCCAAAATCTCACAGAAATTTTGACTTTTTTAGGAACTTAGAACGTACCAATCACGGAAATAGACTTCTTCATAAGGAATCATTTTCGGTTTTTCTTAACTAGGATACAACAAGCGGCACTTGGCGATACGTCAAGTGTTGCTTAAACAAATTTCTCCTGAAATGCAAAAACATTAACTAGTTGGAACACCTTGATGAAGCAAATTAGCATATGCATCTTCATCACAAATAATAAACAATTTTGCGCCTTGGGGGATCGAATCTTTTAATTGGTTAATAATTGATAAATCATTACGATTAGAAAGTAAAATAGCCCCTTGCGATGCTAATTCTGTCCGAGCATGCTCATATGTATCCCATTCTGCTTTTTTACCTATGGAATAGAGATCATAACCTCGATGACTCGTTAGTTGACGAATAATCTCGCTTGATCCATTAAATAAAATCGAACGTGCTGCCAAGTGTGCTGCTGTATCATTCGCCGTAATAAATTCTTCAACAGCTGCATGCTTAAAGGCTGGAATATGTGTAGATTCCAACACCTCGCAGATCGTATAAATATTCTGTGAAAACTCCTTGCCAATACTTTCTAAGGTTGTTGCAATGAGTAATGTTTGACCATCAGCTTGAGATGTTGCTACCCCATCTTCAGAAGCAAAAACCATCACAGATTTACTTTTAAGCAAATTTGCCTTTAATAGTACATCTCGATTCGCTGGATTACCGTAAACAAACTCTACCTGTTCATGAATCAATGGTGTTTTTTCGATTTTCTCATCAATGATTACAATGCGAACATCATCAAATGTATGTAAAATCTCATCTAATGTAATGCTTGCTTTCTTCGTCCAATTAATGAGAATGATATGATCCTCTGTAGTAATCGTCAATTTACCTTCCTCCTTCAACCGCTTTCGAATGCTCAAAAAATCAATCGCTTTGCCAATAAAAATAGTCATTAAACCAATCCCTACAATATATAGGAACATGGCAAAAAGCTTCCCGCCTACAGTCGTTGGTGAGATATCCCCATATCCAACTGTTGTGACAGTTGTCATCGTCCACCAAAGCCCTTCAAACGGACTAGCAAATGTATCAGGTTCTAAGTAATAAATAAAATAACTGCTGGCAAACACTAAAGTAAGTGTAGCAAAAAGCAAAAACCAATTATTTAATTTGATAACTTTAACAAATAATTGTTTAAAAAATATCATATGCTCCTCCTCTTTCACTTTTTCCAATAATAAAGCTATTAAAATAGTAACATATTTTAACTGCATCCGGCATACATACGGCAATAAATCTATAACGCCCCTTTTAAAATTATATGTTCGAATTGTTGCGAAATAGGGATGGAAAAACGACGCTTTTGCATGCAAAAATTTGCTTGCAAGTGCGTTTCTTAAAAACGTTAGCTATCTCCATGCGACCACGACAAGTTTCTAATAGGATAAAATGTACAAACATGGGATTGTGTCTGAAAAAACTTCGATACTGGTTATAGAGACGTGTATCCAACTTCAAGAAACGAAAAATGCGAGCAAATAATAACAGCTACATATATCGATTTGTTCCATGAAGATTCACTATATAATAAATATCGGCTCATGAACTGCAAGGTGAGATACTTCCCTATTAGAAAAAAACTTGGCTTGTCGACAAGTCTTATGGTAAAAGCTGTAGTTTTTCTTAAACTATACAACTTCTATGCTTTCCTATAATTTAAAGCGAAAAATGGCACTTACTTCCAAACTAAAGAAGTAAGCACCATTTCCATTCTAAATACATGCGTTGTTTAACCTCTACTTTACCGGTTATCTCGAAGGATTGCTGAAGCGCAGTTTTCATCCTGATCTACCTAAAGTTTATCACTATATTAGCATATCATGGATTACTACTTTATCCTTTATTCATCTGTTATTCCTTCTAGATGTCCGTTGCTTCTTGTATTGCCGTTTTATCTTGAAACGTTTTTACGTTGAGCTTATTTAAAATTCTTGCTGTAATTGTTCCAGTTACCATAGAACCATTGACATTCAACGCCGTTCTACCCATATCGATAAATGCTTCGATGGAAATTAATAACCCAGCTAAAGCAACCGGCATGTTCATAGAAGATAAAACGATTAACGCTGCAAAAGTTGCTCCACCGCCTACTCCTGCTATTCCAAATGAGCTGACGCCGATAATTAACACAAGCTGTAAAATAAAGCCTGGTGATAGTGGATCAATTCCCATTGTTGGAGCGATCATTACCGCAAGCATCGCTGGATAAATACCCGCACACCCATTTTGCCCCATTGTTGCACCAAAGGATGCTGACATATTCGCTACTCCTTGATCAACACCTAAAGCATGCTGTTGAGCTTGGATGTTCAACGGAATTGTTCCAGCACTAGAACGGGATGTAAATGCAAAGCCAAGCACTGGAATAGCTTTACGTAAATACATGAACGGATTTAGACCAAATAAACCGACAAGAATTAAATGAATTACAAACATAGTTATTATCGCAACATAAGAAGCAGCTACAAACTTTCCTAATTCTAATATACCTGCAAAATCAGTACTCGCCACTGTGTTTGCCATTAAAGCTAAAATTCCATATGGTGTTAATCGAAGGATAAGTGTCACTATCCGCATAACTACTGCATACAACGCATTAATCATTTTGGTAAACATTTCCGCCTGTTCAGGGTTTTTTCTTCTTACTCCCAAAACAGCAATGCCTACAATAACCGAGAAAATAACGACAGCGATAACAGACGTAGACCGATCTCCTGTCATATCCAAGAAGATATTTGATGGAATAAAACTAACAATTTTTTGTGCAGCTGTTTGCTCTTCCACCTCTTCTAAGGTTGATTCTAGTATCGTTCCTCGTTCGTTCTCTGCTTGCCCTGCTTCAATTTGTTCAGCATTTAAATCAAACACCGTAGCCGTAACGATGCCAACTAAAGCTGCAATCATCGTTGTTGAGATTAAAATTCCAATGATCCAACTAGCCATTTTTCCTAATTCGGCCGATTTTTCTAAGTTAATAATGGATTGAATGATGGAAACTAACACAAGTGGAATAACAATCATCATTAGAAAGCGAATATACCCACTTCCAACAATACTGTACCAATCCGTTGTCTCTATTAATACATCAGACCCAGCCCCATAAGCCCATTGAAGAATGGCTCCTAAAATAATTCCGGCACCTAAGCCTGTAAAAACACGCTTTGTAAACGAAAAGTGTTTCTTTTGCATCCAAATAAGAATTCCTATAAGTACAGCTAATATTGCCACATTCAGTATCGTATACATGCCCATTAGCTTACCTCCTTTTTATTGTTTGCATCTAGTTGAACTTATTTTATGCGCTTTTAACCCAACATGATACATGCATATTATATTAATCCGATAAAAATACTAAGACTTTACTTAGATTACATTTTTTCCGCATGCCTGTCAAGAAAATAATTTCATATTATATTGCTTCCTTTACTCGTTTAAATAACGCTATATTTTTACAGTGAAAACCGCCATTCTGCTTATACGATAAACACTAAAATTCTATGACATATGATCTTCATCATCTCACTGTGAAAGGCTATTTTAAGCATGGCATGAAGTCTCGAAGATTATACAAATTCAAAAGTAAGTTTAGAAAGTTGGTCTATTGCCAATCTCTATGAAGGTGCCGTCATTTTATTTATACTATAAACTACTTTCCTATAATGTAAAAAACTTCTGCTTAACGCCTAAAAAGGATTTTTATACTATTTACATTTTCCTATAATATTAGATAACCTTGGCTTATTCAAATTTCTAGTTTGGTTTATACACCTGTAACATTCTAAAGTATTTGAAAAACATGGCTAGTGCAAAGTCTTATAAGGAAAGCCTTTGTTTTTCTTATACTATAATCCTTAAAGTTTTATACTTTCCTATAGTGCAAAAAAGACAATTTCCAATTTTTATATTGAAAATTGTCTGCTTACCCGTTTTTAAATTAGATGTCACCCGATTAAATGGACAATCTCTCCACCAATAACTCCCATAATAACAATGAGCCAAGCCGGAACCTTCCAGAAATGCAATAATGCAAATAAAATAACCGCCAAGCCAAAATCGGCTCCGTTTAAAATAGAACTTGTAAAAACAGGGTCATAGAAAGCAGCAACTAATAAGCCAACAACGCTTGCATTCACTCCCGTTAAAACACCTTGAAAGCTAGAACGTTTACGTAGTTCACTTAAAAATGGCAATGTACCTACAATAAGTAAAAAGGAAGGTAAAAAAATAGCAACCGTAGCAATGACAGCACCAATTATTCCATTCATCATTGTTCCTACATAAGAACTAAACGTAAATAATGGCCCAGGAACTGCTTGTGCCATCCCATAACCAGCTAAAAATTCATCGCTCGTTACAAATCCTGTCGGAACAATTTCCTGTTCTAGCATCGGTAGCACAACATGTCCACCGCCAAACACTAACGAACCGACACGAAAGAACGTATCTGCAATCTGTATATACATATAAGGAAACACACTTGCTAAAATGGGAAGTCCAATCAACATTGCCACTAATATGGATAGTGCAAGTATTCCTTGTTTTTTCGAAATCGAGACAGCAAAAGAAGAAAGCTTCGGTTGTGCTTTATTCTTATACAAAAAGTAACCAATACCTGCCCCCATTAAAATAATGGCAATTTGTACGAATGCAGATGGGAAAAGAAGCATAATCAGTGCTGCTACCAACGCAATTGCAATCCGCGGTTTATCTGGTGCCAGCTTTTTACCCAAACCAAGTACGGCATGAGCTACTACGGCAACAGCGACAATTTTTAAACTAGCAATCCAATTCGCATCACCAAGTGTGAAAGATTGATAGAATAGAGCAAACAACACGAGCACAAACACAGAAGGTAATGTGAAACCAAACCAGGAGACAACACCACCTAAAAATCCACCTCGTAACATACCAATAGCTATTCCTACTTGTGAGCTAGCAGGCCCCGGTAAAAATTGGCACAAAGCAATAATATCGGCATATGTTTTATCATCTAACCATTTACGCTTATCAATATACTCCGTTTTAAGATACCCTAAATGAGCCACTGGGCCACCAAACGATGTTAACCCCAACTTTAATGAAGTTCGTAATATGTCTAATAAGGATTGATTCTTAGTCATAATCGCCTCCCAATAAGTAAATCTATATCTATCAAGGGGGACTTTCCTCCCCACGGTCTTGTTCGGTGAACAAATCAAGCAAAGTCGCTCACAATCTAGAAATAAGAGCTTCTACGAATAGTACTGATAATGTATCATAAATTGCATCGTATGTTAATGTTTTTTACATAACTGTAATAGGGATGTTTCTTGTCACTGTTTATGGGGTAATGATATACTAAAAAAAGGGAATGCAATACTAGGTGTATTCCTTCAAAAAAGGATGAATGAAAACGTGAAAGCGAAAGCCAAATCAACCGAAGCTTCCATTGCTAGTGCAACTGGTAAACTATTAAGAAGCTATTTTGGTAAAGGGCCTGGAGCATTATATGTATCTATAGCCCATTCTTATTTAATCATTTATTTGAAAGACTTTATTACACCGATGGAAAATGTCTTACTTAAGCAAAAACAAGCTTTGAAAATAGAAGAAACACGAGATATTGTCATGGAAAAATGTATGCCTGAACTAAAAACGATGTGGAGTAACGAGTTTGCGATCCAGGTTCATCAGATTTATTATGATTGGAACTTAGCAAATACGACAGGTGTTATATTTGCTGAATTAAAGGCAACACAATTAACAAAGAACTTGAGCGCACTTTCTAGCGAACAGGAAACAAAAATTCATCAAGAAATGAAACGATTTACTGAAAAAGCACAAAAAGCTCCTCGTAATATAGCTTCTGTTCGATTAAATGAACGAACTATTATATCAAAGCGAGAGGACATTCTCGTCAGCATTGAAAAAGAACTTATTTCTTCTGGCTTTGAAGAGCAATTAAGGCTTTCTAAAAGAAAATTAGAGAAAAGCATTATCGACAGGTCGTATTTAGAATCCATTTTAAAGCAAAGGATTGAAGATCTGTTTGTAGATTGGGATTTTCAACAAGACATCGGTTATGTCGTACTCATACTACATGCCGAAAAATAAATTGGTAGGAATGTCTGGACAATAGCGCTAAGACATAAGCCGAAAAGGATGAACCCTTTTCGGCTTTTTTATTAAAAATTTCATTCACAAGTCCTATATATATGTAAGATTTTTAGAAAAAATTGGCTTGTCGCCAAGTCCTTAAGTGATAAAACATATCATTCTGTACTTTTCCTATAGTGTATAAAAATCGATTACTGCCTATTTATATCAGAGGAGCTAAGGTGAGTTGAAGCTTTCAACAAGAAAAAGGAGAGATCACATGTATCGAATCGTTGCAATTAGCAATAATGTACGGGCAATTATAGCTATGAATGAGCAGGAGATGATTTTTGAAACTTACCAAGAAGCAGAAAAATATCTTCTAGAAGCAAAAGATGTATTAATTTTGCCTGATAACTATAATTTAAAGATTGAGAAACAATAACTGTTTAGAATTTATCTTTTAAAAACCCCTTCTGATTGAAGTTTACTTTGCATAATAACCATAGACTTAAAATGCTTCCATTCCATTCAAAATGAATGGAATGGAAGCATAGGCTAAATGGCTAAACTTTCATAATTAGGTTAACCTTCTATTTTGTTTACTTTTACGTCATCTATTTCATTCTTACTGGATGAGAACCAACCAGTGAC
This sequence comes from Virgibacillus dokdonensis, assembly GCF_900166595.1. Classification (NCBI taxonomy): domain Bacteria; kingdom Bacillati; phylum Bacillota; class Bacilli; order Caryophanales; family Bacillaceae; genus Virgibacillus; species Virgibacillus dokdonensis. The sequence continues at coordinate 250,561 of NZ_LT745763.1, read as the reverse complement.
AGCAATTCCCACAAGCACTACATAGAAGATGATCTTCCATAACGTAGAATGCGGAAAATCATGTGGTATGAATGCAATATCCTCATGAGCAAGTACAATTAAACTTAGCTTCACGCCAACCCAACCAACAATAACGAAAGCCGCTACTTCAAGCCCAGGTCGTTTATTTAACAATTCTACAAATATATTTGCAGCAAATCGCATAACAATGAGACCGATCATTCCACCAGCAAACACGACTAAAAACTGTCCCGTATCGAGGCTTCCTATATGGCCTAACCCAGTTGCTGGCAATGCAACTGCTAATGCTACAGCAGCTAAAATAGAGTCAACTGCAAATGCAAGGTCAGCAAACTCTACTTTTAACACGGTCATCCAAAAGCCGCTTCCCTTTTTTTCTGTTACATTCGCTCCTTCTTCCACTTCTTTTCTCGGTTTAAATCGATCATATAAATGTTTTCCAGATATAAATAGTAAGTACAGCGCACCAAGAGCTTGTACCTGCCAAACATCTACTAAAAACGAGATAACAAATAATGACCCAAATCGCAGAACAAAAGCACCTGCTAATCCATAAAACAATGCTCTTTTACGCTGTTTTTCTGGCAAATGCCGGACCATAATTGCTAGTACAAGTGCATTATCTGCCGCTAACAATCCCTCTAAACCGATAAGCACCACTAAAACCCATAAATATTCGATGAGTAAATCAACGCCCATTCCTTATCTTCTCCTTTCGCTTATGGCGATCGAAATTTTTCTGTTTAGAAAACAGCTTCCAAAGTTTTACAAAACAATGCAGCAGGTCTTCTTAACAATGAAAAAAGATTCCTACCAATTGGTAAGAATCATAAAAAAGAAATAGACCCTTACCAAGTTTGGTAAAGGTCTCGCTAACAACGATCGTTGCCAATTCAGCCGGAGAATGATCTCGTAATGACGACTAAAATTGTACAGCTACTCCCCTTTATAAAAAGCATGTCCAAAAAACTAATTTCCTATGGTATAGAAGATATTGTTTTTACGACATTTGATTATAGGAACAAAATTACTATTTTATTAAACATGTTTCAGAGAAAAATGTCAACCACTTTATATGCTATACTTCTATCGTTCCTTGTAAAATTTGATTCATCGATTCCTGTAGAGTGGCTAATTTATTTTTACTATCCTCTTCACTCGTACCGCGAACACCAAAATAACATTTAATTTTTGGTTCCGTTCCAGATGGGCGTAAACAAATCCAACAATCCTGCTCCAACTTATATTTCACCATATTCTCTTTCGGTAGCTCGATTGTTTCAACATTCCCGTCTCTAAGCGTTCTTTTACTAACTAAATAATCTTCCATTTGCACTACTTTCAACCCACCAATTTGCTCTGCAGGCTTTCTGCGAACATCATCCATAATAACACCAATTTTTTCTGAGCCTTCTTTTCCTTTTAGAGTAATCGATTGCATGTGTTCAAAATAGTATCCATGACGAGCAAATAGGTCGTATAAAGCATCTAATAATGTTTTACCTTGTTGTTGCCAATAATAGGCCATTTCACAAGCCATTACTGAAGCTTGCACTGCGTCTTTGTCCCTAGCAAAACTGCTAATTAAATACCCATAGCTCTCTTCATAACCAAACACAAACGTTTCACCGGTACGATCAAACTGTCTAATTTTCTCACCGATAAACTTAAATCCTGTTAATGTATTCAATGTCTGAATACCATAATAATCGGCAACAGCTCTGCCTAACTCTGATGTGACAACGGTTTTAATCATTCGTCCGCTTCTTAATAATGCTTCGTCACTATGGGCTAGAATATAATCTAACATTAAAGCGCCTAGCTGGTTTCCGGTCAGAACCTGATAACTTCCCGCACTATTTTTTACCGCAACACCTAAACGATCTGCATCAGGATCCGTAGCAAGTAATAGAGTAGCATCGATTTGCTTCCCTTGTTCTATGGCCATCGTAAATGCTTGATGTTCCTCTGGGTTTGGTGATGCAACCGTAGAAAATTCAGGATCAGCAACAGCCTGTTCCTTTACCACATGAACATGCTTGAAATTCAACTGTTTCAACCCTTTAGGTACAAGCTCAGCGGCTGTTCCGTGCAAAGGAGTGAAAACAATTGGCATTTCCTTTTCTATCTCTATTTTATCTGCAGGCATTTTCGATATTCCTTGCAATTTATCTAAATAAGCATTATCGATTTCATCTTTTATCCAGTTTAAGAGTTCTTTTTCTTCTAGCTCCTTTTTTTCCAAATAAGGAACAGATAATTCATCCTCTACCTTATTAATACAAGTAACAATTTCTGAAGCTTGGTTTGGAGTAATCTGCCCACCATATTCATTATAAACTTTAAAACCATTATATTCAGGCGGATTGTGACTAGCCGTAATCATAACACCTGAAACTGTACCTAAATAGCGTACAGCAAATGAAAGTAAAGGCGTAGGTCTTAAAGACGAAAACACATAGGATGTTATACCAAACGATCCTAATACTTTAGCGGTCTCTAAAGCAAATTCTTTCGACATATGTCTCGAATCATAAGCGATGACAACGCCACGATCTTTCACATTTACTGTATGGTCGAGCAAATAATTCGCTAAGCCATTCACAGCTTTTCGGATAGTATAGACGTTCATTCGATTTATTCCTGCTCCAATAACTCCACGCATGCCACCAGTACCAAAGGTCAGTTCTTTATAAAAAGCATCCTCCAATGCAACAGGGTCTGATTTTAATTCCTTCAATTCCTGTATTAAATTAGGTTCTAAGTCTTCAAACGAATCCCACTTTTCAAAGATATGCTTCCAGCTCATCATTTGCTTATCCTCCAAGTTTTTTCTATACGAGGGCGCTCCCTTACCATTTTGCGAACATTGGACTTCCTCGTTTACTATTATAAATAATCGTATATTAAAACATTAGCACTATTTATTTGCTACTTTCATACTATACGAATTTTAGCATATTTTCTCTAATTATACTATGCCTACCCTTTTTTGTTTACATCGGTTGTAAAATGGATAAACTTAGTAATAGGTTTTAGTAGAATATAAGATATCGTTGAATATATTCTTTCTATTTTTAACATAAACCAGTAAAATAAAAAATAAGATCTATGAACACTCGAAAGTAGGGATGTATGTGGTAAACAAACGCTGGTTTCAATTTTTTATGTTTTTTATTTTAGCTTTTACACTCATTCTATTAATCTCAGTAACAAAATTTATCTTCTTTCCCTTTGTGAAAATAGTTGGCGCTGTGGCAGTGCCTATTATCGGTGCGGGTATCCTTTACTATTTAACAAAACCGTTAATGTATTTTTTTGAGCGTTTGAAGATTAATCGGATTATTTCTATCGTTCTTGTCTTTGTTGTAATCATCCTTCTCGGTGTATTTGTATATATGTATATTGCGCCAATCGCCCAGCAGCAATTCCGTAATTTAATTGATAATGTTCCGAAAATGGTAAATTGGGCACAAGATATGATTTCCTTATGGCAAGCCAACCAAACGGCTATTCCAGAGCAAATAGATAAAGCCATTAATGATTTCACCAATAATTTACAATCACATATTGATAGTGTTATCAATTATTTGTTTGGCTTTATTGGGCAAATTATCGGCTTTGTTACGTCAATTGTGCTTGTTCCGTTTTTTCTATTCTTTATGCTTAAGGATGGAGAAAAACTTGTACCATTCATAACGCAAATTTTTTCCAAGAAAAAAGCTGCCAACATTCGCGCACTGCTATCTAAACTTGATGCTACGTTAACTTCTTTCATTCAGGGTCAATTAATTGTTAGTTTCTCTGTAGGAGTATTATTGTTTATTGGTTACTTAATTATTGGATTAAATTACTCATTAACGCTCGCCTTATTTGCCATGGTAATGAACGTCATTCCATTTGCTGGTCCGTTTATTGCTGTTATTCCAGCATTGATTGTCGGCGCCTTTCAAGAGCCATTTATGGTCGTTTGGGTATCACTCGTTATGATCGCCGCTCAGCAAATTGAAAGTAACTTAATTTCACCAAACGTGATGGGTCGGGCATTAGACTTACATCCATTAACCGTTATTACCGTTATCCTAGCTGCTGGGAGCATAGCTGGCTTCTTAGGTATCCTGTTCGCAGTTCCTTTCTATGCGCTCATTAAAACAATTTTTGTCCATTTTTATCAAACGTATGTGGACTCCAAAAAGAATAAAGACGACGCGCTCATTTAAAACGACTATCACGCAGTTTTTTGGCAAAATCTCATCTGGAGTAAAAACAAACAAATGTGTAAAAAACAGTAGCGACTTTCAAACGCTACTGTTTTTTATTGGTTTAAGGTGTAGCAACTCTTGTGAACTTCAGCGACTTTATTGTGAACTTCAGCAACTTCTCATGAAACTCAAGCGAAATGGGATGAAGTTCAGCGACTTTACAACATTTATTCATTTCAAAAACTATAAACGATTGCTGAGCCAACTTTATAATAACCAATTTTTTGATATACATGATTGGAGATAGGGTTGGATGTATCGGTGTATAAGCTACAAAACTGATATCCACTATCAAGTAATTGTTGACTCAATGTAGCAACTAAACTCGTAGCATACCCTTTTTCTTTATGTTGATCAGGAGTAAACACAGCATTAATTGTGGCTCCGTTCTTTGTTGTTCTTGATCGGTTTGCCATGGATACGTAATGTTTTCCGACTTGCCATAAGAAAGCAGAATGTTGATTTATATTACGCCGCGCAATTGCTTCTGCCTGTTTTTCTGTAATTTTCACACCAGCTTCCTCTCCAAATTGTTGTAACCAATGAATTAGTAATGACAAATCTTTCTCTTGAGCGAATACCAATTCACCATGCTGCTGCACTTGATTAACCGCATCTAACTGGTAAATCCACTCTTGCATATGAACTACAGGTTGATTACCTGTAATATCTTGCCATTCTTTTGCAAAGATAGTAGCGTACTGTTTTGGTCCTATCACCCCTGGCACTTCCATACCTTGATCCCAAATCTGCTTTACAGCAGCACGGATCACCTCTTCTCCAACAAATTGCACCAAATCTGGGAGCACCCAATTATTTGGGGCTGTTTGCATAAAAGGAAAAAGAAGCTCTTTATCCTTTTCTACCCACCCTAAATAATAGGCACCTTCGTTATTCTGTTTTAGACGCTCTAATATACCAAGGATTAAATTATTGCATGCTTCTTTTTCTAAAAGCTTCTTCTCAACGAAATCTACATAAGCCTCTACTGATTTTGCGAACTGGACTTTCACCTTGCCTCCCCCTTTGCTTTTTTTAAACGATATATAGTTTATACTGTTTTGTAAAGGCTTTTTTCGTTACACTCATAGTAAGGAGGGATAGGGAAATGAACGAAAAACAATTACAAGATAAGCTGGATGAATTAAAATCGGACTACGTGCGAATTCAGGGGGATTTAGATAAACTGGAGTATGTGCGTGGCAGAGTATCTTCTGCCGAGGAACAATTAATTCGTTTAGAAGGAGAAATTGCCGAAGTACATCGTCAGTTGGACGCATTAAATAGATAACAGCTAACTTTGTATACGGTTTATACAATAGACGTAATTTTAGAAAAACTCAGCTGTCAAAGTCTTTGTGACGATAGCCGAGTTTTTTTATACTATAAACCCTTAAGAATTTATACTCTCCTATCGTGCAAATAAGAAAAACGATAACATTCGCTGTTCATGCTCGGCGACAAGCTATCGTTTTTCTTTAGGATATGTTTTCATAACAATACTCACTTGACACATGAGTAATTCGTTCCCACTTTTAAGCATTCGAGTATTTTATTACCTGTTTTCTTTGGATTGACCATTGCGCTGTGTTTCCAGCTTTGCTTGTATTTTTGCTTTTTCTTTATTTGGTGGGGTTAAGCTAACAATCCGGTCTCCTACAGCAGGTACCGTCCTCATTTCTTCAGAATAAAACTTTAGTTGTCCAGAAGGTTTGATTAAATATAGGAACACTGTTGCATCATCTTTATCGGCTAAATATTGTTTGTAATTATATTGACTGGTTAACGTTGTCTGTCTAAATACATAATGATGATCTAATTTATCAAGCAAGTCTTCCATTGTAAATTTCTTATCAAACAAAATTCTTCCGCCCACTCTTGACACAACATCAACAGAATCGCCATTAAATTGGTCGAATGGACTAATTTTAAACACATTTGTCCTTCCATACTCTGGCATAAATGTCGTACAAACTAATGAATTAAAGGCATGATCGTCCGTTGCTGCCAACAAATATTCATATGGAATCGTATCTAAATTATACTCGGTTTGTTCAGATAGGATATTACCATGATAAAAATTAATCCCTGCTTCTCTTACAGTTCTTAGCTTCTCCCATGAAGAGTCTACAATAATAACTGGAAAATCTGCTTTTGAAAGAGATTTAGCTAGTTCCACCGTAAATCGATTTGCCCCAACAATCATTGCTCCTGGTCTTCCTTCCATAGACAAATGTAGCTTCTTCGACAACCAGCCAATAGAAAATCCGTGTGCCACAACGGTAAAGAACACAAGCCCAAAGGTTAACGTCGTTAAGATTTGCGCATCTTCATATCCTTGTTCTGATAAAACACCAGCAAAATAACCAGACACTGTTAATGCTACTATCCCTCTTGGAGCAATCCAACCAACGAGCGCTTTTTCATTAAACGTTAAGCTCGTTCCTATCGTGGAAAGAAAAATCGATAATGGTCGGACAAGAAACATCATAAGCAGAACATAGCCGATGATATTTGGGCTAAATATGTGCAACAGCGTTTCTAATTGCAAAGAAGCTGTTAACATAATGAAGATCGTTGAAATAAGCAGAATCGATATATTTTCCTTGAAGTGACGCATATCAGAAATAGAGCTAATCCCCATATTCACCAGTGTTATCCCCATCGCTGTAACAGATAATAACCCTGTTTCATGAACAATTTCATCAGCTACTGTAAAACACATAATAACGACAATGACAACAGCAGGTGACTTTAAAAATTCTGGTATATGACCGGTTTCAAACATCCAGCCAATACCCCTTCCACAAGCCCAACCAAAAATCGCAGCAAAGATAGAGGCGGCAAAGAATAGAAGAAGTTGAGCTACATCAGGCTCTGATGCAGTTAGGAAGGTAATAATTTCAAAAGCGAATACGGCAAGCAATGCGCCGATTGGATCGACAATAATCCCTTCCCATTTTAAAATTTTTGCAGGTCGTGCTTTTAACTTCGATTGGCGTAAAAGCGGCATAATAACCGTTGGACCAGTAACGATAAACAAGCCACCAATTACAAAAGCTACTGCCCATGAGAGTCCTGCAATATAGTGTGCTGTTAACGAGCCCAGAATCCAGGCGATAAATGCACCAACCGTTGAAATACGAAAGACTGGTTTACCTAGCCCTCGTAATTCTTTAAAACTTAAATTTAAGCTTCCTTCAAATAGAATAATGGCTACAGCTACAGAAATAATCGGACTATATAAACTGCCAAAGTCTTCTTCGGGATTCAAAAAACCAAAAATAGGACCTGCCAACAACCCTGTTATGGACATAACGACAATCGCAGGCATTCGATAACGCCAAGCGACCCATTGTGATCCGATCCCTAAAAGACCGATTAGCATGATTTCAAATAGTAAAGATGGTACCATGTTATACCTCCTCGGTTAAAATAAAATTGGTATGACTCCTTTTCTTGGAGGTATAGAACTGCCCCTCCAATTGTAATGACTATAATAATTACTGTTAAAATTGAAGGAGCAGAAGAATAAACTGCTTTAAAATTGATTTGTAAACTCATTTCCCTTAAAGAAACGGTTAAAACTAAACTCACTCATGATAAGCTAAGCCATAATAGCAGAACAAAAGCTCAAGCGCCCGTTTAGCAACGTAGCGCGAGTGGAACCAAGCAACTAAAGTTTTAGGAATCATGCTCCTGCAACAGGAGTATGCCGGCGCCCTCCGGCAAGCCCGTCTTTAGTCGGCCTTCCTATTTAGTACGAACCGATGATGACTTAGCTTAGGGCGATTTCGTGAAGTCGCCTAGTTGCTGCGCGCTTAAGCCGGACGTGGCTTATTTTCTTATACCAAAGCATCTAATTTTTATACTTTCTTATCCTTTTAGAAAAACTTGGCTTACCACCAAAGCTTTATTGGGGAAGCTGTCGTTTTGCTTATACTATAAACCTTTAAACTATTATACTTTCCTAATAGTTTAAATCTTTCGTGCCGAACCTACGTTATAAGTTAAACACAAGATAAAAACATTTTAAAGGTGAAAAGCAATAATGTAAACAATTTTTATCAAATAAGATTTAAAATAAATTATTGCAAACTTTTTTTCTTTTACGTTTTTTGTATGAAAGAAGTATGCATAATACTGCTTCCATGAGTTACCCCTTCATTTTTATGGACATTGTGGGAAAGTATCTAAAATTTCAAGGTTAAAGTATGGGTAAAACGAAGGCTTTCATCATAGAGGCGTGAAGATAAGACAAGTTTTTATACTGTTTTATTGACATAGAAAACAACTACCTGTTACTATAATGACTGCTTTGTACTATTTTCAAAAAAGCGACATCAAAAGGCGAAATTTTCAGATTATAGAGCCAATTTTTACTTAGAAAACATAGACAAGGTATTATTTATTATTGTCAGTTAATTCTAATTCTCTAAAAAACTCGGCTTATTAACTAGTTGTAAAAGCTATTATTTTATACTGTTCATTTTAAAATTTTATACTTTCAAAATAGTTAAAATACAACGCTTGTTAATCATCCTGGAAAAGCATTGCCTTTTAATACGGAGGGAACAATCATGAAACGTGATACATTTATTATTGGTTTTATGCTATTTGCTTTGTTTTTCGGCGCTGGTAACTTAATCTATCCTCCTATTTTAGGAGTTTCTTCAGGCTCGTCTTTTTTTCCAGCTATTATAGGATTTATCATTACTGGCATTGGCATACCAATTTTAGCAGTTACAGCAATTTCTTATGTAAAAAATGATGCTAGAGAACTTGGAAATCATGTTCATCCTTTGTTTGGACTTATTTTCACCTGTCTTGTTTATTTAGCAATCGGACCATTTTTTGGCATACCAAGAGCGGCTACTGTTGGTTATGAAATGAGCGTTGAGCCGCTATTACAAAATACTTCTTCCGCAGCTTTATTGCTATTTACGAGCATATTCTTCTTAGCTGTTCTTTTCGTCAGTTTAAACCCGTCCAAAATGGTGGATCGCATCGGTCAGCTACTAACACCAATCCTATTGCTTTCCATCGCAGCGCTAGTCATTGGAGGACTTATTTTATTTAATCAGCCACTACCAACAGCTTCTGGAGATTATGCCCAAAATCCATTTTTCACAGGTTTTGTTGAAGGATATTTAACAATGGATGCAATCGCTGCATTAGCCTTTGGTATTATTGTTGTGCAAACTTTTAAAGAGCGTGGATTATCCGCAAAAGCGGACATTATAAAAGCAACGTTAAAATCCGGAACAATAGCAGGAGTTGGACTAGCTATCGTCTACGCTTCTCTCGGTTGGATTAGTGCGAGAATGCCGAATGGTAGCTCGTTTGTAAATGGCGGCGAGATATTGTCAGAAGCAGCTACGCAAATATTTAACACGTCAGGTACATTGTTACTAGGAATTATCGTAACATTAGCCTGTTTTACAACATCTGTAGGACTCGTTGTAGCCGCTTCGCAATTTTTCGCAAAAATCAGTCCAGTACCCTATAAGTGGCTTGCGGTCATTATTACATTCGCAAGTTATCTCATTGCCAACCAAGGACTAAATACAATCATTCGTTTTTCTGTACCAGTACTTGTTTGCTTATATCCAATTGCTATTGTGCTTATTCTACTTACCTTTATGCAGCCACTGTTTAAAAATAAGCAAGCTGTTTATCGAGGAGCCATCCTCTTTACTGCTATCGTCAGCTTGTATGACGGAATACTAGAATTAGGAGTGAAAATGTCATTTATCTCGGAATATATGACAATGCTTCCGTTTTCTAATATCGGATTAGGTTGGTTGCTTCCTGCAATCATCGGTGGATTCATTGGTTGGGTTCTATCCAAAATACAAAAGCGTGAAGCGTCTGTTTGAATGAAAAATTTTTATATTAGTCTATGAGGTCACTAGCATTGCATTAATTAAACCTGATGATTCAAAATACTGAAAATGTTCAATAATTACGTGTTCATGATACAAAAAAATCCTTTACAATGGAAGTACAGGTGGTTCCTGTCCAAATCCAAAAGTAAAGGATAATCCGTATAGACAAGAATACACTAAAATCATCATTTGGTAAATGGGTTTCACCTATAAATACGAAAAAACTATTTGAACAAGTAGAAGAAAATAAACAAGATTACTACACAAAAAAGCTAACAACTGCAGGGTATATAAAGCTCATGTTACTTGCCCAACTGCAAGGATTCGAGAGCTTGGAAGAAATGAGCGATGCCCTAATAGATGATGGACTTCAGAAAGCACTGGGGTTTGAATCGATTAGTACATCTCAGCTATCAAGGAAGAATAATGAAATGAATCCAATGATCCTTTCCCATTTATTCTTGGACCTTGTTTACAAAATAAAAGGTATCCAATTTAAAAACGGGAAATACATGCCATTGAAAATCATTGATTCTAGCACGCTTCCATTAAACTTAACGAATCATAAGTGGGCAAAGTTCCGTAAAACAAAAGCAGGAGTTAAGCTACATTTACGACTTATATTTATGAATAAAGATACCGTCTATCCTGAAAAAGCAGTGATTACAACAGCCAAAGAACATGACAGAAATCAACTGGAAGTTCTCGTAGACGACAAAGAAGCCATGTATGTGTTTGACCGTGGATACGTTGATTATGAACGATTTGATCGAATGACAGATGAAGGCTATTTTTTCGTATCAAGACTGAAGAAAAACGCCATCACTCGTGAAGTAGAATCATTTTCTATACCTAAAGATTCTACGGTTTTATCCGACAAGATGGTTTACATCGGTTCGACGCAAAATCGTACAGAGAATGTATTCCGCCTACTTGAAGTAGTGGATACAAAGGGAAACATTCTACGATTAATTACTAACCGTTTCGATCTAAATTCCGAAGAGATTAGTGAAATTTACCGTCAACGGTGGGCCATAGAGCTATTTTTCAAATGGCTCAAACAGCATGTAGAGATCAAACACTTTTATGGCATGAGCGAAACTGCCATTCAAAATCAAATCTTCCTTGCGCTCATTGCTTACTGTTTACATGTACTTATCCAGTTAGAGATGAGGAGTAAGAAGTCCTTACTCCGAATTAGCCGCTGGTTAAATAAAGCGCTGTGGAAACCTGCGTACATCTGGATTCGCAGATTTGACGATAGATCTATTCCGTAAATACATACAGTGTCGCTGTTGCTAATAGTTTAATTGTATAATTTTTCTAAATGGACAGACCACCTTTGTTTAGCCTTTGTCTTTTTGGCAAAAAATCCTGCAAAGATGTTTACTGAATTTTCAAACCATATTTATGCAATGCTAGTGCTATGAGGTAAATAAAAAAAGTGGTTCCAATTATTTAGCTTTTATGATTAGAACCACTTTTATTTTTTCTGACAGGTAATTTTTTATTTAAAAACTGATCTACTCTTGCAGCTTCTTCAGCCTTGATAACGTAAACAAAATTAATACGATCAACATAAACAAAAAATAGATTTCTTTCTTTACTGTAATAGTCTATTTCTTCCCAACTATTTGTTATATTTCTTTCTTTTTTTGGATCATTGGGAAATAAAGTAGCATGAATCCCGTCTTCAGAGATAGTTGTAAGATATTCACCTAATAGTCCTATATTTTCTTTTGTTAAACGTCTATTTGTACTTGTTATAAGATCCTTTTTTTGCTGCTGCAAAGAAAGGATAGAAGTTATGATAAAGCTAATAAGAACTAAAACTAAATAAAAATCAAATCCTCTGCCCATTACGAGAGTAGGAAAAGCACTTAAAATAAGGGAAAGAACTAAAGCGCCTATGACCATCCATTTTTTAGCTCGCTTAGCCCTCGTACTGTTCTCGTTATAATTTTCAGCTAACTTTTGAATATCTCCGTGATTTAAAATATAATTTAATTCCATTTTCCTCATAAAAACCTCCGTATTTAAAGTTCTTTAGGATACTTATTTCAACTTAAATATAGTGTATAAAAGTTAAACTAAATATCAAATTTTGCAATATACCCCCTTTTCCATTCGAAATTACAGTTCGATCATATATTTTTTAATTTTAACACAATTTATGTAACGATAAATCAGAAAATACTCTATTCCCATATATTTTCACCTAGCCATAAATACGTAATCATGTTGTAAAATATGTTAAGATGGATGGGGTAAAGGAGGAAAATGACATTGGGTTTACGTGAAGAAAAACTATTACAAACCTATTTTGGTTACCAACAATTTCGACCAGGTCAAAAGGAAGCTATTGACTTTATCATAAATGGAAACAACATTCTTGCTGTTATGCCTACAGGAGGCGGAAAGTCGTTATGCTATCAAATACCCGGACTAGCCTTAGAGGGAACAGCAATTATTATCTCCCCACTTATTTCTTTAATGAAGGATCAAGTGGATGCTTTACAAGCTTTAGGGGTTGCCGCTACATATATCAATAGTTCCTTGTCTCCAGAACAGCAGCAAACGCGTCTACGAGACATTTCGCTAGGGAGATACAAGTTTGTCTATGTAGCTCCAGAACGATTTGAATCTAGCTTTTTTATGCGTGTATTGCACCGCATACGCATATCCTTAATTGCTTTTGATGAAGCACACTGTATATCACAATGGGGGCATGATTTTCGACCTAGCTATCGCTCCATTATTCCCCAATTGCAACAGTTACCAAAAAGACCTGTGATGATGGCTCTAACAGCAACAGCCACTACAGAAGTAATTGAAGATATTCAGCAGCAACTACATATTGAAAATGTTGTTAACACAGGTTTTGAAAGAGAAAACCTCGCTTTTCATGTCATTAAAGGAAGAGATAAGCGCGCTTACATTCAATCTTTCTTACAAGAACGAAAAGAAGAATCTGGGATTATTTATGCAGCTACAAGAAAACAAACGGATTCTCTCTATGATCAGCTTGAAACGCAAGGGTATTCTGTGGCAAAATATCATGCAGGATTATCAGAAATGGATAGAAAGAGAGCCCAAGCTGCCTTTATTCATGATGAAAAACAACTTATGGTAGCAACGAATGCGTTCGGTATGGGAATTGATAAATCTAATGTTCGCTTTGTGATTCATTACGCCATGCCAATGAATATTGAATCGTATTACCAAGAAGCAGGTAGAGCTGGCAGAGACGGGGAGAAAAGTGATTGTATCCTGTTATTTTCTCCGCAGGATATTCAACTACAAAAATTTTTAATTGAACAATCCAATATGGAAGAATCTGTGAAGCAAGCAGAATACCGTAAATTACAAGCAATGATTAATTACTGTCATACACATAGTTGCTTAACCGATTATATTTTAGGTTATTTTCACGCTTCATTGAAAAAAAGATGCGGACGCTGTAGCAATTGTGTAAAACGACAAGAGAAAGTGGATATGACAGAAGAGGCACAAAAAATCCTCTCCTGTGTAAAACGAATGGGCGAAAAATTTGGCGTAGGTATGACAGCTAAAGTGTTAAAAGGGTCTAAAGATAGGAAAATCAGGCAATTCCGCCTACATACTTTATCTACATACGGTATTCTGTCCGCCTATACCGAAAGAGAACTGACAGAATGGATCCAGTTTTTAGTTGCTGAACAATTGCTAGCAACCGAAGAAGGGAAGTTTCCAACACTAAAGTTGAACCAACAATCCGTTGATATATTAAAAGGGAAAAGAACCGTTTGGATGTTTACTGCTCCTATGCCAACAAATGACGTAGCAGATTATCATGAAGATTTATTCACTTCACTACGACAATTAAGAAAGCAGCTAGCGGAAGAACAAAACGTGCCACCTTACATTCTGTTTTCCGATGCAACACTAAAGGATTTAAGTAGGTATTTTCCAACTACCAAAGAAGAAATGTTACTGGTTAAAGGAGTTGGCGAAAGGAAGTTTGACCAGTATGGAGAAGCGTTTCTAACCGTTATTCAAAAATGGCGAGAAGAACACCCTGATGTTCAAAAGGTAATTCCCATTCAAGAATCAAGACCTATAAAAAAATCGAACCCTAAACAGGAAGACCAGCCAAGTCACATCATAAGTTATCAGCTATTTCGGTCGGGAAAAGCAATTCAAGACATCGCTACTATGCGCGATCTATCTGTACAAACCATAGAAAACCATTTATTTAAAGCTTTTAAAGACGGATATCCTATCGCTTGGGAAATATTTTTCACCTCACAGGAAGAAGAAGCTGTTTTGGCTGCTCGTGAAGAATTGGACGAACCAAAACTAAAACCATTAAAAGATTCTTTACCAGACACAATTGGGTATACAAAAATCAAAGCTGTTTTAACGAAGCACGGTCATTTATAAAGGAAATCTTAATCAGCGAGAAGTCCCTTCTTCTCCACAAATCGTTAGTAATCTAAAGGCATGGCTTAAAGCTACCGCCAAAACCTTTATAATAAAATCTGCCAATACGATAAACCTAAAAAACTGATGCTTGGGAGCAAAGGCGCAAGATCCCGTTTAGCAACGTAGCGAATGGAATCAACAGAGATAAAAGAATTATACCCCTGTTTTAGTCGGCCTTCCTATTTAACACGATCCGATGATGACTTATCGTAGGGCAATGGAGCTGAAGTTACCAAGTCTTATGGCAGAAAAATGCTGTCGTTTTCTTATACGATAAATCTTTAAACTTTTATACTTTCCTATAGTGTAAACCAAAACATCCATCTCGACTTACACACTCGAGATGGATGTTTTGCTTTATTTCTTATTTCCAAACAAGCAATCAGCTTATTACTTCTTTTTCCACGCCCATGTTCCGTTCCGAAACACCGGCTCAGTTGTGCCATCGGCAAATACGCCATCGATATCAAGTTGATCCGAACCAATCATAAAGTCAACGTGACTTAAGCTATCATTAACGCCATGTTGATCTAATTCCTCCTCATTCATTTGCGCTCCGCCTTCCAAGTTCGTTGGATAAGCTTTTCCTAATGCGATATGACAAGAAGCATTTTCATCAAATAACGTATTGTAAAAAATGAGCCCAGACTGTGATACTGGTGATTCATGAGGAACAAGAGCCACTTCACCAAGACGTTTAGAGCCTTCGTCAATATTTAGTAAATGCTCTAATGTATCTTGACCTTGTTCAGCGGTAAAATCAACAACTTCTCCATCTTTAAATGTTAATTTGAATCGATCAATCAAGCTTCCGCCATAATTCAACGGCTTCGTACTTGAAACAGTACCGTTCACGCGATATTTATGCGGCAAGCTAAACACTTCTTCTGTTGGCATATTCGGATTAAACGTTATACCACCCTCCGTTTGGGCAGAGCCGCCTTTCCAGATATGTCCTTCTGGAAGCTCCATTTCCAAATTTGTACCTGGTGCTTTAAAAATAAGCTTCTTATAGTTTTTATCGTTTAAAACCTCTCTTGCCACACGTAAAGAAGCATTATGCTCCTCCCAAGCAGCTATAGGATCTTCCTTATCTACACGAACAATTTTCACAATCGCCTCCCAAAGGCTCTCTATAGCAGCTTCTCTTGATTTATTAGGAAAAATCTTTTGCGCCCAGTCCCCTGTAGGGATCGAAATAATGGACCACGCAATCTTATCATTCATCGTATATTTGCGAAAATTTTTCATGGCTTCTGCGCCTGCTTTATTTGCTTTTGCCACTTTAGCTGAGTCAATTCCTTGCAATAAGTCTGGATTCGTTGAACGAATGTTTAAAACTGCTGCTCCATCCTCAGCAAAACTTTCATGAAGCATGACTCTCCATTCTGGGAAATGGGCAATGACTTCATCGGGAGCATATTCGAACTTAAGCCGTGTTAGTTCGTCGTCTACCCAATTAATATGTACGTTTTTCGCTCCCATTTCATAGGCTTTGCGGACTACAATTTTTGTGAAGTCCGCCCCTTCTATTGGTGCATTAATCATTAAAGCTTGCCCTTTTTGTAAATTAACACCTGTACGAAGTGCTAATGTAGCATATTTTTTTTGTACTTGTTCAGTAACCATTGTTAACCTCCAAAAAATAATTAGTGTATATCCTTTATTATTCCACAAATACAATGAAAATACCAAAGCCGAACATTTACAAAGAGAAAGTACTTCTTGTATGTGTAAAATATTTCACGAGGAGGACATTAGAGCCTATTTCTATTCAAAAAAAATAAAATAACATGTTAGCGTAGGAAAAACACGAAGACTTCGATGGGAAAGCGCAATGGGATGACCCCGCAGCAGCGATCACTAGCTATGTATTTATAACCAATTGTTCCTTTTAAAACAGTAAAAGTGGACGTAAAGAGGTTGGATGTTTGGGCTATACTTATGTAGAGAAAAACTTAACACAAACGTGCTTCTTAGCAAACTTTACGCAACATCTAAAATATGATACCCTAGAAACAAGTTACTTTTCGTAATAACTGTTTATCTATGGGAATGGATACCAATTGAGGTGATGATCTATGGATACGAATCTATGCCCTCGTTTTGAAAAAGCAATGGGCTTATTAAGCACAAGATGGGTAGGACTCATTCTGTTTGATTTACTTAAAGGTACAAAGCGATTTTCGGAAATGGAAGCTGATTTACCAATAAGTGGACGTTTACTTTCAGATCGACTAAAAATGTTGGAAAAAGAAGGTATTGTTACAAGAGATGTCTACTCGGAATTCCCTGTTCGCATTGAATATTCTTTATCCGAGAAAGGAAAAGCACTCGCACCAGTCATTAAAGAAATTCAAAAGTGGGCAGAAGAACATATTTCCGATGATGAGACAAGTGAGGAATGTTAAACAAAGATCTTTTTCCCGAATATTGACGCATGAACAAGAGCGCCTCCTATACATAGGACGCGCTCTTGTTTTTTGTGTTTGTTTATTTAGAATGCTCTGCTTGTTCTCGATCCCAATATTCAATACCTTCCTGATCATCTAACACATCGCGGTAAAAGACAGGATCTTTTCCTGCTTTCCGTTGTCTACGATAATCTTGAAGCACTTGATTAGCGATTTTAAACAATCTGGCTATCGCATACAAGTTAATTAAAGCCATAATTGCCATCGTTAAATCAGCTAATGACCAAACAAAGTCAAACGAAGCTATTGCACCAAACGCCACCATTAATAGCGCTCCGATTCGATATAAAAATAAACCTACTTTACTATCCCGGATGTACGTTATATTTGTTTCCCCATAGTAATAATTCCCTAAAATGGAACTATAAGCGAACAATAGTATAGCTATGGCAATAAAACCGCCAGCCCAATCTCCTATATGGAAAGTGAACGCATTTTGCGTCAACTGTATACCGTCAGCCTTACTTCCTTCAAAACCACCTGCTGTAATAATCACAAACGCAGTGGCACTACAAATTAAAATCGTATCAAAAAATACCCCTAATGCCTGAATAAGCCCTTGCTTAGCAGGATGGGTAACTTCAGCAGTCGCTGCAGCATTTGGGGCACTACCCATACCTGCTTCATTAGAGAACAAACCACGTTTAATCCCCATCATAATAGCTGCACCAAAACCACCACCAGCTACTTCACGAATTCCAAAAGCATTGGAGACGATATACGTTAACATATCTGGGATTGCAGTAATATTTGTAATTAAAATATAAATAGCTAATAAAATATATAAAATAGCCATTACAGGTACGATGATTTGTGTTACATTCGCAATGCTCTTTAATCCACCAAAAATAACTATTGCAGTAAAAACAAATAAAATAATAGCAATAACTTCACTATCAATGGCAAATTGATTTTCAAACGCCAAACTAATAGTATTTGATTGAACAGAGTTAAACACCAATCCGTACGTAAACGTAATTGTAATCGCAAATAACACTGCAAGCCAACGACTTTTTAGTCCTTTTTCCATATAATATGCAGGTCCACCGCGATATTGATCTTCATGAGGAACTTTATATACTTGCGCTAATGTACTTTCTACAAAACCAGAGGCTGAACCAAGTAAAGCGATGATCCACATCCATAAAACCGCTCCCGGGCCTCCAGCTGCTATAGCTGCAGCTACGCCAGCCATGTTCCCAGTCCCCACTCTCGATGCTGCACTAATGGCAAAAGCTTGAAATGAAGAAGTCCCTTTTTTACCTGCAGCACTAATGGTTCGTTTATCTGCAATAACTCGAAACATCTCAGGTAAGTATCTGAATTGCACAAAACCTGTTTTAATCGTAAACCATAAGCCTAATCCAAGTAATACAGCAATTAAGACGTATGTCCATAAAACATTATTTACATCACCAATCAAATTTTCCAAAAATAACACGATTATTCCTCCTCTTGTTTATGATGTCATTCCACACATCATAAAACAACAAACTTTTTAAATAAATTGAAATATTCCCCTATTCATCTCCCCTTTAGAAAAACTTCGCTTATCGCCAACTCTTTTTGACAATATAGCTAATCTCTCCTTATTATTGGTTACTGCGCAAATTAAAACAGCCTGACTCAGCAGGCGGACGTCTTTGAAAAAGATTCCCTTTTACATATAAGGTTGTACATCGCATTACAGTCATCATAAAAAAATCTTTCATTTAATTCTTCCGCCTAACTAAGCCAAAGATGTCGTGGAAGACCCTTTTCCACCCAAAGAGCTTCAGCTTCCATTTGCTTGTTATTGTATCATTTTACATTAATTTCTCGAACGATTCCATGGGTAATCTGTGCCAAAAATTTCAGCAAATTCTTTTGCCTGCTTTCTCCGCTCTTTTCTATGTTTGGCGCGATCTGCTGCTGATGCATGCAGTTTCTGTTCATGTTCGGACTCTGGAACGACACTTGGCACAGGTTTAGGTTTTCCCTCTTCATCTATCGCTACAAATGTTAAAAAAGCAGTTGAACAAACCTGCCGCTGTCCAGTTCGTAAATCTTCCGTTACTGCTTTCACAAATACTTCCATCGACGTGTTGTGCGTCCAGGTAACGAAAGCTTCCACACAGATAGAATGGCCTTCTTTTACTGGAGCTAAAAAGTCAACCGAATCGGTAGAAGCTGTAACAACGGGCATACGAGCATGTCGTGATGCGGCTATAGCAGCAACATCATCCATATAAGCCATGAGCTTACCGCCAAATAACGTACCATACGTATTCGTATCTGGTGGCAACACATACGATGTTTTGACTGCCAAAGAATGTGTACAAGTTCTTTTTTCCACTTTACCCCTCCTTCTTATCATTTATCCGATACTTAGGGTGCTGTAAGACTTACTTCAAGAATTGGAAGATGGAGCTGGACAAGACTTCGTGCGAGATAACAGCACAAAATCCTTTTTTCGTTAGAGACCTTTAGGTCACATATTATTGGCCTACTAACAATTAGTGCTTATACAGATGAAAGGCTTGCTTTATAATACTGGCGAAAGAAGTCGTGAAACAGACTCTTTAAATCGAATTCCTAACGACCGCTGGCGATATAAACCTTCTGTCATTTGTGTCGATAGTAACATGTCTTCTTCAAATTTCGATACTAATTGTTGCGTCAAATCATTATCATATAAAAAAGCATTCACTTCAAAGTTTAAGCGGAAGCTACGAACATCAATATTTGCTGTTCCAACAGAAGCGATTTTACCATCTACTACGATGGTTTTGGCGTGCAGAAAGCCATTTTGATAAATAAATACTTCTGCTCCTGCTTCTAATAGATCCCCTATATGTGATAATGTTGCCCAATATACGAAAGGATGATCTGGTTTATTAGGAATCATGATTCGAACATTGACCCCAGACAGTGAAGCAATTCGCAGTGCATCACGTAAGCTTTCATCAGGAATAAAATAAGGAGTTTGAATATAAACATAGTCTTTTGCAGTCATGATCATTTTAATGTAGCCATTTTTTATTTGCTCCCAATCCGAATCAGGTCCACTGGAGACAATTTGTACACCAACATGACCTACTGGGTTAGCACTATAATAACGGTCTTCATATAAGATGTCGTTACGAGAAGCTTGGTTCCAATCTAATATAAAACGTGTTTGCATTTGGCGTACAGCATCTCCGTAAATACACAAATGCGTGTCACGCCAATACCCAAATTTTTTATTCATCCCTAAATATTCATCACCAATATTAAAGCCACCAATATACCCTACCTTTCCGTCAATAATGGCTAATTTACGATGGTTTCGGTAATTTATTTTAAAATTAATCTTAGGTATCTTAGGAGGAAAAAAAGCTTCTACTTCTACACCGGCATTAAGAAGTTTCTTTATATACTTTCGACTTAAAGATCGTGACCCCATATCATCAAACAACATACGTACTTCTAGACCTTCTTCTGCTTTTTTTATTAACACATCTGCAATTCTTTGGCCGAGCTGGTCACTACGAACAATATAATACAACAAATGAATATGATCTGTAGCCCGTTCTAAATCTTTGATTAAGGCTTCAAATTTCTCCTTACCATCTGTAAAAATCTTTACTTCATTATTATGAGTGAAAATTGCATCGTCGTTGCGTAAATGTAAATAATAGAGGTCTTCATATTTAGCGATGTCTTTGTTTTTAAATTCAAAAGTTCCTTCTTCAAGCGCACGCAACTGCGATTGTACGGCTGCTTTTACCCCTAATCTACTTTTGGTATCCCAAGTGAAAATACGCCTTCTGCTAATTGGTTTCCCAAAAATCAAATACAGGATAAACCCTGCAATTGGGATAAACAATAGCACCATTAGCCAAGCCCAAGTTGAGGTTGGATCTTTTCGTTCAAGAAAGATAATAGAAATTCCTAAGGCAATATTTAAAATTAAAACAAAGCTTAGCAAATAAGAAGATAGATCTATTTGCATCACTTTCCCCCCTTCCCCAACCTTACTCCATTTTTTTTACACTCTTCCATAATACTATAGCATACCATGTTATTCATTTTTTATCTATTGTATTTTAAAATCCCCTTTTCATGTATAAACAAAACATAGATTTACAAAGTCTTTACGGCCAAAGCCTTTGTTTTATTTATAAAATTAACCTTCATTTTAATGTTTTTCTATGTATTTAGAAAAGCTTGGCTTGTCGCCAAATATTATGGCGAAAAAACGCTGTCGTTTTTCTTATACTTTAAACCTTTATACTTTCCTATAGTACAAAAAAACCTTTCCTCGGAATCTGGAAAAGGCCTTTTACTTACTATTCTTGCTTTTCTTGCAAAAGAGATTTAGAATGACTATATTATATTGACATCCATCTGGAGAGGTTACATGCTTTCTTTGTATTAAAAAGCTTAACTGCACAGTGCTTTCATCAATATATAAACGTGAATTTTCTTTTTTTATCTCTTACTCACCATATTATTTTACATGAAAGAAGGGAGAACATGACCGTTACACAAGATAAAACGGGTATCATACATACCTTAGGAGCTTATGCTTTATGGGGAGTTCTTCCCATTTATTGGAAATTTCTAGAGAGCGTTTCACCTGGCGAAACGCTGGCACATCGAATTATATGGTCGGCTATTTTTATGATTATCATTGTACTTATTGTTGGGAAATGGCATGAATTGCTTCGCGAATGGAAGGCATTAATGCAAAACAGACGAAAATTCATAGGCGTTTTTATGGCAACTACTGTTATTAGTCTCAATTGGCTGACATTTATTTGGGCGGTGCACAATGATCATGTTATTCAAGCAAGTTTAGGATATTATATTAACCCTTTAATCAGTATTTTGCTTGGTATCCTTGTACTGAAGGAATCTTTTACCTTTAGACAGACCATTTCCTTTATCATGGCAGCTATTGGCGTCCTTTATTTGACAATAAGTTATGGCGTATTTCCTTGGATATCTTTATTGCTTGCAACGAGCTTTGGGTTGTACGGTTTGTTAAAGAAAAAGATAGATATTGGTCCTATGATTGGACTGACAATCGAAACGATGTTAATTTCTCCAGTCGCTCTTCTATTCTTATTGTTTCTTCCGCAAAACACTTTTCAATGGAGCACCATTCTATCAACGACAAACATGCTACTAATAGGTGCTGGCGTAGTTACAGCAATACCGTTATTACTATTTGCAAGTGGAGCGAAACGCATTTCTTTATCCTTGGTCGGCTTTTTGCAATACCTTGCACCAACGCTTATGTTGTTAATAGGAGTTTTTTTATATAAAGAGCCATTCACTTCTGCTCACTTCATCGCATTTTTATTCATATGGTTCGCACTGATTAACTATCTGTTAGCTAGTTACCAAAAGCCTACAAAAAAGCAATTTAAAAAAGCAAACTAACGCTTTATTAAAAACAAACAGTTGAACAAGCAAGCTCTAATAACAAAAATCACCGTTGACAAATTCATTTGAACCTTATATAATATTCAGTAATTTAAATAACATCTCTTATTATGAGCGGTGGAGGGAATAGGCCCTGTGAAGCCCGGCAACCTGAAAGCAACCAACTTTGCTTTTTACGGTGCTAAATCCTACAAACCTATTATAAGGTTTGGAAGATAAGAGGAGGACGGAATGTATATTTTAAACCCTCTTCTTAAGAAGAGGGTTTTTTATTTTTTGTTTTCATTTCTTCCTTGCAAACTACTTACTTCTAACCAATAGTAGAAAAACTTCGCTTATCGCCAAGTCTTATGGCGAAAAAACGCTGTCATTTTTCTTATACTATAAACCCAAAAAATTTTATACTTTTCTATAGTGCAACACAAGATGCATGGTTCTTATCCATGCACTCTCTTTTTCAATTAGTCGAATAGCAAACCCATTTTTACATTTAATCAAAGGAGGAAAAATAATGAGTCATTTTTTTACGCAAAATCCAGAAACTGCATTACTTCACGGTGGGCAAACCCCCGATTCAGAAACAGGAGCTAGAGCAGTCCCTATTTACCAAACGACCTCTTATGTATTTAACGATACAGAACACGCACAAAACTTATTCGGTTTAAAAGAACCTGGAAATATATACTCCCGAATTGGTAATCCAACTGTAGATACGTTTGAACAACGTGTTGCCCAACTAGAAGATGGTGTCGCTGCAGTAGCTACATCTTCTGGAATGGCCGCAATCACTTTCGCTATTTTAAATGTAGCAAGTGCTGGGGACGAAATTATTACCGATAGCAATCTTTACGGTGGCACATACAATTTATTTGCTAATATACTTCCTCGTTACGGAATTCATGTAAAATTCATAGATGGTTCCAATCCAAATGAAGTAGAGGCTGCAATTACTGAGAAAACAAAAGCTATTTTTGGGGAAACGATCACCAATCCCAGCCTGCATGTTTTTGATATTGAAACGATCGCAGCAATAGCACATGCACACCATATCCCTATAATTATCGATAATACCTTTGCCCCTTACCTCGTTAAACCATTCGCATGGGGAGCAGATATTATTGTCCATTCTGCAACAAAATGGATCGGTGGTCACGGAACAACGATTGGCGGGGTGGTTGTAGACGGAGGAAGGTTTGATTGGAATCACGATAGATTCCCAGGTTTTACCGAACCTGATGCAAGTTACAACGGCTTGCGATTTGCTGATGTTGGACCTGCCGCTTTCGCTACAAAACTACGTGTACAATTAATTCGTGATATTGGAGCTTGTTTAAGCCCACATAGCGCATTTTTGTTGCTTCAAGGGTTAGAAACGTTACATTTACGCATGCAACAACATACGAAGAACGCACAAAAAATTGCTGCTTTTTTAACAGATCATCCAGCAATTGATTGGGTTAATTATCCTGGCTTGTCCAATCATCCTTCCTATCCATTAACAAAAAAATACTTTCGTGAGGGTACTGCCGGGTCAATTATAACGTTCGGTATTCAAGGTGGAAGGGAAGCTGGAAGACAATTAATTGATCAAATTGAATTATGGTCGCATGTAGCAAATGTAGGTGATGCTAAATCGCTCATTATTCACCCTGCATCTACCACACATCAACAGCTAACAACGGAGGAATTAGCCGCAAGTGGGACAACAGAAGAAACCATTCGTTTATCGGTTGGCTTAGAGTCTGTTCATGATCTACTCATTACTTTGGACAACGCAATAGCAAAAGCTACAGGGGAACAAGCAACCATCGCTATTGGTGAACAACAGGCTATCCATTGGCTGCTTCATTCTTCTTTTTTAAGAGACGGTGGAAATGTGCGCAAAAAATGCCTTGCCGTATACGGTTTAGAAACAGCAAATGAAACAGACCGAAAAAAAGTCTTCCAATTACAAGCGTTCGGATTCGATATAGCTGTTGTGGGAAGTACTAACCTAACTATCCCTTTACCACAGTATAAAGAATTAACGGACATCCCAGTAGTGGACGCTACTTGGTCACTGCAGCCTACATTACCAGCTCCACTGTTAGAGCAGCTCGTAAATAAAGACTGTAAGCTTTTATGGGTGGAAAAAACAAATGAAACAGCTGCTACGATAGAACATGCTAAAGCAACTGGCATTACTGTTATTACACAAAAAAACCCTTATGAAGAAGCGTTATTGCTTCGAAACAATGCTACGGAGGCACCTGTATTTGCATAGCATACCATTACCTTTTTTATAACAGGTTTATTTGTTTGTATAATTGGAAAAATTATAACTAACCTTCCCTTTCTGATCGCCTTGTAATTGAAGGCGATCTTTTTTACTATTAGATTTTTTTGGTTTATAGTAGAACAAAGGCAGGGCGCTCGTTTAGCAACGTAGCGAGTGGAACAAATCAACGAAAGTTTTAGGAGTCATGCCACTAAAACAGGGGTATGCCGACGCACTAAGGCAAGCCCGTTTTAGTCGACCTTCCTATTTAGCACGAACAGATGATGACTTATCGTAAGGCGATTTGGTGAAGTCGCCTAGTTGCTGGGTGCTGGCTTATTAGGTTATTTGGTTATACATAAGCCCCTCATTAGCCCCTAATTTTATACTTTCTTATCTCTTAAGAAAAATAAAGGCTTTCTTCCTACGACAAGCCAAGTTTTTCTAATGATAAAATGAATGAAGGTAGCCAAAATCGGCAAGCTATGAAAGTAGTCAGTAGAAATAGAAGATTTGATACGTCTAATTGGAAAAATTCAACTTATGATATAAAGTGAATTTCTAATCAGTGGAATTTTCTTTCATCCCCTACTTATTTTAAAAGTTGGGATGCTGTTAGCTCAGAACAACGCGAGTTTTATAGTATCTTATAGTCGGGATAAACTTCAAAATATTATACTGCCCTATAGTGTAAGCAAATGCTTGTAGTATACATATGCTGTATACTACAAGCAGCCAATACTCTAATCATACAAACAAAGTCCTCATTAAGTTAGTATAGTTACCATAAAACTTTTAACAAGCCCGATGTTTAAAACTAATCCACTTAGGTGTTGATAACGATGCAAAAAAAGAAATTAATAACCGGAGTAACTCTCCTGTTACTCATCGTAGGAGCCACGCTCTATATTTTCATACATGAAGCAGATCAAGCAAATCTTGCTGAAAAGGATATAAAGCAACAGGATGCAGCAACAAAAGAAAAAACGGCCAACATCAAAAAGCATGAGCAAAAACCATCGCCAAAGCTTTTTACTCATAAAGAGCAACAGGTTACGAAGCATTTTTATCAATCAAGACATATCACGGCAATTGGTGATTCGTTGACACAAGGTGTTGGCGATGAAACAAAACAAGGAGGCTATGTCGGAGCCCTTGAACAAATAATGACTCAAGCAAACACAGAAGCTTCTTTTGATAATTTTGGTGTACGAGGCAATCGCTCAGACCAACTACTTAAAAGACTGCAGCAAGACGATATTATTGCTTCCATAAAGCAAGCGGACATTGTATTTATAACAATTGGCGCTAATGATGTGATGCGTGTATTAAAAGAAAATATTACAAATCTCCAAATGGAGGCATTTGAAAAAGCTCGGGTAGACTATGAAAAACGACTTCATAAAATCTTAACCAACATCCGAACGGTAAATGCAGATACGAAAATTTACTTACTCGGTTTTTACAACCCTTTTGGGCAGTATTTTAAGGACATTAAAGAACTGAAGCTAATTGCAGACAATTGGAATAAAACTGGTAAAGAGATAATAACTACGTATGAAAACAGCTCCTTTATACCAATTAGTGATTTATTTTCAAACACAGATGAAAATTTGTTTGCAGAAGATAATTTTCATCCAAATCAGTTAGGCTATGAGCGGATTGCTGAACGTATATTTGAGGTGCTAAAGAATGAACAAGAAAGAGGATGAACAGCATGGGGAATAGAACGGAACATACCAAAAGTAAAAAGTGGAAAAGGCTATTTATCGGGTTACTTTCCTTTAACATGATCCTGCTTTTTGTATTGCTCACACTTATTTTTTGGCCAGTTCCACAAGCTGAATACCCAGAAAAAGCTACTGAAGAAACAGATGCAAATTCAGAATTTATTGTTCGTACGACTAAAAAAAATTTAAACGATTTGGCCAATACGTATATTGACCAATTACTTGCAGGGACAGATCATGAATATCGTATTGAACTAGGAGACGATGTACACTTAATTGGTGAGTTACCTGTTTTTTCCTCAACCGTTCCATTATCTGTTCATTTAGAACCTTTTGTACAAGAAAATGGAGATATTATTTTGAAACAGAAGTCCATTTCTATCGGCTTATTAAAACTACCGAACAAAAAAATTATGGAATACATGGATAAATACCTCCCGATGCCAGAATGGGTTACTGTTAATCCAAAAGAAGAAGAAATATATGTAGCTGTGACGGATATCGAGTTAAAAAGTAATTTTCAGGTCGCCGTCGAACATATTGACTTACAGGCAAATAATTTATCGTTTAAATTTCGTATACCATATCAAACATTAGGTATTAATTAAGCGAAGCTAGAATATCTAGCTTCGCTTATATTAGCTTGTGAAAATAGTATTAAAAAATTGCTCGTAGGATGAGGAATAACCTCAATAAGAGCTTCCTCCTCGCTACGAGTTATTGTTCGTTCATATGAGAATAAATAATATATGATGACATAACCTGCGCTTCTTCTTTTGAATCACACATTGCTGTTTTATTACGGTATGGATAGTCGCCGAGCCTTCCTTTGTATATTAACTGCATTCCCTCATGACTTCTTATATCTTCAGGGGTCACAAAGCAAGTCGGCTTTTTAAGTTGAAAATGTTCGACATCATTTAATACAGTTGCTACAAATTGCGAGCAGAAGAATGCACACTTCCGATTAATTTCTATTTGCAACAAGATACCGATTAAACCGATAAAATTGTAACGGTAGCGATCTTTGTCACATTCAATTCGCTCAATATGCTGCAAGATTTGCTCACGCTCTTCTTCAGATACGGTAAAACGATAAACTGCACAAGCTGCATTCTTTAAAAAATCACTATGAATGTCTTCTTGAACAAACCCCCCAATAAAAGGATTTTTGGGCCGCTTCCGACCAAAGCTATACAATCTCTGCAAATCCTCATCAAATCCGATGGAAACGTGGTTCAAGGACTGTTTTGTAAAGAAATGAATAGCTTTCGCTAAATTCGTGCCCGTATCTGTGAAGAGAAGATAAATGAATTTTTCCCCCAATACACATATCCCCTTCCATCTATGCTGTAAAAGAGCTAAATTAAATAGGTTAGCACGTCATGTTGTTAGCACCCCTGTGTATTTCAAAATTACTCCTGTAGATGATAAGACTTTCTAACATAGGGATTTTTACTATTGATTACTGCAATAAGGTTTTGGTAAGATGCTTTAAAAGAAACAGCATGTAAGATTGTTAGTTTGAACTTTTTAAATAGGAGTCAAACACCTTAAAGCACATTCTCTCTAAAAACTCCTCACATAGCATATTTAAGCGTTAATATTCGCTATTATTTCTACCATTTCATTGTATTCCTGATCGAAATTGTATATGCGCTTGAACCCGCGGCTTTTCATTACAGACGGACACTTTCCTCAGGGATGTTTAAGCCTCCTTACTCGCCAAAAAACACCAAGCTCATGCGTTTGCCGCATGAAGTTGATAAAGCGACTGCTTACCTGCTCATACTATTACTGGAATTAACTTGGACGCTTCTTATTCTTGACATATCTACCCACCGCAGATCTTTTAAAAGAGCAATTCATACCTCACCTTTCTTATACTATTACAAAAAAAACGCATTTGCACAAGTATATTTTTAGCATAGAAAACACAAGCTTGTCGGCAAACTATTTTATCAAGCCATCGCTTAATTTTGAGAAGTGAATACATTCCCTCAGAAAGCGCCCAAATGAAAACAAGGATAGTTCAGCTTTATTTTATTTATCCTGTTCATTTGTCCTTGTAGTACTAAAAGCGATTGTTATTCATGAAGCCAAACATTGACGAATTACTTGAAATAACGTAAGCTAACGTTGATTACTTTTATTTTATTGGAGGAAATTAAACCGAATGATTAATGTATCGAATGTGAGTTTACGATATGGCGATAAAAAATTATTTGAAGATGTGAACTTAAAGTTTACTCCAGGTAATTGTTATGGATTAATTGGTGCAAATGGAGCTGGTAAGTCCACTTTCCTTAAGATATTATCTGGTGAAATAGAGCCACAAACGGGTCATGTCTCCTTATCTCCAGGCGAACGCCTTGCTGTTCTAAAGCAGGATCATTTCGCTTACGAGGACTATAACGTTATCGACACGGTGCTTATGGGGCATGAAAAGCTTTACGCTGTGAAACAGGAAAAAGACGCTATTTATATGAAAGGCGATTTTACGGAAGAAGACGGCATGCGTGCTGCTGAACTAGAAGGCGAATTCGCTGAAATGAATGGCTGGGAAGCTGAATCTGATGCAGCTGTTCTATTAAAAGGACTTGGCATCGATGAGTCACACCATGATAAACAAATGGCTGAGCTACATGCAGACGAAAAAGTGAAAGTGTTACTTGCCCAAGCGCTATTTGGCAATCCGGATATCTTATTATTAGACGAGCCAACAAACGGGTTAGACATTCATGCCATTCAATGGCTAGAAGAATTTCTCATTCATTTTGAAAATACCGTCATTGTGGTTTCCCATGATCGCCACTTCTTAAATAAAGTATGTACACATATTGCGGATGTTGATTATGGAAAAATTGAAATTTATATCGGTAACTATGACTTTTGGTATGAATCTAGTCAGCTAGCAACGAAAATGGCACAGGAAGCAAACAAAAAGAAAGAAGAAAAGATTAAAGAGTTACAATCATTTATTGCACGCTTTAGCGCTAACGCTTCCAAATCTAAACAAGCGACATCAAGAAAGAAATTGTTAGACAGCATTACGCTGGATGATATAAAACCATCTTCAAGAAAATACCCATATATTGCCTTTACCCCAGAACGGGAAATTGGAAATGATCTACTAACTGTTCAAGGATTAACAAAAACCATTAATGGTGAAAAATTATTGAATAATGTTAGTTTTACGATGAATAAAGATGACAAAATCGCCTTTGTTGGTGGCGATGATGTAGCAAAAACGACACTATTTAAAATTTTGATGGGGGAAATGGAACCAGATGCGGGAACGTATAAATGGGGGGTCACAACATCCCAATCTTACTTCCCAAAAGATAATAGTGCTTACTTCGAAAATAGTGACTTACCTTTAGTAGACTGGTTAAGACAATATTCACCAGAAGATGAAACAGAAACTTTCTTACGTGGCTTTTTAGGGAGAATGCTATTTTCCGGGGAACAAGCGTTGAAAAAAGCAAATGTTTTATCTGGAGGAGAAAAAGTACGCTGTATGCTATCCAAAATGATGTTGAGCAACGCCAACGTACTTCTTTTGGATGAGCCGACAAACCATCTTGATTTAGAATCCATTACTGCTTTAAATAATGGACTTATCAAATTTAAAGGTTCCATTTTATTTACATCTCATGACCATCAATTCATTCAAAGTATTGCCAATCGCCTCATTGAAATTACACCGAATGGTTTGATTGATAAAGAGATGAGCTATGATGAGTACGTACAAGATAAAGAATTGCAAGCGAAAATTGCTACTATGTACAACAAGTAGCCAAAGGAAAGAAACATTGTAGATAGAATCCGTTATAGTACGATAAGACGGGGACAAAGGCGCAAGCGCCCGGTTAGCAACGTAGCGAGTGGAACGAAGCAACTAAAGTTTTAGGAATCATGGTGAGACGGTGTTGCACGAACCAATGATGACTTATCGTAGGGCGATTCGTGAAGTCGCCTAGTTGATGGGCGCTGGAGCCGGACGTGGCTAAATAACTTAGTAAGTTATCCACAGCTGCAAAATTTATAATTTCCTAGACGGTTAGAAAAACTTGGCTTATCGCATAGCGATAAGCCAAGTTTTTTTCTAATGTGCTTGTTTCTGTTTAATTTTACTTAACATATCCGTTGTCAGCTTGTCTAAATCATATTCCACTTTAAAGCCCCATTCATCAATAGCACAGGCGGAATCTAAATTATTTGGCCAACTGTCTGCAATTGCTTGTCGAAACGGGTCAACATCGTATTTTAATGAGAAAGAAGGAATATGCTTTTGGATCGATGTAGCAAAGTCCTCCGGTGCTGCGGAGAAAGCTGAAATATTAAAAGCATTACGATGTTGTAGTTTATTTGTATCACATTCCATCAATTGGATAATGGCATGGATCGCATCTGGCATATACATCATATCCATGTACGTACCCTTGCCTATATAGGAGGTATAGTTCCCCTTCTCTACTGCTTCATAATACATTTCAACAGCATAATCCGTCGTTCCACCGCCTGGTAATGTAACATGAGAAATTAAACCAGGGAAACGTACACCACGAGTATCCACTCCAAAACGAGTGTGGTAATAATCAGCTAACAGCTCGCCAGATACTTTATTCACCCCATACATTGTCGTCGGGCGTTGCAATGTATCCTGTGGTGTGTTATCTTTCGGTGTTGTTGGACCAAAAGCTCCAATGGAACTTGGGGTGAAAAATTGCAAATCTAATTCCCGAGCTATTTCAAGCGCATTAACTAAACCGCCCATATTAATATCCCAAGCTAGCTTCGGATTTTCTTCCGCTTTAGCTGATAATAAAGCTGCCAAATGCATCATTGTATCTACTTGATACTTCTTTGTAACGTCAGAAAGTTGCTTTGCATTTGTTACATCAACAACTTCAAACGGGCCTTCTGCAATACGTCCTTCCGCCTTGCGAATATCTGTCGCTATTACTTGATCCGTACCGTAAATTTCTCTTAACTTTATAACAAGCTCTGACCCTATTTGACCCAAAGCTCCGGTTACTAATATTTTTTTCATCCGTGAAATCCTCTCTAGTGCTATTCTTTCTTAGAAAAACTTGGCTTATCGCCAAGTCATATGGTGGAAGCCTTCGTTTTTCTTATCTTTCCTATCGTGTTAAATAACGCCAAGTTCCTTACCTACTTTTTCATATATCGCAATAGCCTTATCTAGCATTTCTTTCGTATGTGCGGCTGCTGGCATATTGCGTACACGACCTGTTCCGCGTGGTACGGTTGGGAAAACAATGGACTTCGCGTAGACGCCTTCTTCATTTAAGCGCCTGCTAAATGTTTGTGTCGCATTCTCATCACCAATAATACAAGGAGTAATTGGTGTTTCGCTATTACCAATATCAAAGCCTAGTTGCTTTAAGCCAGCTTTTAAATAATTTCCATTTTCCCATAACTTTTCATTTAGCTCTGTGCTTTCCATAAGGATTTCAACAGCTTTCGTACTTGCTGCCGCATCCGCAGGTGAAACAGCTGTGGAGAACAAGAACGGACGAGAACGAACTTTTAACCAATCAATAAGATTTGCTTTGCCTGCTACGTACCCACCAATCACGCCGATTGCTTTCGACAATGTACCCATTTGAAAATCTACTTTATCCTGCAATCCAAAATGTTTTACTGTGCCTGCCCCTTTACCAAGAACACCAGAACCGTGAGCATCATCCACATACGTAATCAGGTCGAATTCCTCGGCAATGTCAACAATTTCTGGAAGTTTCGCAATATCCCCATCCATCGAAAACACACCATCGGTAATGACCATGATTTTATTGTATTGACCAGATTCGACAGCTTCTTTCGCCTTTTTTCGCAAATCATCCATATCGGAATGATTAAAACGAATAATTTTCGCTCTAGATAAACGACACCCATCAATGATGGAAGCATGATTTAATTCATCCGATAAAATGGCATCATGCTTATCCATTACCGCAGATATAGCTGCCATATTACAGTTAAACCCAGATTGATAGGAAATAACCGCTTCCGTGCCTTTAAATGCCGCAAGCTTTTTCTCTAATTCAAGATGGAGATCAAGCGTTCCGTTGATAGTACGTACAGCACCTGCACCAACACCATGTGAATCGACCGCTTGCTTGGCAACTTGCTTCAATCTATCCTCTGTCGCTAATCCTAAATAGTTGTTTGACGAAAGGTTAATTAACGTCCTGTCACCAATTTTTATTTCTGGACCATTTGGACCTTGAACAGGATCAATTTCATTATACAAGCCTCGTTCTTTCAAATCAGCAATATTGTCATTTAAAAAAGAATTTAACGCTTTACTCGTCATTTTTTTGTCCTCCTTTTATGTAAGTTTGTGTTCGTTTATACTTCCTTAAACCCATCATCCATATTTCACCATTTCATACGCATATGGATGCTTACCTCGCTACAGCAACATCATCTAAACCCCATTTTTAAAGAACTAGGCTATCGCCAAATCTATATGACGATGAAACAACGTCGTTTTGCTATACGATAAACCAATAGTGGAACAAATTGAAGTAAAATGTTGCTACTATCGTTCCTATAAAGCAGAATCTTAGGGCAATTTATGCGCACGATAATCTTACTATTCCCCTTTCAGTTTAACACAAGTACAACAAAATGTTTAATCGTAAAATGACTGTAAAACTGGTATTAGGATACAAAAATGGGGGATAAAACTTGCAACTTTGTAAGATTCACCTGTTAAAATGTCACCAAAAACAATGGCTACACAGTAGCAGGTTATTTATACTGAGTGTAGAAGTCATAGAAAGCATATGAGGAGGGAAGGATTATGAAGAAATTATTAGTTGTTCTATGTGCTGTACTTATTATTACTTTTGGAATATTTGGATATATAGAAATAAACAGTAATTCAAATGAGATCATTAACGAAAACCCTAACAGCATAAAAGTTCAAGAGAGCTGATCCAATTTCTTTCCGTGAGAAATGAATAATCGAAGAAAATGGTTCAGCCTACAACCCTTTAGAAAGAAAAACGTCGTTTATTATGTTTAAGCTGGAAATACGCCGCTCAAATCCACCCTTTATTTCGAGCGATATCAACCGCTTCTAAACGATTTTTCGCTTCTAATTTTTGCATGATTTCAGACAAATAGTTACGAATCGTACCATAAGACAAATATAAAATATTTGTTAACTCTTTGGTCGTTTTTCCTTCAGCTACTAGTCGCAAAATTTCTTGTTCTCGCTCACTTAAAGGGTTAGGATCGCACATGTAGTCGACCATGAGTTCTTGACTATACACCTTTTCACCATGCACTACTTTACGAATAGCTGCTGTTAGTTCTTCAATAGAACGATCCTTTAATAAATAACCATCTACGCCAGCTTTGACCGCTTTTTCAAAATAACCTGGTTTTGCAAACGTTGTTAAGACAATGATCCGTGGGCGTTGCTTTAGTTTATTTAACAGCCCCGCTACCTCCAAACCACTTTTCCCAGGCATTTCAATATCCAACAAACAAACATCTGGTTGCTTTTCTTGGATGAGTCTCCATACCTCATCGCCATTCACTGCTTGACCGATCACCTCCATATCCACTTCTAAATTCAATAAAGAACCGATTGCACCTAACAACATTTTTTGGTCTTCTGCTATTACAATTTTAAGCATGGATTTCCCCTTCTTTCTCTGGTTTTTTCACCTTGGGAACTTTCATTTCTACCGTTGTTCCACTATTCTTACTTACAGATAGCGAGCCATCTACTAAGGCTAGTCTTTCTTTCATCCCTACAAGCCCATTCCCTTCCACGCTCTGATTATCTATACCAATGCCATTATCTTTCACTTGTATAATGATCGCTTGCTCTTCTTCTCGATAGAGCAACCAACATTTACTCGCTCGACTATGCTTAACAACGTTTGTTACTGCTTCTTTTAAACAAAGACTAAGCATATGCTCTGTGAGGGATGAATCAACATGCATTTCAAATGGAAAATTTATCTGTACGTTCATATTTGCTGCTTTTAATAGCTGCTCCGCTTGTACTACTTCTTCGGCTAACGTTTGCGCTTTCATATCCGTTACCAATTCTCGAACTTGATCGAGCGCTGATCTAGATGTGGTTTCAATTTCGCTCACTTCCTCTATGGCACGTTTAGCATCCTTCGTAATTAATCGTTCCACTAATTGGCTTTTTAATGTGATTAGTGACAGCGTATGGCCAAGCGTATCATGAAGGTCTTGCGCAATTCGTGTTCTTTCTTCTCGTTTAACCAACTCTTTGATTTTTGCATTTGCTTCATCTAACTCTTTTTCCAATTCCATATTTTTAATCATAGACCGAATTCCAAAAGGAGAAACTAAAATAACAATTAAAAATGGAATCATATAAAACTGCTCCTTCGAAAAGTCACCTGTAAATATCACGTGATACAAAATAGGAAGTGGCAACGTTCCCATTAAAGCAAACCAAGCTGCTTGAAATTGTTTTTTATCCGCATACCAACCAATAAAATTAGCCGTGAAAAACCCAAGATATAGGAAATTATAATCGTAAACCATGCTCTGATAACCAATAATGATCATTTGCAGACCAAGCCAAAAAGCAAATCTGCCCGTCCCTTCTTCATGATAAAGTTGACGGTAACTAATTAAAAACAGCAGTAAAAGCAAGTAACCAACTACTTGCTTTATTCCGTCTTCTTTCATTAGTAACGTTGCAGGTATGAATAAATAAATGAGAAATATATAAGGGAAAAATCCATACTTTTTTGGAAATAGTTCCCATTTGGTTTGTGCCGTCATATACATTACAGCCCTTCTTGCTTCCGTCTTATATAAACTGATAATACCATAAACAAACATAAAAACACGATAAGCATAAATATATTATTCCACGCTGGACTATTTCCACGAATAATTTCCCATGGTCCATTCGCATAATGATAGGAAGGTAACCATGTAGCAATATCTTGGAAAAGCGTAGGCATTGCATTTAGAGGCATCCACATGCCACCTAGTAATGCCAGTCCTAAAAATAAAATATTGCTTACGCCACTTGCTGTTTCCACTTTATTCATTGTCCCAACAAGTGTACCTAAAGCTAAAAAAACGAGAGAACCGAATAAAATCCATACACCACTAAGCACCCATTGCATAGCCGTTAGCGACACATCGTTAAGGAGGGCACCTGCAAAAAATATAACCAAGATGGATAAAATATGAATAACACTTTGCCCTACCATTTGGCTAATGATATAGACATATTCGGGTAATGGGGTTACTTTTAGAAACGTGATAAACCCTTGCTGTTTATCTTGCACAAGACGAATGCCTACGGTCATTACACTAGAGCCCATCACACTAAAAGCAGCCATCGACATTAAATAATGCGCTTCCCATAATGCTTGATCTGCAGCATTGTCATTAAATGTAAACACCTTCGTAAAAATAACATAAAAACAAACTGGTATAAGGAGCGACCAAAGTACATAATATGGGTTGCGAATGGCACGTTTTACTTCCGCAATACATGAATATAGTATTTTATTCATTTTCTCTGCTCCCTTGTACTAAAGTTTCAAATACATCATCCATACTGCCTTTATCTATTCGCAGATCATAGGCATTTGAAAAATGCTGCATAATATAGGAAATTAACGCATCGGTATTTTTCGTTTCTAAATAAATTCGTTCTTCTCGTTCTTCTATTGCTAACACATCTGGCACATTAAGCTTTGCTCGATTTAATTTTCCATTTAGACGAAAAGAGACATATTGCCTCGATAATTGATGCTTTATCTCTTCGGTAGCTCCATCAGCAATTTTCTGTCCTTGATGTAGCAAAATAATTCGCTTTGCCGTATCATCTGCTTCCTGAAGATAATGTGTAGAGAACAAAATTGTCTTTCCTCGTTCCGCCAATTGATGAATCGTTTTCCAAAATTTCACTCTCGAAGTCGTATCCATCCCTGCTGTCGGTTCATCTAAAACGATGAAGTCTGGATCTCCTGCTAAACAAACAGCAAAGTTCACTCTTCTTCGTTGCCCTCCAGAAAGCTTTTCTACTTTTGTAGTCAAATCTGCATTAGCTAACCCAGTTAGCGCAATCATCTCAGAAAGGGCTAAAGGGTTTGGATAATAGGAGCGAAATAATTGCAACATTTCTTTCGTTTTTAAGCCATCCATCATTCTTACTTCTTGTAACATCACACCAATTCGCTCCCGAACGTGCATACTTTGTGGGGGTTGCTGAAAAACTTGCACCTTACCTTTTGTCGGCTTTAATAAACCTAAAACAAGCGAAAGTGTTGTCGTCTTCCCCGCACCGTTTGGGCCTAGCATAGCAACGACTTCCCCTTTAGCGATAGAAAACGATACATTGCGTACCGCTTCTTTCTGCTTAAATGTTTTACTTAACTTGTGTGCATAAACAATCGTGTCTTCCATGAAATACCTCCTCGTATAGTATGTTTAGGCATTACTTTTTCGCCTTCTCAACCTGACTAATTCATAAGAATTGTATCTGCTAGCGCACCCGTTACTTTCCACTGGAGGCGGACGCTTTCCTCAGGGCTGCTTGAGCTTCCTCGCTCACAAAAACCGTTCGCTGTGGGGTCTCAAGACTCATGTTGTTCCCGCTGGAGTCGCCGCCCTCCGTTCCAAGTAACTTGCTTTGGAATTCATGAATGAGTAAAGACCTTCAATAATATGTCAAATATATTAGACGTCTTGCAATGCTTGTTTGTTTCCGTACGATTTAGAGATCGATTTTGCTTCTAGAAACATATTCCTCTCCCCTTGCATACACTTATTTTTAGAAAAACGTAACTTATCGCTAAGCTTTTATGGAAAATGCGACCATCTTTTGTTTAAAGACCCATAAATATGGGAATAGGTTTACAAACGACTTGTTCTTTTTTTAGTCTACGGTATCCATAGAAAAATAAGTAGTATGCGTTGTCATTAATGCAACATGACAATTGTCACAACGATCATTTACCGTTAAAAATCTGCATCATGCACTTTACATTTTCAGGCTAGTCATGTAAAAATGCGATCGTTTTCCTTAAACAAACAACAAAGGCTCGGGGCGCCCGGTTAGCAACGTAGCGAGTGGAGCGAATCAACGAAAGTTTTAGGAATCATGCTCCTGCAACAGGAGTATGCCGGCGCCCTCCGGCAAGCCCGTCTTTAGTCGGCCTTCCTATTTAGAACGAACCGATGATGACTTATCGCTGGGCGATTCGTGAAGTCGCCTAGTTGCTGGGCGCTGGAGCTGGACGTGGCTAAATAACTTAGTAAGTTTATCCACAGCTGCAAAATTTTATAATTTCCTAGACCACGAAAAAAATCGAGCAAGATGAACATCTCACTCGATTTAGCATTGCAATATTTATGTGTTAGAAATCTATTATTCTACAACTGTTACATTAACTGTTCTGACGCCCCAATTCATAGCATCGCCTTTATTTGGAACATGTACGTCAATTTTATTTCCTTTAATAGCACCACCAGTATCAGCAGCAGTTGCATAGCCATAGCCTTCTACATACACTTTGGAGCCTAATGGAATGACATTTGGATCAACCGCAATGACTTTTGCATTCGGATTATTATTTAAATTAACACCTGTTGCTGTTACACCAGAGCATCCATCACAACTTGCTGTATAAGCTGTTGCTGTTACAGAAAATGATTGACCTTGAGGCTTTTCCTGCTTTGTTTGCTCAGGCGCCTTTTGGCTCGTTGCTGGTTTAGAAGGAGCTGGTGTTGCTTGCTCCTCTTTTGCAGGTGCTTTCGTTTTTGTAACTGGTTGCTGTTCTTTTTGCGTTTGTTTTGGTTGTGCTTGTGGTTCTTCTTTTGCTGGCTTGTCATTGGAAACTGTTACGCCTTCTAACGTTAAATTCTGACCAGCGACAATTAAATCGGAATCTAGATTATTCCATTCCTTAATATCTTCTACAGATACACCGTACTTATGACCGATCCCGCTTAGTGTATCTCCTTGTTGAATTTTATATTTCATTTTTGCTTGTTTATTTATAATAAGAGTTTGTTTTGGTTGAATGGTAGTCGTTTTTAATTCATTTACATCAACTAACTGTTCTACAGTTGTGTTGTATTCATTTGCAATATTCCAAAGGTTATCTCCTTGTTTCACGTCGTACTCTTCTGCTGATACTGTAGTAGCAGCAGTGCCAGCAATAATCATACCAGTAGCGAATGAAGCCACAATCTTTTTCATTCGTTTTCCCTCCTTAAATATCTGACATAGCCTATCCTAACACATGGGCTATAGCCGTGCAGTTACAGTACGTTTAAAAGCGCATTACAAGGATTACCGAAATGAGGTTGTTTTATTACAGTTGTAATGAATTTGATATAAAAGTACTATCAATCTACTATATTGTATTACGATAGTCATAGAAGCACACCTATGTAATATAACTTTTATGGCGTGAAGATAGCCAAAATCTATGAATGCCATAAACAATATTTCGTTTTTTTGTACTTAAAACCACAAGCAAAGCACACGCAGATAGGCAAATATCAGGGTCCGGGCTATACTTCAATGAATGAGAAAAAACCAGTTCCTCACCAGTCCATACGGGTGAAAAAAATGTCGTTTCCCATATACTATAAGCTTAAAATTTTATCGTATTAGAAAGACTTGGCTTATCGCATATTCTTCGCAAATGCCTTTATTTTTCTTATACTATCAACCAAAAAAATCTTATACTTTCTTATAGCACAAAAAAGCATACCCTTATGCATAAAGGTATGCTTGCCAATCTAATATATTCCTACTAACTAAATAACCCTTTAAAGAAGTTACTAATTGCCTCGAAAAGTTCACGGAAGAAGTTCCCGACCTTTTCCCAAAAACCTTCATCTAAACCAAGTTCATCTGCTTTATCTTTAATGGCAGATGTAATATCGTCTAATTGGTTTTTTACTTGGTCAAAATTAATGTTTAGGTCACGCATCTTATCAATTAAATCAATTAATAATTGGCGGTCTTTATCACTTAACGTTATTTCCAATTTATCCAATTGCTCTTGAACAATTTGCTCCACTTCTTCTTTCGTTGCCGGGTTTTGCTCAGCAATCGTCTTTTTAATATCTGTAAGTAATTGACTAACTTTTTCCTGATTCATGCCTTCCTTATTCGCTAACTGTGTGGCTACGTCAAGCTCCTCATTCGCTAACTCCATACGTTCTTTATCAAGCTGTTCTCCTTCGACGTCATAAGCTTTATATATTCCTGTCAAAGCAGAGTGTCCACTCACCTTTACAGGAGAAGCAACATCCACTGTCGCATTCTCGACGCCTGCAGTTAACAATGCATTTGCATACATTTCTTTGGTTACTTCTGTAATATTATCAGGGGTTACAATATTAATTGTTAGACCGTTTCCAGCTTCCTGACGAGTAATTTTAGCGCTGGAATACATATTTGAATTTGGGTTGCCATTAATATATTTCGCTGCGTCTTGTCCAGACACATCATATTCATCCACTTGATCTTGGTCTTTAACATTTAATAAATCCTTCACTTCTGCTCGCTGGTTGTCAGAGAGTTGCGCGCCATATACGACGATAGGTGGACCTAATTTTTCATTAATACTACTCGTATCACTTGCTCCACTGTCAGCAGAAACAGATAGGTTCGTCCCAAGCATGAACACTGCGATTAGTGTAATGATGAGAAGTTTACTTATTTTTTTGGTCATCATTTCATTTCTCCCTTTATTTGTTCTTGCTATAGTTTATGTCTTCTATGAACTAAATATTATTATACCTGTTTTGCAAAAGAATGAATATCTTTTTACTACATTTACTACCACAGACCTATATACCCTCCACATCTACAATGGAACATATCACCATTCTATAGTGAGCAGATTCCTTTTCTTTTCTCTGTATTTGCGATAATATTTAGGGTGACGAAATATTTAACGGAAAGAAGGGTATTGCCATCATTGACAATCATCCTATAATAAAACGGAACTTAGCAATCATGTGGTTTGCTAATTTTTTTGTGGCTGGAAGTATGACAATGGTAATCCCATTTATTTCTTTGTACATTGACTCCATGGGAAACTTCTCTGACGCTTATGTCCAGAATTGGTCAGGCTGGACCTTTGCGATCACCTTTGTCACCGCGTTTATCTTTTCGCCAATCTGGGGGAGGATTGGTGATAAATACGGACGGAAAAAGTTGCTTATCTTCTCTGCAACAGGAATGGGGCTATCTATATTTTTAATGGGTTTCGCTACTTCCGTATGGCAACTATTCTTACTTCGCCTATTGATGGGTGTCGCTACAGGTTTTATTCCCATGTCCCAAGCATTTATTTCCACGCAGACGCCAAAGCACATCGCTGGAAAAGTACTTGGAACACTACAAACTGGTAGCATTACAGGAACATTAATGGGCCCCCTTTTAGGTGGAACACTTGCTGATGCATTTGGCTATGCTAATACATTTAAATGGGTATCCATCACCATTTTCTTTTCGGCCGTCATTGTGTTCTTTGGCGTGAAAGAAATAAAAGCAAATCTCGCTGATGGGGAAAGAGACGAAAAATCATATACAAAAAAGCAAGTCCTTCAGCATATCGTTTCTCGCCCAGTCTTACTCATTGTCATGCTAATCTCAGCTTTAGTTCAGATCGCTCACTTTAGCGTACAACCAATCCTTTCCTTGTTTGTTCAAGAAATTCACGGACCAGCAAGTATTGCTTTTTTCTCTGGAGTAGCATTCTCTGCGGCTGGACTTGGTAATCTACTAATGTCAAGAAGGCTTGGCAGACTAGGGGACAAAATTGGTTATATTAAAGTACTCATCGCATTATTATTTATGGCTGGAATTGTTTATCTACCCGGAGCTTGGGTAACCAATATATGGCAACTCGTTATTTTACGCTTTTTACTCGGTATTGCCATAGGCGGAATTATCCCTGTACGTATCGCTTATATTAGACAAACTGCCCCGCTATCCATGCAAGGAGAAGTACTTGGCTACAATACAAGCCTACGCTTTTTAGGCAATATTATCGGTCCAGCATTAGGCGGCGTAATTGCTGGATTTTTCGGGTTTTCTGCAGTATTTCTGTTCACGAGTATACTGCTATTAGTCAGTGGAGCTATCATGCTCTATTTTTGGTATAAACACGAATACGCTTCTAAACATCCACAAACTCACTCCTTATTTGCGAAAAGAGGGTAACCGAGAACGAAGACTGTTCTCGGTTTTTTACTCTAGAACAAAGGCGCAATCGCCCGTTTAGCAACGTAGCGAGTGGAACGAATCAACTGAAGTTTTAGGAATCATGCCCCTGCAACAGGGGTATGCCGACGATGGGCGGCAAGCCCGTTTTTAGTCGGCCTTCCTTTTTAACACGAACCGATGATGACTTATCGTAGGGCGATTTCGTGAAGTCGCCTAGTTGCTGGGCGCTGGAGCCGGACGGGGCCCATTCGGTTATTTGGTTACGCCATTGCATCAAATTTTATACTTTCTTATCTTTTAAAAAGGTATAAAATTTCAGGGCTTATCGTAAAAGACATCGTTTTTCGCCATAAAGATTGGACGATTAAGCTAAAATTTTCTACTATTTGAAAATGAATTTTTTCCATTTAAAAGTCTTACCATTCCTTTTAAGCAGGAGTTTTTGACAATCACGCAAACAAGGCTTCTTCTTGCTTCCATTTCCTCATAAAAGAAGATAAACTAACTCTATGATTGATTAGAAAGTTGGGATCCCATGGCTTCAGAAAAAGTGAAAAGGATCACATTATTTGGGTTAACATGGCCGATTTTCATTGAAATTTTCCTACATATGTTAATGGGAAATGCGGATACATTAATGTTAAGTCAATATTCCGATAAGGCCGTTGCAGCTGTTGGTGTCTCTAACCAAGTACTGTCGGTAGTCATTGTCATGTTTGGCTTTGTAGCACAAGGAGCAGCCATTCTAATTGCGCAAAACCTAGGTGCTAGAAACAACCAACAGGCTGG
Source organism: Virgibacillus dokdonensis (assembly GCF_900166595.1). Taxonomy (NCBI): domain Bacteria; kingdom Bacillati; phylum Bacillota; class Bacilli; order Caryophanales; family Bacillaceae; genus Virgibacillus; species Virgibacillus dokdonensis. Next base: position 208,014 of record NZ_LT745763.1, on the reverse strand, counting down.
AGAGATTTCTGTTTTATCTATTAATCTAAACCTGTTATTCTCCCTATTTTTAAGCGTCGTGTTATTTTTCGGTGCACAATATATTCTTCAATTAATGGATCTCCCTCAAGAAATCATGAACGAAGCATCTGGATACATGCAAATTGTAGGTGGGCTCATCTTTATACAAGCATTAATTATGACTCTAGGCGCTATTTTACGTAGCTACGGATATACGAAAGATACCATGAATGTCACCATCGGCATGAATATATTGAATGTCATTGGAAATTATTTTGTCATTTTTGGACCATTCGGCTTTCCTGTTTTAGGGGTAGAAGGGGTTGCCTACTCTACTGCGATTAGCCGTTTTATAGGTGTTATTGTCCTATTTTACTTATTTCTAAAACGAAACCAAGGGGAAATTCAAGTAGCATACTTTTTCCGTTTTCCGAAAAGCTATGTAAAACGATTATTGCAAATTGGCATTCCATCTGCAGGTGAACAAATCTCTTATAACGCCAGCCAAATGGTAATTACTTATTTTGTAGCCCAGCTTGGCACAATTGCAATAACGACGAAGGTTTATGCGCAAAATATTATGATGTTTATTTTCTTATTTTCCATCGCTATTGGTCAAGGTACACAAATTTTAGTTGGACATTTAGTTGGCGCAGGAGACATAGAAGCAGCATATAAGCGTGTCATGAAAAGCCTAAAAATATCAATTGTTATTTCCTTATCAATGGCTACGGTTGTATATTTTTACTCCAGTCAGTTACTAGGGATTTTTACAGATGATACGACGATATTGGAAACAGGGGCAGGCTTATTGCTAATGACAGTTGTACTGGAACCCGGAAGAGCATTTAATTTAATCATGATCAGCTCTTTACGAGCAGCTGGCGATGTAAAGTTTCCAGTTTATATTGGCGTTGCTGTGATGTGGGGCATTGGAGTTACTTTTGCATGGTTCTTCGCTATTTATTTAAATTTGGGTCTTATTGGTATTTGGATTTCCTTTATTGCTGATGAATGGATGCGAGGATTATTTATGCTAAGACGTTGGCGAAACCGTAATTGGGTATCCATGAGTTTTGTAAAATCAGAAACGAAATCACATCATTGATTTCTTCGTGAATCTATGCTACAACTAACAAAGCACCTCCTTATGAGGATATTAAAATAAGAAAGAAAGTGATAGCAATGGGTATTGTCGTAGTCGAGGTCTGTGACGGAAATGCAATCACTTCTATTCATATAGAGGAAATCTTAGAAAAAGAATTTCCTGAAGTAGCTGTGCTCATGAATGATTGTCTATCTTTTTGCGGATTATGCAGAGTAAAACCATATGCACTCGTTAACAATCGACGCATTTTCGGAAACACGCCAGAAGAATGCTTAGAGAAAATAAGAACTGCCATTAAAGAAGAGCTAGCTGTATACGAATAACAGCTAACTCTTCTCTATTCTGCAAAGCTAACTCCATAAAACTTGGTTTATCGCCAAAACTTTATGGCAAAGTCCGTCCTCTTGCTAATACTCTCCGTCCTAAAAGTTACTCTTTCCCATAGTTAAAAAGAAGTCAAATTGTTATATGTATGTTTTCAGAGTCCACTTTTACGCTTTTAAATGGATAATAACATCCATTTCAACGAGCGCGTCTTTTGGTAATTTGCCCACTTCCATTGTTGATCTTGCCGGATATGGCTCTTGTAAATAGCCTCCATAGATTTCATTGACGGCAGCAAAATTTTGCATTGATTGTAAATAAATGGAGAATTTAACTGCTTTAGCTAAATCTGTTCCCGCCTCTTTTAAAATAGCTTGAATATTTTCTAAAACTTGTTTTGTCTGCTCATGAATTCCTTCTGCCATCTCCCCTGTTTCTGGATTAATCCCAATTTGCCCAGATACATAAAGGAAATCACCTGCTACAATAGCCTGTGAGTATGGACCTAACGCAGCGGGTGCCTTTTCTGTATGAATTGCCTTATTCATTTGAATCTCCTCCTTCATTTCATCATACCATAGAAATTTAATCTTCTTTTAATTTATCTTTATATGCCATCACAGATTTAACATAATAAATATCGCCATAGCAAGCATCAAGTTCTTGCGCCCCGTCACGTAAACAGCGGTATTTCTCTTTGTCAGGATCTGCTGCATACATTTTTTGCGAAAATTGAATGGCTGCTTCTTGTGAAAAGTCGTCCCCTTGCTCGCGAATATAATCGACGAATCCTTTTCCAAAATTGTACGATTGGATAGCCGTTAATACATCGCCACCTGCTGCTTTCAATGTTTGTGAAAAATAATAGACTCCTTGTTTAATAGATACTTCCGGATCTTGAATACATCCACGTTCTCCGCAATAACTTTCTGATGATTGCATTGGATCATCCCCTTGCCCGCTAGATTCTTGCATCATCATAGCGAGAAGCGTATCAACATGCTCTTCCACTTCATACTTTTTAGCATATTTTACTACTAAAGGGCGGTAATCTAAAACTTGTTCACTAATTATCGGACCTGTCTGTGAATCAGGTTGTGTTAACATAAATCGTTGAAAGAACAATGATATACCGATAAATAAAAGGAATAAGCCGACTCCTACAAACACCGTTCGTTTAACTGCTTTTGACAATCTCCTGTTGTTCTTCATCATCATCTAGTCCTTTACTATCTTTGCTATAAGGAAACCTGTCACCCATCCAAATAATACATGCCCGATAACCCAAAGCAAAAACGAGGTTCCGTCAAGTAAGTCTGGTGTACGTTCAGAAAAGCTTGTCGTTATATAAATAACAGCACCTATTAAACTACTAAGCAACGTATAGGCGAAAGGGTTTTGTTCGTGCCCAATCTGTTTTAAGGCTACATAGATCACTGGCACTAGAATTACCGAAACAATCATATGCAGCATAAATTCACCAAATTCATTTAACGGCAAATCTTTTAGTATTGGGATATAATCGACGCTGAGCAATAGTGTGTACACTCGGTTGGATGTTATCTGCTCCGTTAGCTTTAAAAAAACACCTAGAACGACACCAGAGATACCCCCAATCCATATTATTTTTAATCGTCTCATTGCTTAAACCCCTTGAAAATTATGTTTTACCGTTATTTCCCATTTGTTTTGCTGGCCAATTTTAATTGCGCTAGATAAATATCTATCTATTATTCTAAAACAAAAATCTATGATGTGAAAGTCACACTGTTTTGCAGCCTCTCCACATTACCTTTATTACTTATTGCGAACAACTTTTCAAAGTAGGCATTTAAAAACAGCCCTGTCGGATCTAGTTGCTCGCGTAGCCATAAAAACGCCTCCAGTTTAGGATATAATCTCTGTAATTGATCCATATTCATATTGTGCATTTTTCCCCAATGTGGTCTTGCCTCGTACACCTGTAAAACAGAATCCATATCTTGAAAATACTTTTCATACGGCATTCCACGATACATATGGATAGCAATATAAGCGTAATCCCTCTCGTATGCCGTACTTAGCCATAAATCGTCTCCTTTTACCATCCTGACCTCAATTGGAAAATGCACTTGGTAACCTTCCTTCGCCATTTTCGTTCGTATAGCGATTAATGCTTCTCGTACATTTTCCAATGGAATACTATACTCCATTTCACGAAAGCGGACGTTACGAGCTGTAGCGAAAAGATCACAGCTTTTCGCATGAATGACGGAAGAGCCAATAGCTTTGGCGGATAAACGACTAATCCAATATGTTGTTGGCGGTACTACTCTTGCTACTTCCGAAAGAAACTGATAAACATAGTTTTCAACTACTAATGCCTCTAATTGATGCCTTCTAATTGATTGCGGTTTTTGATCAGATAGATTCATCATTTTAATTTGGACAGTATCAGAATATGGAAACAGGTAACATTCAAAATGCCTATTTTCTGCTATGAAATGATCCATGTTTTGAAGTACATCTTGGAAATGCATTTTCTTGCTTTCGAAACGATACGTAGGAGAAGGAATGATCCGAATGGTCACCTCGACTACTATACCTAATAATCCTAAAGAAACTGCAGCAGCCTGTAATGGTACTTCACTTTCTGCATTTATAGTTAAGAGTTCACCCTCAGCGTTAACCATTTTTAATTCCACTACTTGTGTAGCAAGGCTACCGAATTGAATGCCTGTCCCATGGGTCCCTGTTAATATGGCACCTGCTAAACTTTGCATGTTAATATCCCCTAAGTTCTCCTGTGAAAAACCTTTAGCCGCAAGGTGCTTTGCCAAATCATATAAACGTGTCCCAGCTAATACAACGGCAGTTTGTTTCTGCCCATCCATAGAGACTATGCCAGATAATTTGTCCAAAGAAAGAAGATAATCTTCACTCACAAAAATAGGAGTAAACGAATGACCTGCACCAATTACTCGTACTTGCTGCTTTTTTACATTAGCTTTTTTAACAAGTTGACACACTTCATTAATAGATGTTGGGTAGGCTACTTGATGTGGTTCAAAGTATACAGTCTCTGCCCAATTTTTCCAATATGCCTCTTTCATTAATAAAAGCACTCCTCTTCCCCACGATAGGTTGGCATGTAGCCGACTACTTTTCCCTCTGATATACAGAGAATATCATTAAAACGTTCACAGATTTCTCCAGCTTTTGCCGCCCAAAAAACGATTATATCTCCTATCTCTTTAGATTGTTTTGGGATGAAGACAGGAGTCTGTACTTCACCTGCTCCCTCTACTGATATCAACCTACTTCCAGCAGGGTAAACTGGCACTGGCATTTTATCATCACCTGATTTGCCAGAGGCGATATATCCCCCTCCATGACATGTATAAATATTTTTTGCCGCCTTGCGGACAATGGGAAGCGTAAAAAACATCGCTGGCTTTGTTTCTAACGGTTGTTTATAATAGTCAAACAGCTGAGGGGAATAAAATCCTGAACCAACCGTAACTTCTGAAACTGCATCTTCTTTCACCGTAGTAGAGAGACTCCCTGTCCCTCCACCATTAACCAACAGAAGTGAGAAGCCACGCGCTTTTAAAGCTGCAACAAGCTCACCTCGCCGCTTCTTCACAGAAGGAATGGATTGTTTCTTTAAAACTTGCATCCATTTATTTACTACTAAATGATGGGGCAAGTTATCTTGGACGCCAGCAATTTGTGCTTCATATCCCATTGCTCCTATTAGTCGCAAATGAGATTGTTTTTTAATATAATCAGCTATAGCTAATACATCACTAAGTTTATGCAACGGCGAACGACGCACTCCGAAGTGAAGCTTTCCACCATATCTCGTACTCATATCGATATCCAAGCATAGAGGAATAAAACCTTTTTCCTGTTTAGCTATTTGCTGTACCATATCCACTTGTTGCAAATGATCAACCATACAAATAATATGCGCACCATTTTTATTAACTTCCGCTATCTGTTTCAGCGCTTCTCTATCGACCGAAGGATAGCCGATTAATATGTTATCAAATCCTTTATTGTGTAAAAATAAAGCCTCTTGAGCGTTATAGCACATTAAACCTTGAAATACGTTGCTTGAAGCTAAAATTCGCTTTAGCACAGGGATAGAACGAATAGACTTCGTGGCAATTCGTATCGTCTTGTCATTTGCCTGTCGTGCAATAGCGTTACAATTATGGTCAAACTGATCTAAATGAAGAACTAATCTCGGCTGTGATTTTAAATGAGAACCTTGCTTGTGCAATTTATTCCCCCGCTTTCTTTGGATAATGAAAAAACTCTGACATCCTTATTCACATGTTAGAGTTTTTTCAGCTTATCCTTACTATCTAAGTAAATCTTCTTCAACAGACGTTATTTATTCCTTCATTTTCTAGTAACATTAGAAAAACTCGGCTTGTTGCCAAGTCTTATGGCGAATGGCGTAGTTTTTTCTTATTCTATAAACCTTTAAACGTTTATACCTTCCTATAGTGTAAGGGGTGACCTGAAGTTCTTAATTATATTAGCCATTTAGGTGCTATTATCACCGCCTTAGCTTTGTTTGAAAGCGGGAATATTGCAGCACCTTATATGCTAAAAAACAAGCTATAATGAACGAGCACCTCGTCGTTCCACAACCCTATTTAATTTTTTTATAGTAACAACTTTACTTACCCACTTGCCGTTTTTTCCATCTTCTCTCCCGATCCCTTTGCACGATTCATATACAACTGGATAGCTAACATAAGAATAAAGGCGGCCAATCCATATACATCCGTATTTCCTTCTGGATAAATTAATAACAGCCCAATTGCTATTGTTAAAATACGTACAGACCAGTGAAGCTTTACATACCAAAAACCAATCAAACCTGCGCCAATTGCAATCATACCCGTAATGGCTGTAAATAATATCCATCCGACCTCACCAATCGATGTATCAATCATTAAGAGTTCTGGCTGTAATACAAACATATACGGAATAATAAAAGCAGCAATAGCCAGCTTAGCAGCATTTATCCCCGTGCGAATTGGTTCACCGCCTGAGATACCTGTAGCTGCAAAAGCAGCGAGTGCAACTGGTGGGGTAATATCAGCTACAATACCGAAATAAAACACAAACATATGCCCCGCAAGTAGTGGAATAGCTACATCTAAATGATCATTTAAGGCTAAAATAGCTGGTAGGGCTATCGTGGATGTAATAATATAATTCGCTGTCGTAGGCGAACCCATCCCTAGAATGATCGACGTAATCATGGTGAAAAATAACGTTAACAATAATTGCATATCCGCCGATGTAGCTATAGAACCAGCAATATCTACCAAACTATTTCCTAACTTTAATCCTAGGCCTGTCTTTGTCACAACACCTACAATAATACCGGCGCACGCTGTAGCTGCAGCTACACCTAAAGCGGTACGAGCACCTGATGTTAGAGCGGTAATGAATTTACGTGGTGTTATACGTGTTTCCTTCATAAATATACTAACAACTATCGTAATCCCAATGCCATAGAGCGCTGTTCGCTCAATGCTAACTCCTTCAAATAGTAGCCAAACAATCGCTATGATCGGTAGAAGTAAGTGAATTTTTTTAAGTACTTCTTTCTTAGGTGGGATTTGATCTTTGGGTAGCCCGTACAAACCCATTCTTTTTGCTTCTAAATGGGTCATAATCCAAATACCCGAAAAATATAAAATAGCTGGAATTAACGCAGCTTGGGCAATTTGCCAATAGCCTACCCCTGCAAATTCAATCATTAAAAACGCTGCAGCACCCATGATGGGGGGCATAATTTGCCCACCTGTGGACGAAGCCGCTTCCACAGCACCAGCAAAATTTGGTTTATAGCCTAATCTTTTCATCATCGGTATGGTATATGAACCCGTCGTAACCGTATTTGCTACAGAACTTCCCGATATGGTTCCATTTAAGGCACTGGAAAAAATGGCTACCTTCGCTGGTCCTCCAGTCCGTTTTCCGGCAAGCGAGATAGCTAGATCGTTAAAATAATTACCAACCCCTGTTTGTACTAAAAAAGCACCAAACAATAAAAAGAGGAAAATATAAGTAGAGGAAACTTGCAATGGTGTACCTAAAATCCCTTCTGTTGTAAAAAACATGGTGTCGATAAGCTGTTCCAAACTTAACCCCTGATGCGCCAACATACCAGGCATTTGCCTACCAAATAGCGCATAAATTAAAAACAGACTAGCTATAATAGTAATGGGTAGCCCTACTGCTCTTCTTGTTGCTTCCATAACAAGTAAAATAGCAATTCCCCCAATAACCATTTGCACTTCTGTAATACCGCCAATTTGCTGTACAACTGTTTCATAATATACAGGCCAGTACCCACAAACAATAATGGATAATACGACCAAAATATAATCATACCAAGCAACCCGAGACTTGATTCCTGTTCTTCTAGCTGGAAATAATAAAAATATTAAGGAGAGTGCAAACCCTAAGTGAACGGTTCGTTGAATGTAGGCTGTTTTTTGCCCAAATGCTCCTGTGTATAATTGAAAAACGGAAAACGCCAGTAAGCCAAAAAAAACAATTCCTGCAGCTATGCCTGCAAGCTTTCGCGTATTCGCTTCTGTATCGTACTTTTTCAGTAATGCTTCTTGTTCTTGTTTCGTTAGCTGATCTTTTTCATCACTCATGTACTCTCACTCCTTTCAAGTATTGCCACAGCGTTACGTCGTCAATTTGTAACGTAAACCACGCTCCTGGTTGCACATAATCATTTAAATAAACTTGATATTGTGCGTTGTTTCCCCAAACGAGTCTATTTTCAGAAACAACCTTTCCATTCCGAAGTTTAATTTGATCAAACGTTTGATTTATGTTTTTTATATGATATTTGCCATCTTCATACGTAAATGCTTCCCCTTCCTGCGCATTAGCTGGCATACCAATAGCGAATTCTTCATAGATTATTTCCGTTTGCTGTATGGTGTTCTTATGTGTAACTTCATATTTTTCTACGACATCCGTTAAATGAATAGAATGCGTAAAAATATGTTGAAAAGCATCTCCCTCATCCAAAGGAAGAAACATGGCTATTTGCTCTGTATTTTCTTTATAAAAAATAAGTGCCGTTTTAAAAGGGGCAAAAAAGGCAATTAAGCAGGACAAACTAAGAATTATAATGGTTATAAAACACCATTGTTTTCGGTTTAAAGCACTCATATGATATTCACCTAATTTTTATTTAATGCTACGATGGTTATATTGTTAAATTTTTCCTATAGCAATAGAAAAATCGATCGACTATTCTCAACGCATCCACAGCGAAAAAGTGCTGTCTTTTTAATTTTCTATCCTCTAAAAACAGAAAAACCGGCAGCAAAATTCGGCAAACTCATTTTACTGCCGGTCCTATCCCGCACAAATCTATTCAGAAGCAGATATTCCTTCTTCGTCAAAATATTTTTGAGCTCCTGGATGTAAATCAATTCCAATACCATCAAGAGCGGATTCTTTGGTTATAAACTCACTCTTATCATGAGCAATTTTGTCCGTGTTTTCATAAATTGCTTTTGTAATATCGTAAACCACATCTTCAGAAAGACTATCTGTTACAGCAAGCATTGCTAAAACGGCTACTGTCTGGACATCTTCTTCTAAGCCGTATGTTCCAGCTTTGATCGTATCACTTGCATAATATGGATAGTCTCCTACTAAGGCATCTATTTTATCTTCAGCTATCGGAACGATGTTCACATCTACTTGAGCTTTTAATCCATCAACAGCCCCAGTCGGCGTTCCCGCTGTTATAAATGCTGCATCAATGTTTCCGTCTTGAATTCCACCTGTAGACTCTCCAAAATCAAGATTTTGTTCTTCAATATCATCCATTGACATACCATGAACTTCTAAAATCTGCTCGGCATTTACAAATGTTCCAGATCCAGGCGCACCAACAGATACTGCTTTCCCAGCTAAGTCCTCGACAGAAGTAATACCTGAATCTTTCGTCGTTACAATTTGAATGGTTTCTGGATAAAGAGAACCGATTGCTTGCACATTATCAACAGGCTCTCCTTCAAATGAATTGATTCCTTCAACAGCATTCGAAATCACATCTGTTTGGACAAATCCTAGTTGGGCATCGCCATCTCTTAAAGCAGCTACATTATCAGCAGAAGCATTAGACGATTGAGCATCTGTTTGAATTCCCGTCTCGGCCTTTATAATTGTTGCCATCTCTCCACCTAAAGGATAATATGTGCCACTTGTTCCTCCTGTAAGTAAGCTTAAAAATTCTGGCTTTTCCCCATCTTCGTTATCCCCTTCATTTGCATTATCTTTGTCGCTTTCCCCTCCACATGCAGTTAGTAATAATGCAAAGATAAATAAGGTAACCGTTAACAAAATCCACTTTGTACGTTTCACACATACTCCCCCTTATAAACCTTGTATAAAATATATTTTAACTTTTTATACAATTTATTGTCAAACTATTAGCAATAGAACTAATAAAAGTAAAATTAACTTTTAAGTTTCGTTTTAGAAAATAGATGGAAACGATAAAAACTCCCACTATTTTAAAACTGCGGGAGCACGAAACCATCTATTCTGTTCTATTTCACTAGTTCGTTTGAATAAACAACGCTGCTTTTCCAAACTTTTAGGACAAAAGCCGGAGTTTTTCTTATACAATGAACCGTAAATGTTTTACTTTAGTGCAAAGAAACCAAAATATCTTTCACGGTTTCTTCTTGGTTCAATTGACCAACGCCTTGCCCAGCCCATAATGACTGATAAGCGGCATTATTTTGTTCTTTAGCCGCTTTTCGTATATCCTTTGTACACGCATTTTGAATCGGAAACGGCAATGCTTTCATTTGTTTTTTCTCTAACTCTCTAGTAAATGTGTTGGCAACTCCCCTTGCTGGTCTACCAGAGAAAAAGGTAGTAATCATCGTGTCCTCTCCATTTGCAGAAAGAAGGGCTGCTTTATAAGAAGGTGCTGTCCCGGCTTCTTTAGCTAGGAGAAAACGTGTGCCAATTTGCACTGCTTCCGCTCCCATTTTGAATAGTCCTTGTACTTGTTCTTTACTGGCAATTCCACCTGTAGCAACAACCGGGAGTTTTATTTGTTGTTTTATAGAGCTTAGCAAAGCGACTAAGCCAATATTACACCCCTCTGGATAGTCGGCAATTTGAAATGTGCCTCGATGTCCGCCAGCTTCACTTCCTTGGGCAACGATAATATCGTATCCAGCCTCCTCTAACTGTTTTGCTTCTTCCACATTCGTTGCCATTCCCAATAACGTAACTGGATTCGTTTTCAATTTCATAATATGCTCGTCTGAAAGCATACCAAAAGCAGTACTTATAATGGGAATTTTTTCTTCAAGCAAAACCTCCATATTTTCCTCTAAGTAATCATCTACTTGAACTTGACTGCTTCCAGATTCTATTCCTAAACGATTTCGAAACACATTTAACGCTGATTGCATTGGCTCTAAGTCATTTGATGTAGCTTGTAAATTCGTTGCAAATAAATTGACAGCAAACGGTTGCTTCGTTAATTGTTTTACTTGCTGAATGGACTTTTTCAATGCTTCTGGATTCATATAGCCTGCCCCTATCGTCCCCAGTGCCCCTTCGTTAGCCACGGTTGCAACAAGCTCAGGGGTGGTAATTCCGCCAGCCATCCCTGCTTGTATTATCGGTAGCTTCACTTTCGTCTTTTCTAAAAAACGGTTCATACCTAACTCCCTCCCATAAAATACCTTTTTTATTCGAAAACTTGGCTTGCACTATATCAAGCATACTATAGTGCTCCAATTCTTGCACCATAGTTATGGAGAACAAAGGCTCGGGGCGCCCGGTTAGCAACGTAGCGAGTGGAACGAATCAACTAAAGTTTTAGGAATTACGGTGAGGAACGAACCGATGATGACTTATCGTAAGGCGATTTCGTGAAGTCGCCTAGTTGCTGGGCGCTGGAGCCGGACGTGGCTAAATAACTTAGTTAGTTTATCCACAGCTGCAAAATTTTATAATTTCCTCACTAGCGTTGCATAAACTTTTTATAAAGTAGTCAAGAAAAAACAACTTGTGTCAATACTAAGAATAATAGGAATTATCAATACAAAAACGCATAAAAAAACCTTATAATTAGGGTATGGTAGTCCTGTCCAAATCCCAAATTATAAGGAGTCTTTCATGGACAATCATATTATAAGGAGTCTTTCATGGACAATCATACCATAAAAATGGTATTCAAGGAATACATTCATCCATTAGATACAAAAGTTATTCAAAAAATGATTGATATAGAAGGGGTAGACAAGTATGTGAAAAAGCTAGATACCATTGCCTATATTCGCTTATTTATTTACGCACAACTTAAAAAATCAGAAAATCTTGCAGTAATCAGTCAGTCTGTTTCACGCAAAAAAACGGTGCAGCGATTAGTAGGTATAGACAGTATCAGTAAGTCACAACTCTCGCGTAAGAATAGACAAATCCCACATGAAATACCAGAAGCTATTCTTCGTCATCTCATTCAAAAGGTACAGTATACACTAGGACCTGTGAAAGCAGGAAAGGCATTGCTTCAGCTGCATTTGATTGATTCATCGACTATTTCCATGTGTCTTAGTGGCTATGAATGGGCTGATTTTCGAGAAACAAAAGCCGGGATTAAAATGCACACTTCAATTAGGTTGTGCAATGATACGCTCTCGCTAGATAAGATGATTCTAACGCCAGCCCGACCAGCGGATGAGACACAGCTGGATGAATTAATTGTTTATCAGTTAGATGTGCTTCATGTATTCGATCGCGGGTACTTCAACTTTGCGAAGTTCGATGCCTATTCGGAAAAAGGAATAAAATTTGCAACGCGTATCAAAGCCAATACAGTGGTACACGTCGTGGAAGAGTTACTCGTGGATCCATCTTCTCCCATCACACGCCATGCCATGGTGACAATCGGAAACATGAAACATCCATTACAATTGATAGAGACAACAGATAGTAATGGCAAGCCTATTCGGATTGTGTGTAACGACGCCAAGCGCAGTGCGCAAGAAATCAGCGATATCTACCGAAACCGCTGGAAAATAGAGTTGTTTTTCAAATGGATCAAGCAACACTTGGTCATTACAACATTATATGGTAAGAGTGAAAATGCCGTTTATAATCAAGTCTATCTTGCAATGATTACCTTTTGCCTGATCATCCTAATGAAAAATAAAATAGGTTTCAAAGGAACCTTGCTGGAAATGTTGCGTTGGATAAAGGATGGTTACGATCAATCCATGGCAACCTTTATTTTGAAAGTACGTAAAGAACCAGAGCGAGAGTCCAGTGGACGACGAAGGTGGGACAATGAGCGAATTTTTGCAGAGACCCTAGCACAATATGAGACAGGAGACGTGTTACACTTAGATGATTTAACATACGATCCATTCGTTTAAAAGTATATACTATTCAAAAAATGGATGAAGGGCTACCTCTCATGCCTGTTGTCTTTTTTTCATTGTGTACAAATAACATATATCAGAAAATTCTGTTACCTATGTCTCAAATGGAAAATTAACGCTTGACTTGAAGCATTACTTTTTATGCAACGCTAGTGTAATTTCCTAGACAATTAGAAAAACTTTGCTTGTAGCCAAGTCTTATGGCGAAAAAACGCTGTCGTTTTTCTTATACTATAAACCATTACATTTTTTATACTTTCCTACATTGTAAGAAAAACTAATCTACCGCCAAGCCTCCATTGCAATAGCCTTTGCTTAGCTTATACGCTAAACATGGATATAACAGCTAATCCACCTACATGAAATATGGTAATTCCAAAAATATTCCATTTTAATTAGGAAATCATCTTGACAATTATTAGAAAATTCAATACCATATGACTATTACCTATTATTTTTACAACACACATCCATCTTTGACTATCTCATAAGAACTCCTCACCCATTCACTTTAATGCACTAGCGTAAATTAGTTCCACACCTATGATTAGGATGATTATAACGGAAATAGGAGCGATAAGAATGAAGATGAAAGTAGCGGTATTTAGCCCAAGAGCAATGCTAGACCGAGTTAAAAAAGTAGTACCTGTCGATAAAGAACTTGATTTTATGTTCTTTCCTTATGTCAGTTTGAAAGAAATGATCCACTTAGTCGAAAAGGCGTATGTTTGTGATATTTTCTTTTTCACGGAACAAGTTTCCTATTTGTATGTAAAAAGTAAAGTTGGAAAGAAGGAGCCTCCATGTATCCATCTTCCTCTAGATGAATACATGCTCTTAACAACATTATGTTTGTTGAAAAAGAATGACGAACAAGTTTGGAAGCGTATTTCTATAGATGTTTGCAATGATAAACCAGTCTATAAAGTGTTTTCAGAATTACATTTGCAAGACAATGATATCTATTTATTACAAACGAAGGAATCCATGTTACATCATTTGCAACCCATTATTGATTATCACGAGAAGCTATGGAAAGAGGAAAAAATAGATTATGTCGTGACATCATTTGAAGAAGTAAAAGATACGTTAAAACAAAAAAATATCCCCGTTCAAAAGATGCACACACCTACATTAAATATGGAAATAGCTATGGAGGAAATAAAACAAGTAGTAAAACTTCGGGATTATCAAGCGAATACGACCCAAGTTGTCATAGGATATATTCAGTTAAAGTCAAAAGAAGCTAAAGTACAATCTTTTGACAGTAACGAACAATTAAAAAAAATCATTCATGAATTTGCCCAAGAAAACCATGCATGTGTGGTTACAAATAAACACAATCATATGATGCTATTCGGAACAAATGCTATGCTGGAGTACATAAGACAGCATTACCGTGACTTTCCTTTACTTCATGTCATTGAACGACGGTCACAACTCCCTGTCGCTATTGCGTTTGGTATCGGGCTGACAGCAAACACCGCAAAGGAGAATGCAAAAGCAGCTTTAAAAGCCTGTTTGGATACACAGGAAAGTAAATGTTTTTTAGTAAATGAAAACAAAGTGATGATTGGCCCTATAGGTGAGACGAAAACATTTGATACATCGAAACTATATCAAGCACTGATTCATAAAGCGCGATTAAACAATGAAATTTCTTATAATTTCATTCAATTCATAACATTACGCAATAATGAGCCGTTCTCTTCGCACGATTTCGCTTCGCATTATCAAGTTACGAAACGAAGTGCTGAGCGTACGATTAATAAACTTTTATCAGGCAAAGTTATTAAAGTAGCCGGAGAGGAAAAACCGTATGTAAGAGGGAGACCAAGAAAACTTTTCAATTTGAACATATAAACGAATAAGAAATGCACCCAAAAGTTACGCTTCTAGCGATTCCTTTGGGGTGCGTGATAAAGGGAAAGTTTAAACAAACTACATCCACCGATAGTAAGAGTGCTCTTATGAGGTGTGCCATTTTTGACACGATAATTTATCCTAGAACAAAGGCTCGGGGCGCCCGTTTAGCAACGTAGCGACTGGAACGAACCGATGATGACTTATCGTAGGGCGATTTCGTGAAGTCGCCTAGTTGCTGGGCGCTGAAGCCGGACGGGGCCCATTCGGTTATTTGGTTACGCCATAGCATCAAATTTTATACTCTCTTATCCTTTAAGAAAAACTTGGCTCTGCAAACAAACTAAGTTTTTTCTAATCTTTACTTCTTTCTAGAGAGATAATCTTCTCTACCAAATTATATATTTAAAAGATCACGAACGTCATCTTCATTTAAGCTATTGAACATGGCATCACCTGGTTGAATGACTTGATCAATTAATTCGCGTTTTTTCTGCTGTAACTCATATATTTTCTCTTCAATGGTTCCTTCCGTAATTAAACGAATAACTTGCACGACATTTTTTTGACCAAAACGATGCGCCCGACCAGTAGCCTGATCCTCTACTGCCGGATTCCACCATAAATCATACAAAATAACCGTATCTGCCCCGGTTAAATTCAAACCAGTACCTCCAGCTTTTAAGGAAATTAAAAACACATCATTTTCCCCATTATTAAACCGTTCACTCATTTCTACTCTTTCCTGTGACGGTGTTTGTCCATGTAAATAAAAATAGCCAATTTGCTCTTTCTCTAACTCATCCTTAATAATCTCATGCATGGATGTAAACTGAGAGAAGATCAACATCCGTTTGCTGCTTTCCTGCGCATTTCGGACCGTTTCCATTAAATGCTCCAGCTTGCCTGAGTCTCCTTCATAGTTCTCAATAAACAACGATGGATGACAGCATATCTGTCGTAAGCGCGTAAGGCCAGCTAAAATTTTCATCCGACTTTTTTGAAAGCCATTTTCACTCATGGATTGCGCCGCTTCTTGTTGCAACTGACGATGGTAGCCAATATATAAATCCTTTTGCTGCTTTGTTAATTCCGAGCTATGCACTGTTTCAATTTTTTCCGGGAGTTCATGTAGAACATCACCCTTCAACCGTCGTAAAATAAACGGCCTTGTCATTAGCGCGATTTTCTCATAAGGGAGTTGTTTAAACGTTTTATGATTTGGCATTAATCCCGGTAGAATCACTTGAAATATAGCCCATAATTCATCAATGGAATTTTCAATTGGTGTACCACTTAACGCAAAACGACGGCCCGCTTGCAGGCTGCGAATTGCCTTTGATGTTTTCGTTGCGTAGTTTTTAATATATTGTGCTTCATCAAGAATAAGTGTTTGAAAACGGATTTCTTTGTACAGCTCTACATCCTGCCGAGCTGTAGCATAAGACGTAATCCAAACGTCCATCTGCTTTGAATCAGCAAACTTCTGTTTCCGTTCTTGTGGTGTACCTGTTAAAATAGCCACCTGCAAACCTGGAGCAAATTTAGCAAATTCATTTTTCCAGTTATATACGACAGAAGATGGAGCAATAATTAAATGCGGCTGTGTGCTTGGTTCTGATGCAATGTACGCAATACTTTGTAGCGTCTTTCCCAGTCCCATATCATCTGCTAAGATTCCCCCTAGATGATATTCACTTAACGACTTAAACCATTGGTAACCAGCCTCTTGATAATTTCTCAGCTCTGCTTGAAGCTTATCGGGAAGTGGATACACTTGCTCTTCCGGTGATTTTAAATGATGCAAGAGCTTGCGGAATGAGCGATCATAATTTTTATCGGTTTGTAAAAGCTCATCAATTTGTACGCCACGATAGACGGGTACTTGCATATTTCCATCTGTGATAGCAGCTTTATCGATATTCATATCATCAAAAAACTGTTGCACAGATAAAAATGTATCATTCTCCAAAGATACCAATGCCCCACTATCTAGACGGTAATACCGTTTCTTTTCGACCACAGCTGATAGAATTTGCTTAATTTCCGACTCATCTACACCTTCAATATCAAACCCAATATCTAATAAATTGGATGCATGATCTACTTCTACATTCGCATAGGCTGTAGGCTCCTGTTCTACTATCAAGTTACGAATATCCGATGTTAAAAACAATTCTACATACTCATCCAGCTTTGGAATTGTATAATAAATGAAATCATACATCGCTTCTTCATCATCTATAGGAATATAAAGTTCTTTTCCGTTATAATGAAAATCTGCATATTCAATGAGTTGCATAATTTGTTGTTCTTTTTCCACATCACGAATGATAATAACTTCATTCGCTTCACGCTTGCCAAAGGGATCTATTTGTTCAGACCCATAATGGTATTCCAATTTCCCGACTATAAAAGCTTCCTTCACTTCTAAATAGAGCTTTGCTTCAAGTGGATATTGCACAATGTCTTTAGCAACATTCTCCGCTATAGAAACGTTACCTACCTTCTGCAACGATGGAATAACCGTAGACACAAATTCGTCCGCTTGATTTTTGGCAACAGGTAACCGCCAATGATGATTTTGAAAGCGCCGAAGCTGATTCATAATGGGGGCTTGATATTCGCTAGGAATATAAAACACGCCATCGGCAAACAAAAGATCATAGTAAGGAAGAAAGAATACATCATGTAGTGGTTCCATTTTCAATAATAATTCATCTCGATTATGCGCTGACAAAGAAAAGTCAAACGGCATGACCTCTTTTTCCACAGTTACAATGGAGTACGTTTCCTTCATCGTCTCTACAAAGAAAGATCGTGATACGAGCTTCTCCAGCAACGTTTTCGCCTGCAGTGGAGGTATAATGATATAACGTTTGCTATCTTTATAGAAAAAACGATCATCCGTACGGTAAATACGCTCATTCTGCAAAATAGCATGTAACTGAACAAGAATATCCATATCTGCTTGGGCAAAACAATGCAGTTCCGGAACATAAGAAAAACGCTTTGTTAACGAGTATTCCCTTTTTTCCATGATATGTTCCAGCATGGAAGCAGCATCTTTTATGATATAACAGCGTTTTTCACCAATTTTCAATTCTAATTGCAATTGATCCTGATTATCTAATTTGCAAATATACTCCACTTTGAGTTCAACTTGACTCGGTGCGGGTGCTTTCATTTGCTCTGTTGGCGGAAGACTATTTAATGCAGCCATAAAGTTTTGCGTTAAACGATAGTTATAGGCTGAAAATTGATCTGCAGGATCATTCTTTTGATTAACAATTTTAATTAATACCGCAGCGATATGCTTACACGTACCATACGTATCAAATGCGGGACAATTACAATACGTACCTATTGAGCCGTTAGCAAAATTTTTCGCGTGAATTTCAACGGCATATTTCTCCGTGCCTTCTACGATCGCTGACCATTCTTGATGATTCCTATCAAATAATGGATCACTGACACGGCCTAGCTTGTAATATTTCAAACCTCGTTTATATATGGCGGATGGAAATAAGCTTTCCACATTAATATCACGAATTGTTTTCAAAATAAAGATACCTTCCTTTGCCAATTCTTATGTTTCTATTGTTAGAAAAACTTGGCTTGCTACCAAGTCTCCTAGCGGAAGCCTTCGTTTTTCTTATACTATAATCCACAAAACCTTATACTTTCCTATAGTATAAACAAATTCACCCTGTTTTTAAAATAATCTTCCTTCTTTATGAAGCTTTACTTACAAAAATGTAAGCTGGTTGAAAGGAAGTTCGATACCTATATTTTCCACCCAACGGTAAGCTAATGATAGAAAATATATTGTTGGAGGTAGAACGATGGCACAATCTGTCTTACAAGTAAACCATTTAAATAAAGTGTACGGAAAAAGGAAAGAAACACAATATCACGCCTTAATAGATATTTCATTTGAAATGAAACAGGGTGAATTTGTCGGTATTATGGGGGCTTCTGGCGCCGGAAAAACGACACTGTTAAACGTAATCTCTACTTTGGATCAAGCATCTAGTGGCTCTGTAAAAATTGCCGGTACGGATGTTACGAACATGAAGCAAAATCATTTAGCAGACTTTCGCTCCAAGCAACTCGGCTTTATTTTTCAAGATTTTAATCTATTAGAAAACCTTACTGTTTATGAAAATATTGCTTTACCTTTATCTTTACAAGGTGTTGCAGTGAAAAACATTAAACCAAGCGTACTAAAAGTGGCCAAAAATCTCGGCATTGAGGAGATTCTTCCGAAATATCCTGTAACCATATCCGGAGGGCAAAAGCAAAGGGTTGCAGCAGCTCGCGCGCTTGTACATGAACCTGCACTCATTCTTGCAGACGAGCCTACTGGCGCATTGGATTCTAAAAACGCAAGAAGCTTAATGGAAACATTCGTTCATATGAATGAAAATCTCGGCACATCCATTATGCTCGTAACTCATGATCCATTAAGCGCAAGTTATTGTCAGCGTATCTTATTCATTCAAGATGGTCAGCTATATAAAGAAATACATCGTACTCATAGACGGAATGAATTCCATCAAGATATTCTTGATGTCCTTTCTGAAATTAACAAACCAAATGAATGGTAATAGAAAGAAGGTGATCTCGTGTTAGTTAAATTATCTCTATCCAGTATGCGAAAAATGTTTAAAGACTATTTAGTACTATTATTTGGATTAACGATTTCCATTGCGATTTTTTATATGTTTCAAACATTAGCTCAAAATGAAGCTTTTGTGGAAGCAAATGCCATGATTAGTGCAACCATGTTTGTGTTCCATGTTGGGACATTTATTCTCGGATTTATTACGGTTTTCTATATTTTTTATGCCACCTCGTTTATTCAAACATTGCGACAAAAAGAAATGGCTATGTATCTAACTCTGGGGGCAAAAAAAAGTAAAATTACGCAACTCATGTTTATGGAGACGCTGTTTATCGGACTAGTCTCGCTAGTCATCGGTATTGTGATCGGCATGGGGTTAACAGCGATTATTGCCGATGTACTTATGGATATGCTTGATTTCTCAGCGGAAGCCACGGGCTTTAAAGCGATTTATACTTCTTCGATCATTACAACCGTTATCTTTTATATTATTTTGTTTTTATTAACATCGGTTGTAAATGCTTGGCAAATTGGCAAGAAAAAGGTGCTAGATTTATTACAAGCGGACAAACAAGAAGACGTTATTAAAACAAGCGGTTTGAAAACCTTTTTTGGTGTGTTACTTTCTATTATTTTAATGGTGATTGGCTACTACACCATGATTAATATTGCTGAATTGCAATATCTCGGAGTTATCCTAGCTACCATCACGATCGTGCCAGGAACATATTTCATCTTTATTTCTTTTTTGCCATACTTTGTGAAAAAGTTAAAACAAAACCGCATGTTAAATGAAACAGGCATTAACTCATTTACACTAGGGCAATTACGATTTCGAATGCTTAACTTAACCAAAGTATTAGGAACAGTAGCCATGTTAATTGCACTTGGATTAGGTGCAATGACAGCCGGGCTTTCGTTCTATCATAATATAGAGCTTCAAGCCTCTAGCTTTCAAGCAAATGATGCAGCAATCTATGAACCAACCAAGGAAGATTTAAAAACCATCGGAGCAATGGACGTCAGTGAAAAAAATACGTACGAGTATAAATTGACGAATGACGGAGTGTTCTTTCTTAAAGACAGCCTGTTAGAGAAACCACCTCTAGTTCCTCATTTCGATAGTACAATGGAAGCTATATCTGATATTCAAATATTACGTGTGGAAGAAAAACTACCTGCTTCTCTGTATACAATGGATGGCAAAGAAGGGGAAGAACTTCCAGATAAATGGTTGGATGCTATCTCTCTTGAATTAAATGCAAGCGATACTATGTTTGGCGAGACAACGGTTTATGTCGTTGATCAAAGCCATTATGAGAACGTAGATGCGAAAGAAAAACAGGTCATAGTAGTTAAAGCAGACGACTTTTCCAAGCATTTATCGTCATTCAAGCAACTGGAAGAAAGACAACAAGAAGTTGCGGAAAGTTATGTAGGTAAACCTGTCGATAATGCGGGGGGAAAATATAATAATTATGTCAGTTTAAAAAGTTTTTCCAGCGGCACCGTCTTTATGGGAATTTTTCTCGGTATTGCCTTTTTAATGATGATGGCGAGTGTGCTTATGTTTAAACTGCTATCAAGTGCCGGAGCAGATATCGAGCGCTATCACATGTTACGTAAAATCGGTGTTCGTAAGTCATTATTGCAACGATCCATATACCGTGAATTATTTCTACTATTTTTGTTCCCAGCCATTATCGGGCTTGTACACGTCTTAATTGGTATGCAAATGTTCTCTTTTATCTTAGTGGAACCTTATACAAAAGTATGGCTACCAATTATTATTTTCTTAGTCATCTATGGTTTATATTACGTGATTACAGTCCAATTATATAAACGGATTGTATTACCAAAACATCATTAATTGAAGAACAAAGGCGCAAGCGCCCGGTTAGCAACGTAGCGAGTGGAACGAAGCGACTGAAATAAAGGAATCATGGTGAGACGGTGTTGACGAACCAATGATGACTTATCGTAGGGCGATTCGCGAAGTCGCCTAGTTGCTGGGCGCTGGAGCCGGACGTGGCTAAATAACTTAGTACGTTTATCCACAGCTGCAAAATTTTATAATTTCCTAGACCAATATAATAAGGAACCTAGCCTTAAACCAGCTGGGTTCCTTTTTGAGATAGGAAGATGAAAAAATCTTCCATACATGGGAACTTAGCCCAAACAAATCGTTTCATACACGAAAGGTATGAGCTAAAGGTCCTAATCGTATGGGGATTAGATTTGCCTAACGCACATCTTGCTTACGACGTACAGCAATGAATACGAGATACAAATACAATAACATGGATAGTAACACAGATCCTGCAGCTACAACATAAATCACACCATAATTAAATAAGAAGGCAATTTGTCCGAAGATAATGGCTCCCATACCAACACCTAAATCAAAAAAGGAGAAAAAAGTGGCATTCGTCATCCCTTTTCGATTTCCGGGAGCTTTTTCAACCGCCCATGCTTGTAAGGCAGGTTGAATCATTCCGAATCCAAGTCCATATAAACTAGCTGCAATAAGTAACATAGCTGTGTTAGGCAGCCAAGCTAACAAAATCATAGCGCCAAAAATAAGCACTGTCCCAGGAAGGAAAACAAATAAATGCCCTTTCTGATCATAAATTTTCCCAGCAAATGTACGGGAAATCATCAGGAAAACAGCATACATTAAAAAATAGCCTTCAATTCCAGCAACTTCCTGTTCTGCAGCATGTAAAGGTAGAAAGGTTGCAATTCCTCCAAACGTAAACGTTACAAAAAACAGTAATAATGACGGATGAATAGCCGTTTTCTCAAAAAAATCAAACTTCAAAGCTACTGTCTTATGCTGCAATTGTTCTACTTTTTTATATTTAATTTTACTAGATAGAAGTAATGCAACAAGTCCAGCGGAAGCACATATGAGGAAAAAGCTAGAAAAGCTCATTTGACCAACAAGCGCTAGACCTAAAGACGGGCCAAAAGCTAATGCTAAATTACCAGCTAGTCCGAAATAGCCCATCCCTTCTCCACGACGCGAGGGAGGTATTAAATCCGTCGCAATGGTTCCAGTAGCTGTCGTTGAAAAGCCCCATCCTACTCCTTGTACGATGCGGAGTAATAGTAGTAGGGCAATACTGGAAACGAGTGCAAATGAGCCCACAGATACAACAAAGATAAGTAATCCGAACATATATACAAATTGTCTACCTTTTGACTCCAATGCATGCCCTGCATAAGGACGCATTACCAATGCTGAAAATGTAAATATTCCAACAATAATTCCGATCAATTGATCACTGCCACCAAGTTCTTTTACAAATAAAGGTAACGTAGGTAGCGTCATCTGAAAGCCTAAAAATATACAAAAATTAGCGAGACAAATAAGGATAAAGTCACGTGTCCAAATTTTTTCCTGTTTTGTCTCTGCCATAGGTTGTGCTGGCATACATCGCTCTCCTTTCTAAGCTGTCCGACCTTTTTCTTCGATACTCGAAATATATTATACAGAAGTAAAGAAAGAAAGCAATCTATTCCGCTTAGAAAATTTTATCCAGCTCCCTTTTCACCTAAAGTCTGGTGCTTTTGTATCATTGCGTCTCTTTTATATACGCCATAAAACCAGCGATGGAGTGACATTGTGTATCTGGTTGTCTAATGAATGTATCTGTCTGGTACGTTAGAAACCATTTGACTCCGACCGTATGCACATTTGCTTCTAAACCAGCTTGAATATCTGCTTCACTATCTCCGACAAACATTGCCGCATTAAGTTGTATTTACATCTTTTCTAATGCCTTATGAATTCCTTCTGGATGTGGCTTTGGTTGGCTTACACCATCTCCAGCAATTTTCACATTAAAAAACGCATTTATTAAACAACCCTTGCTTCATAGACAGCTCAAAAATGGCAGCTATCAAGCAAGGGTTGTTCACTTACTCTTCTGTTTATATAGTGCATATTGAATGAGTGGGTGCTTTACATGACAGTACCCTCTAACTAAAATTCATGAAAACTTATTTTAACTCTGGCCAAAATTCTCGATTAGCTTCGATAAGATCGTCTAAAATTTCTTTAGCTACTTTTGCACTTGGTACTGTTTTAGAAAGTGTTAGTGCTTGCCATAGTTTTTGATAACTACCTTCTATATACGCTTGGACAACTAATTTTTCTACTGTCACCTGTTGATACATTAACGCTCGTTCAAAATCTGGAATCTTTCCTTGATTTAAGGGTTCCACCCCATCTGATCCAATGAGACATGGGACTTCAACCATTGCATCGTTATCGAAGTTGGCTATAGCTCCATTGTTTTCTACAATCATAACCATTCTTTCATACGTATTAAATGCGATAGCTCGCGCAAGATCGACAATAAATGAAGCATGACTACCTATAGAAAATTCACTTCCTGAGGATGTACCTTTTGCAATAATTTCTCTTGCCGTAGAAAAGACTTCTTTTTCCCTGCCATCCATAACTTCATTTGCCCTCGTATATGTTGGGTTGGAATGGTTCACAACATAGTCAGGATAGAAATAATATTTTAAATACGTATTCGGTAGAAATCTCGGATCAACGGCGAGTAAATCTTTTGCCTTCTTATGCGTCTCCTGCCAGCTTGGGTCCATATGCTGTGTATCAACCTCGACTTGAGTCAAGTACCCATGTTCTTCTACATAATCTCTAATTTGTGGTAAGTATTCATTTCCCTCTTTATCTTTGATACTCGTCCACCAACCAAAATGATTTAAACCGAAATAACGAACGTCAAGGTCTTGTGGTGTTTTACCAATAATTTGTGACATTCTTCGTACCGTTCCTACTGGCATATCACAAATATTTAATACGCGAGAATTTGGACGTAATACACGACAAGCTTCTGCGACAATTGCTGCTGGGTTAGAGTAATTTAACATCCAGCAGTTTGGCGAATATTGCTCCATTAGGTCGATAAGTTCTATCATATCTTTAATGCTTCTCATCCCATAGGCAATTCCGCCTGGTCCACACGTTTCTTGACCAACCACACCGTGCTTTAACGGGATTTTCTCATCTAATTCACGCATTTTATATTTACCAGTTCGTATATGTGCAAAACAAAAATCGACGTCTGTAAATGCTTCTTCTGGATCAGTAGTATAAATATACTCCATATCAGGCGCCTTTTCCTTTAAAGTAATTGCCAATGCTTCCCCTAATACCGCCTGTCTCTCTGCATCATTATCATATAATTTTAATGTACGAATAGGAAAACGATCTAAATTATCCAAAAGCATCATTACAATTCCTGGCGTGTAGGTACTTCCGCCACCTGCTATTACAATCGAAAATTCTTTCATTGTTCTCTTCCTCTCTTTTATCTATTCTGTTTGTTCTCTACCTAAATAATCATCCACAGATTTACGCACAGTCGTTACTTGTAAACCGTACACTACCTGAACGTTTTTATCTTTAACAATGACACCACTTGCTCCTGTCTTTGTTTTTAATGTTTCTTCATCAACTAAGTTTGGTTGGCGCAATGTGAGTCGCAATCTCGTATAACAGTTTGTTATGGTATCAATATTTTCTGCCCCGCCAAGAGCCTCTACAATCAAGCTTGCCATATCGGTGTTCGCCGTATTTGTATCGTCTTTTGCTTTACCTTTACGCTTCTTTTCTTTGTAATCTTGTTTCGAGTACAATTTTGCTTCTTTGCCTGCATCTTCACGTCCTACTGTTTTGAAATTAAATTTGGTAATTAAGAAACGAAATACTACATAATAGATAACAAAGAATAGGATTCCGACGAAGATATACATCGGCCAACTTGTTTTCTCAAAGCCAAGTGGGACATTAAACAATAGAAAATCAATCATGCCATTTGGTCCAATTGCACGAACATCTAATAAATTTAAAGCCACCATGCTTAAACCACTTAAAGCAGCATGGACAACAAATAGAATTGGTGCCACAAACATAAAGGAGAACTCAATTGGCTCTGTAACTCCGGCAATAAAAGAAGTAAATGCAGCTGGAATTAAAATTGCTTTTACTTTTACTTTATTTTCTGGTTTGGCTGTATGGTACATCGCTAAACATGCTCCAATTAAACCAAACATTTTCGCAATGCCACGTGCATCCCAGATAACACTTTCTGATAAACGGGCTACCGCTGGATCAGCAATTTCCGCGTAGTAAATATTACGAGCCCCTTCTAAAACCTGGCCGCCAACTTCAGCTACGCCACCAAGTGAGGTGTACAGAAATGGCGTATATACTAAGTGATGTAAACCAGTTGGAATAAGTAACCTTTCTAACATGCCGTATAAAAACAAACCAAAATTCCCACTGTGTTGAATCAATGTGCCAAGATTGTTGATTCCATTTTGAAAAATAGGCCAAATATAAGTGAGAAGCACTGCCATTAATACGGTAACCGGAATTAAAACGATAAACACAAACCGGGAACCACCATATATTTGAAAGGCACCATTAAATTCTGTATCAATAAATTTATTATGAATAAATGCGGTTACAAGACCGAGCATAATCCCTAGGAAAACTCCCATATCTAATATCTGGACTCCTAACACCAATGTTTGTCCAGTTCCTTGCAAGGAATCAGCTTCGAGAAGCAAACCACTTAGCTCCATAAATTTATTCATTGCATTCACAAATACTAAATATCCTAATAATGCGGTAAATCCTGCTACGGACTTTTCTTTCTTTGCTAAGCCTACAGTTATACCAACAGCAAAAATTAAACCTAAATTACTTAAAATCGAAACTAATGAACCCGATAAAATGGAACCAAACCCAGTTGTGACAGGATTATCTAAAAACGGAATTATTTCAAGTAATCGTGGGTTTGTAAATACATTACCAAGAGCTATGAGAATACCTGCAATGGGTAAAATAAGTACTGGAATAAACATTGCTTTGGAAAAACGTTGCATTGCTTCCATCATCTTCTGCTTCAATTTAAAACACCCCCAGTAAATTTGTCGTATATTGTCGATGACATAAGTTAGTTTATCCCGTAAACGGTTTCTTGTATATAATTTTTGTAGCTGAAAAAACGTGTTTCATCGATTGAAACACGTTTCACAAAGTATATATTACCTACCTAGCATTTGTTTTTAAGTATTCCTTTAAAATAAGCTCAAAAGCCATTAATAATCGAGGGAAAAAAATATTAGGCAACATATTTCGATCATCTAGCTTATTATTATCCATGATTTTAAAGTTTAAATCCGATATGTTGGCGATTCGATTTTCTATTTCTTTGGTGAAGGAAACAGTAAATATGTTATGCTCCTTAGCAGCAACTAGCTTATCAATGACTTGCTGTGTTTCACCCGATTTAGAAATCACAACAAGTGCACCAATATGATCCAAATTATTTTCAAATACACCTATTGAATCCATACCACTAGCTAATATCGTTTTCTTCCCTAATACTAATAACTTTTTGTATAAATATTCAGCAGCTATAGCCGAAAAGCCAGTTGCGTATAAAAAGATATAGGTTTGCTCCATCTGCATGACTTTATGGATAAATTGATGAATTGTTTCCATCCCATTGCAATCGAAAAATTCCTTTGTAGTAATATCTGGGAAATCATCTTCTACATTTCCCTTCTTTTCATCTACCTCTTTCACCAGCGGTAAAAGGTGATAATACATATCTACAAATCCTGTATATCCAAGCTTCTTGGACAAACGAATAATGGTTGCTGGAGAAGTATAATTCACTTTGGCAATGTGACGAACTCCTTGTTTCAAGACATGATCCATATTTTCGACAATATAGCTCAACAATTGAATATCTAATTCTGTTACATTTTTCCCTTGAATTAACTTACTAATATCAATCAATGTACATCCCCCTTCTCACTAACTGACCTTTATATCATATCTGTAAGGAACAAAGGCTCGGGGCGCCCGGTTAGCAACGTAGCGAGTGGAACGAAACGACTAAAGTTTTAGGAATCATGGTGAGGTGGTGTTGACGAACCAATGATGACTTATCGTAAGGCGATTCGTGAAGTCGCCTAGTTGCTGGGCGCTAGAGCCGGACGTGGCTAAATAACTTAGTACGTTTATCCACAGCTGCAAAATTTTATAATTTCCTAGACCACGAAAAATCACTCGCCCTTGCTGGTGTTTCGCTCACTCTTGTCAAAATCCCGCTCATACCTGCTAAAAATTCGCCCACTATCATCGAAAGTCGCTGACATCAGGAAACTCACGTCACCTTATAAACGTTTTAAAGCAATTGCCTTGCGCATATCTTGTAGTGCCTGTTGAGCGGATTCTCCTTTGGCAAGCATTACATTTGTATATAATGCGTCAATTAATGTCAGCTCTGCAATTCGTGACGATAATGCTTCAGGTCGAAATTCTGTCTCATCTGAGACGGTATAAAGTAAAATATCTGCTTGCTTGCTCAGCGTGGATTTAGCAAAGTTTGTTATCGCAATAATCGTGACATTTTTATCCCTTAAAACATGTAGTATATCCATAATATCTTTTGTAGAACCAGAGTGGGAAATAATAACAGCCACATCTTTAGCACGCAATTGTGATGCTGCCATTAGCTGCATATGCGCATCCAAATTTGCGTGCACTTGCATTCCACTACGAAGAAATTTATGATAAGCGTCGATGGATACAATGGCTGACCCACCTATCCCAAAAAACTCTACTTTTTCAGCTACAATTAATGCTGCAACAGCTTCATGTAAGGCTTTTTGATCAATTACTTTTAACGTATCCTCTAGTGTATTCATATTCGAACGAAAAACTTTTTCACTAACCGTTCCTACGTCATCGCCAGCTTGGATTTTTTCGTGAATATCTGTGACGGGTGTCGCCATTTCAGCAGCAAGTGCAATTTTTAAAGCTTGGTATCCTTTAAAACCCACGCGCTGACAAAAACGAAACACCGTTGAATCCGCAACCTCCAATTCATCTGCAATCTGGTTAATTGTATGATGAATAATTGTTTTCGGATGTTGCAAAATATAATCAGCTATTTTCTTCTCTTTCTCACTTAAGCGGCTATAATTGCTACGAATACGCGCTAAACCGTGTTGGTTGACTTGATCCATATTTATGTTCTCCTTTTATCTCACAAAAAGATTTTTATACTATTTCGTTTTCTTAAACTATTATACACGAAAAAAAATTTCGCGATAATTGTTGTATACGGAAAAAAATTTGATATAATGAATGCAAGTCGATGAATTATTTACTGCTAAAAAACTTGGTTTATCGACAAATCTTATGGGAAAACGCTGTCTTCATAGTAAAAACGTGCTTGCGAAATTGTATATGGTGAACTCTCCCATGCAAGCCATGGTGGTCTTTTATACTATAAAGACTAACATGCACATTTTATCATGTGATTTTTTATACTTTCCCATCATGCAATAATTATTATGTTCATAATTTAACAAAATGATATTAATTCAACTCGAGGTGACGGAAATGAATATTGGTATGATTGGCTTAGGAAAAATGGGATATAATTTAGCACTTAATTTACTCGACCATCAACATTATGTACTTGGCTTTGACACGAACGAAGCACAAAGGACTTCAATCACACATGCAAATTACGAAGCAACATCCTCCATCGAACATCTTGTAGAACAATTACCTAGTCCGCGCATTATATGGTTAATGGTTCCAGCTGGAGAAGTGACAGAAAATGTCGTACAAAAAATGACAACATTACTTGAAACTGGTGATATTTTAATTGATGGCGGTAACTCCAACTATAAAGATACATGTAAACGAAAAGAAATGTTAGACGATAAAGGCATCTTCTTCTTTGACTGCGGTACAAGTGGAGGAACAGATGGCGCTAGAAACGGCGCTTGTACGATGATAGGTGGAGATGCTGAAGCATTTAAACAAATTGAACCACTATTTAAAGATATTTCCACAGAAAACGGCTACTTATACACTGGGAAAGCAGGCAGTGGCCATTTCTTAAAAATGGTTCACAATGGCATGGAATATGGTATGATGCAAGCCATCGCAGAAGGATTTGATATTCTTCATAAAAGTGAATTTGACTATGACTACGAAAAAGTTGCTAAGGTATTTAACCATGGTTCGGTCATTCGTTCTTGGTTAATGGAACTAACACAACAAGCATTCTCCAAAGATGCTCAATTGGATCAAATACGTGGTATTATGCAATCTTCGGGTGAAGGAAAATGGACGGTAGAAACAGCTCTAGATTACCAAGTAGCAGCACCAGTTATTGCACTTTCCTTAATGATGCGTTATCGCTCCCTTGAAGATGATACGTTTACAGGCAAAGTGGTAGCAGCACTACGGAATGAATTTGGCGGCCACGCTGTGGTTAAAAACGACTAGTTTACGTAGGGAAGCATAAACGGTAAAACCAAGCTTCCCCTTTTTTGCTTAACGATAAAATGAATCATTAACGAGTGAGATCTTTCAAATACATGTTTCCCATCAAACATCTGGTAAAATAAAGGTATACGTAGTGCAAGGAGGAATATGGATGACCGCATCAGCTTATTATTTAGGCGTTGATATTGGAACCACGAGTACAAAAGCGGTTTTGTTTACAAAGAACGGAAAAGCAATTAGCAAAAGTGCCGTACATTACCCGTTACATACACCAAATCCTTTAGTAGCCGAACAAGATCCTAACGAAATTTTCCAAGCTGTGGTAACAACAATTAAAGAAACCATGCAAACAAGTAGGATTCACCCAAAAGCTTTAAAATTTGTTGCTTTTAGTTCTGCCATGCATAGTTTAATTGCTGTAGATGAGGTAGGAAATTTATTAACAAATAGCATTACATGGGCGGACACAAGAAGTGCTCCATATGCTAAAGAGATAAACGATAAGAAAAATGGGCATGAAATCTATTTAAGAACAGGAACGCCGATACATCCCATGTCGCCGTTAGCCAAACTATTATGGTTACGAACAGAAGAACCAGCACTGTTCCAACGAGCGCATAAATTCATCTCGATTAAAGAATATATATTTTCTCGTTTATTCCATTCCTATGTGATTGACTACTCCATTGCTTCGGCAACCGGTTTATTGAACCTAGAAGCATTAGATTGGGATGAGGAAGCATTACAAGTAGCAGGGATAACCCCAGAAAACCTGTCCACACTCGTGCCTACTACAAAGACATTTACTGGTGTAGACGAAGTTATTTGTAAAGAAATGGGAATAGACGTAAACACGCCGTTTCTCATCGGAGCAAGTGATGGTGTACTTTCCAATCTTGGTGTCAACGCGATTGAATCTGGCGTTACTGCCGTTACGATTGGAACAAGCGGTGCGATACGTACAGTCACCGACAAACCAAAAACAGATCCACTGGGTAGAACTTTTTGCTATGCATTAACAGAAAAGCATTGGGTTGTTGGCGGACCCGTTAATAATGGAGGAATGATTCTACGTTGGGTACGGGATGAATTTGCAGCTTCTGAAGTAGAAACAGCCAAACGATTAGGTATGGACCCCTATGATGTACTAACGAAAATGGCTGAAGGTGTAGCACCAGGTTCTGACGGGCTTTTATTTCACCCATTTATGACGGGGGAGCGTGCACCACTTTGGGATGCTAATGCACGTGCTTCTTTCTTCGGATTAAGCATTCATCATCAAAAACAACATATGGTACGCGCCGTACTAGAGGGTGTTATGTTTAACTTACGTACCGTTTTACTTGCAGTCACTGCATTGACAGGAGAGCCAAAACAAATCCAAGCGACGGGTGGCTTTGCTCGATCAGCCATGTGGCGTCAACTGATGGCCGATGTCTTCCATAAACCTGTTGTCATACCAGAAAGCTATGAAAGTTCTTGCCTCGGCGCAATCGTATTAGGCATGTACGCTACAAATGAGATTGATGACTTTTCAGTTGTTTCCGAAATGATTGGCGCTACACATACCCATCAACCAAATGAAGCTGCAAGTGCTGTTTACGATGAGCTACTTCCGCTTTTCATACGTCTACCTCAAGTTTTGAAAGCAGAGTATGAAAATATTGCAAATTTCCAACGCAAGCATGTAAACAATGCAGAATAAAGGCTTGGAGCGTCCTGTTAGCAACGAAACTTTTAGGAATCATGCCACTAAAACAAGGGAGTGCCGACGTCGGGCGGCAAGCCCCGTTTTTAGTCGACCTTTCTCTTAGCGACGAACGGATAATGACTTAGCTTAAATGAAGTGAAGTCACCTAACTGCTGAGCGCTTACTTATTTGGTTACGGCATGAATCACAAACCACTTATTTTATATATCTTTTCTCATGGGAAAAACTCGGCTTATTGCTACATTTTTTTGTGTAAGCCGAGTTTTTCTTTTACTATAGTAGAACAAAGGCGGAAGCGCCCGTTTAGCAACGTAGCGAGTGGAGCGAATCAACAAAGTTTTAGGAATCATGCTCCTGCAACAGAAGTATGCCGGCGCCCTCCGGCAAGCCCGTCTTTAGTCGGCCTTCCTATTTAGTACGAACCGATGATGACTTATCGTAAGGCGATTCGTGAAGTCGCCTAGTTGCTGGGCGATGGAGCCGGACGTGGCTCATTCGGTTATTTGGTCATCCCATAGCATCAAATTTTTATACTTTCTTATCTCTTAAAATAAGCGAGCTATAATCGCTCGCCTGTCCTTTTCATTCCCCTTCTTGAATCACACCACAAGCAATGCGTTCTCCTGCATTCCCTGCAGGCTGTGACTTGTAATCATCTTCATCCGAATGAATGACAAGGGCTGTTCCATCCTCTTTTAGTAATGAATTTGGCTTTCCTTTTTCAAGCGTAACCATTTCAGCTAAGATGTCAGCTTGCACAGTACCATCTTCCTTCACTTCAATGTTAGGCAAATCACCTGCATGCGGACCATCCTCAACATTTCCATGACTCACGTTTGTGGGATTGAAATGTCCACCAGCAGAACTAAAATCAGGTCCTTCGCATGCACCTGTCTCATGGATATGAAAACCATGCTTTCCAGGTGTGAAATTTTGTCCTGATAATTGAATACGTACGCCATCTTCTTCCTGAGTTAATGTTGCTGTAGCTACTTCCTGTTGCTTGCGATCCTTTAATGAAACAAAAATTTGCTTCGAAGCATCTTCCTCCATATTGCCAACTGTTTCTACTGATTCGTTCGACTGTTGTTTTTCTTTTGTTTGTTCTTCATCGGTTGTATTACAAGCTGATAAAATGATAATACATATCATGGTAAACAAAATCAAAATGGTCTTTTTATTCATCTTTCTACCCCTTTCCATTTTTTATCATCTTGCTCGATTCTGGAAATCTTTAAACGTGGGTTTCCTTCCATTATAGGAAATACTCATGTACAATGTAGATATATGTTCAATTTGAATGCAAACACCTTTTGAATAATGCATATATTTTGTTGTCATTGGATTAAACATACGCTTTAATATCTGATTTTTTTATTTATTCACAAGGAGGAATATTAAATGGGATTGTTTGATGGTATGATGGGTAATGCATCGGAAATGGACACAAAGAAAGCAGAGGAAGAAATAAGTGATCTATTATCTACAGGAGAGAATGTGGAGCACGCATACAAACTGATCCGCGACATGATGTTATTTACCAATAAACGACTAATTCTTCTTGATAAGCAAGGTGTTACTGGAAAGAAAATGGAATACCATTCTATTCCTTACAAAAACATTACGCACTTCTCCATTGAAACAGCTGGAACATTTGATTTAGATGCAGAACTTAAGCTATGGGTTTCTGGTAGCTCTGAACCGATTCAAAAAACATTCAATAAGCAACTCAATATTTATAACGTACAGTCCGTTTTAGCTAATTATGTATGTAACTAAAGCAAATCTATTAAAATCGTAAAACTTCCATATGTATGAAGATGTTTCATACATATAAGTAATTCTATGCTGAAATTGTCGGCAAATGTATACGACTTGACGAATCACACAACGAGTTCTTTAAGGGGAAAGTTCCTATCACGAAAAAATATGTGGGAGCTTTCTTCTCTAGTTATTGTGAAAAGAAACATAGTCTGCCTTCAGCCCTATTGGGTCTTATTATAATTTTTCTTAAACTAATAATTCTAAATGTCATCTTTTCTACAGTGTAAAAACACACGCCTATCAAAACCTCTCTCTCTTCACTCTTCTTCTTACGCAAAGTTTCGACTGTTTGCAGCGACGCTCCATGCGTTTTTGCTAATGCGTGAATGACTTCTAAAAGATCAGCTAATTCCTCTAGCGCTGAAACATCATCCTCAGCCTGTAAATATTCATCCCATTCTTCTAGCACTTTTTTCTTTAATTCAACCAGGTATTCTTCTGTATGAAGTGTTGTTGTAATTGCCTTTTGCCCCTTGCTCGCAATTATTTCTGGAATTTTATCACGAACAAGTTTATGAAATTTTGGCATACTTCCCCCTCCATACTTTGTGTAGAAAAGCTTTATATATAGAATAGCACAGTAAAATATTTCCTTCTACGATTTTCGCGACTCCTTTAACAATAACTTCAGAAACATTTAAAAAACTTGCTGATCACCAACTCTTTATGGTTAAACCATTCGTTTTACTTTTACTACCAATCGGGTTTTATAGTGCAAAAAACACCTTCTTACAGCTATCGTCAAGCTGTAAGAAGGTGCTATGATTTGTTGTGCCATTAAGCAACCTTTAGACTTTCTCTTTCTTTTTTAGTAAAAACACCTTTTACATATGGAATAACCCATCTATCTAAACCAAATTTTCCAGCATTGTAACCAGCAACTAACAAGAATACCGTAAGTAATACCATTTGCGCATTTGTACTAACTGTGCCGCTAAACAAGAAAGCGAAGTTCATTGTAATACCCATCAATGCTGAAAAGTTGGTGAATATGCCTAATATAAGTGCGATACCAACTAACAATTCCCCCCACATAACGAGGAAAGTAAATATGTCTGCATTCGGCAAGGCTACTTTTTCTAAAAATACTGCCCACCAGCCTTGTACTGCCGGATGCTCTCCTCCAGCACTTGCAATCGCCCCTTGTAAATATCCAGAAGCGTCAAATTGACCGCCCGTAATTTTACCATAACCAGCAACAACCCATTCATAACCAATATAAATACGAATAAGTGCTAAAATACCTGCGGCTATACTACTTCTTTGGATAAAATTCATGATCACGTGTACCATCTCCCTTTTGTTCATCATTTCACAATTCGTTGTAGTATTTCTTTACTACATTTAGAGTATACCATACATGTTTTTATTTATGGGTTTATTGTTCAATATTTCACAATATGGTCATATTTTAGTTTATACGAAACATTATTACTTGACTTTTTTTCGTCACTTTCTATTAAACGATGTGTACCATGTTTTTGATACCTTCGCCAATCGTAGTTGTATATTACCTGCACGCCTTCCATGTTCTGACCGCTTTGCTATAAACAGTATTATCTTCATGGGTTACATTCGCTCCATGAATTTATACTTCCATTTATAATTAATGTATATTGACAATATTTGCTCGTTTTTTTCCATTTCCTAAACTTCCCTCTCTCTACAGTTTCCGTTCAAGCTAAAGTTTCTATCTTACCTCTTTATCCCCACTTCAACAATTACGTAAATTTTGCACCTTAAGTCCCTTGACATCCTCTTATTACCTGTAGTACTGTTTATGTGAACATACACAGTACTACAGTTTAGTTTTCAGGAGGTTGTTTATATGCAAAAATGGAAGCAAGCTTGGCAAGTTGCTAAGTTGGAATTAAGCATTTCTACGAGGAAGATTGCATTTGGTTGTTTAATCGTACTTGGTTTCTTCCCTTTTACCATTTCCAATTTTCAGCATTATCTCGATAATAGCGTTATAAGTTATGACTTATTTTTTATTCTTTTTTTTACTTTAGGTATCAATGTTGGAAATCCAAATTATTGGCATTTAAAACAAGCCAATGTCTATCCTCTTTTGATGATGCAATTACCATTACCAATTAAACAGGAGATCTTAATTAAAAGTCGCTTCATCATTCATTTTTGTTTCTCCTTTCCAGTACAATTTGCGTTTCTAATTATCTTTTATGTTGCATCACCTATCGCTCATTTATTATCCATACCAGCTTACATCGCGTTTGCAATCATTTGGTTATCTGTCAATCTTTATATAGGGACGCTTACACCAATAAGTGAAGTATATCCAGCAAATTGGTTGTTCACAGCAGCTATGACTTTCATTTTTCTTTTCATTTTCCTATTTATATTATCTATTTCTCACCTCATCTTTGACCATGGTGTTGTGGAATTATCCATGATTATTGCTAGAAACTGGCCCGTACTCAGTTCCGCAGTTTCACTCATTATTGGCTTTGCAGCTGTCAAAGCGCATCAACTATATATGAAACAAATTATGAATAAGCGGGATTACTTCTAATTGCGATCCTCACACGACCTATACGATATATGCCTAATGCTAGCAGAAAGGAGCTGGTTTTGTGGAATTACCTATTCATCTTTCCAAAACATCTCGAGAACCAATTTATCATCAAATCGAAAACCAAATGAAAACGCTCATTGCTAGCGGACAACTTACAAAAGGATTACCACTTCCATCCATTCGTTCGCTGGCAAAAGACTTAGAGACGAGCGTCATTACGATTCGTCGTGCATATCAAAATTTAGAATATCAAGGCTTTATTCAAACAACGCAAGGAAAAGGGACATTTGTTGCTGACATAGACCATGATATGAAGCAGCAAATGAAAGTTGATGAAGTATACCAAGCAATTGAAGCAGCTGTTGAAATTGCATTTAAATATGATTATACAGCCGAACAACTAAAAAAAATGTGCTTAGAAATCATTCATAAAAAAGGAGGAAACCAAACATGACATCGCTTTTCAAGATAATGGATGTAGAAAAAAACATAGACACCTTACACCTAGGACCGATTCACTTAATGATAGAGCCTGGAACGATAACAACAATGGTTGGAGCGAACGGGGCTGGAAAAAGCACACTATTTAAACTCATTATGAATTTAGTGAAACGTAATACAGGTAGCATTCAACTATTGGATATAGAAACAAACGGTTCCGATGAAAGCTGGAAACAACATATTACGTACCAAGCACAAACCATCATTGGTTGGGAACCTTTCACTGGAATCAAATTAAAAGACTTTATTTCCTCTCTATATCCGCATTGGAATGAAGCGCTATTTCAGAAGATGGTAGATTTATTGCAAATTCCATTAGATGAACAATTTGCAAAACTATCCCAAGGAAACCAACAAAAACTCCAGCTAGCACTTGCTTTACCAAGAAATACACCATTGTTGCTTCTTGATGAACCCACTTCTTTCTTGGATATTCCGGCAAAGCAGAAGCTAATGGATTTACTTGTAGAATGGATGGAGCAAGGAGACCGCGCTATCTTCATGGCGAGTCATCAATCCGCTGACATTATGAAACTTTCTGATTATATAGTCGTATTAAAGAATGGAAAGCTGTTGAACAAATTTGAAAAAGAATCACTAATTCATAGACACCGCCGATATTGGATTGGCGAACATCTTCCAGAGGAAGGTATTCCAGGGGAGATCGATCGCTCAACACGCTATCTTGTCTCAAACGCTCCAGAACAGACGGAAGCCTTCTTACAACAAGAACAAATCAATTGGACACAGCAGGAATCTCTAGATTTGGAAGAAATCCTTACACTGCTTATAGAAAGGAGATAAAACACCTATTATCTCCATCGTAAAATCTGCAATAGTTTTAGCAGGAGCCTTACAGAATGGAATAAATAATGAAGAAAAGGGAAGGAGACAACTATTTTGAGCGCAATTTTAACAGTTGAAAATTTAAACAAAGCTTTTAAAGACAAACAAGTCATCGACAATATTTCTTTTGACGTACACCAAGGTGAAATCATGGCTATTCTCGGACCGAATGGTGCTGGAAAATCAACTACGATTCGTAACATTATGGGTATTTTATATCCTGATGCAGGAAGGATTACCTTTTCCAATTATACAAACAACTCGATACCACGGCATAAAATCGGTTACTTACCAGAGGAGCGTGGGTTATATAAAAATGTCAAAGTAATGGATATTTTACTCTATTTAGCTGAATTAAAAGACTACCCGCTAGATCAAGCAAAACAACGAGCTTTAGATTATTTAAAGAAGTTTGACTTAGAAGGGAAGGAAAAAGTGAATGTCGATGAGCTTTCTAAAGGGATGGGACAAAAGGTGCAATTTATTGCGTCCATTCTTCACGAGCCCGAATTACTCATTCTTGATGAGCCATTTTCTGGGTTAGATCCTGTAAGCCAAGAATTATTTAAACAGGAAATTCGTCAGCTTGCCAATAACGGCACAGCTATCCTACTGTCCTCTCATCAAATGAATCTTGTCGAAGAAATGGCAGATCGCCTATTTTTGATACATCGGGGGAAAAAAGTAATTTATGGACATATGGATGAAGTAAAAAAAGAGTTTGCCAACTTTAAATGCACGATTCATGGTACAAATAAAAAAGAAGAACTTGAACAGTTGCCACATGTACAACGCGTAGAACAAGAAAATGCGCATAGTATTGTCTACTTATATAAAGATATTGATCCAGTGCAATGGCTCAAGCAGCTTCCTGCTACATTGGATGTGCAAGAGCTACGGTTAGATCGCATTTCACTACATGAAATTTTTATTGATATTGCAACAGGTAAACAGCTCATGCAGGAAGTCGGTGAAGCATATGCGTAATTCATTGAAAGTGGCTAAATGGGAGATCAAACGAAACCTCCGCAACAAGACCTTTATTATTGGAATGTTTTTAACGCCCCTCTTCATTATTGGATTTATGTTCTTAGGCGAACTGATTGGCGGTGACGATGAAGAAACAGAGATGAAGACCGTATTTATTCATGATGAGCTAGGAGTTTTTTCTGAAATAGAGCAGACAGTTGCAGCAAGTAATATATCCTGGCAAGTCATGCAAACGGATGTAACGGAAGAAGAAGCCAAAAAGGAAGTTGAAAATACGGAACAGACAGCCTACTTATTTATCGACGAGGAAAGTTTAATAAAAGGAACTATCCCTGCTTACACTTCGGAGGAAATGGATGCCTCTTTTATTAATCAAGCCCAAATATTATCCTCCCCTATTCAAGCGTGGCAATTAAAGGAACTTGGCTTGTCCAATGAACAGTTAGCGGTTGTCTCCCGTGGTATTCAGATAGCAGACGTTTCAGCTAGTAATGAAACCGATACAAAAGATGCCAATAAAGCAGCTGAAGAATCTGAAATAGCTTCATTAGAGCGCATTGTACCTGGGGCATTTGCTGGTTTTATTATGTTATCCATCGTATTTACTGGTATGGCAATTTTTCAAAGCGCTTCACAAGAGAAAAAAGATAAAATTGCGGAAATTATTTTATCCTCACTCACACCGAATGATCTCATGCAAGGAAAAATTATTGGCTATTTTGTTTTAGGCATTGTACAATCTTTTGTCTCTTTGGTCATCGTCCTTCCTGTTTTATCATGGCGATTGGACATTGCGTTTTTAGATTATTTGTTCGTTCCAGAATTAGCTTTATATCTCATGATTGCCATTTTAGGCTATCTATTGTTTGCTTCTATCTTTGTCGGCGTCGGCGCAACGATGACCGATATGACGACAGCAGGAAATTTTCAAGGTATGGTGATGATGCTTCCGTTTTTACCGTTTATCTTTATCGGACCTGTTCTTAGTGATCCAAGTGGATTCATGGCTCAACTTGGTACGTACATTCCTTTCACGGCGCCAGGTGTTCTCTTACTTCGCCTAAGCAACTTAGAAGAATGGCCCTGGCTCGAAATTATCATTTCACTCGCTATTTTAATCATTAGTATTTGGATTTTCGTAAGACTTGCTGGAAAAATCTTTAAAGTAGGCATATTAATGTACGGTAAAAATGCTACTCCAGGAGAGATTTGGAAATGGATAAGAATGTAACAGAGAAGTAGTTCTACAGGAAAGAATAAAAGTAGCTTGACCCTATCGATCGTTGTTAAATATGTACACTTCTGCGGGGGAATAGTACGAGTGAACGCCCCGCAGAAGAGCATTTTTTCTTCGTAGGAAGTGCAAAACTATACGAGCGACAAAAATCGTATTTTAGCATAGCGATGTTGTGGGGGCTTGCACAGTTGGAAAAACGTAACTTTTAACGTTTATATACGACAGTTGTCTATAAATCCTTACTAGTAAGCTTAATCTAAGAAACACACCAGTTCTCGCCAAGTATATATGGCGAAAACTGGTGTGTCTTTTCAAAAAAATCACATCTGCAAGTACGCTTCATAATATATAGCGATTTTACCAATGAGAGCTTAGGCGTTTTCTTATACATAAGCCTTATAACACGATATTTTCCTATCATACTCATACAAATTACTACTTTAATACCACCAAGATTTAAATAACCCCGCCATTAATCTACCTAACCATTTAATTGGTAAAATAATTAATAAATCGATAAAACTTAAGAGGAAGTCAATAATCCAGAACCACCACCCACCATCGTTCTCTTGGCGTTTTGATGTACGACGTTTTTTCTTCAATTACATTATCCCTCCATATCCTTTAAAATAACGTATTACCATTTTTGCGCTTACGTATAAATTTGCGAACGAAATACGTACAAAAACCAATTACACCAGAAGCAGACAACAAAAATGTAATACTTCTAACTGGATACATTTTAAAAGCATATATCCATTTATCAATAACATAAATATCACGTGGGTCTTGTACAGATTCTGGGGTTAAAACAGTTTGTTCCTGCCAATTTGGATCTAGAACTACATAAGACCCAGACCAATATGTTAGGAAACAAGTATATACGGATATAAAAAGTACTATTAAAAAAAGAATGACCGTCTTTTTCATGATGGCTTCACCTATGCCTTCTATATGTTACACGCAACGCGCCAAGGGTTTTTTATGAACAATTAATTTATTCACCTAAGTCAAACCAGATTTTCCTGCTTATTCCCATGCACGACTTGCTATCCATGGCACAAAACAGAGTGGCAATTTATCTATTGTTTAATACGAACAACCTCGCAAAAAGGTTCCCCTTAATTTTATTATAGTATGACATACGAATATTCATGCAAAAATCATCTTAGCAAGTTACTTCTAAACGCTCATCTTTAGAATACAATTTTACAAGGTACTATTTACTAATTTGGCACTTTCATTCAAGGAGGAAGAACAACATGAGTATAGTAGTCTTTCATGGTTCAACAAGGACAAATGGGAATACAGAATTTTTAACCCATCACGCTATCCCTCAAGACACAGCAACACATATTTATTTGCGCGACTACAACATAGAACCGATTGTAGATAAGCGACACGCAACAGAAGGATTTCCCCACATACTGGATGACCATTTATTTTTAATTGACCAACTATTAAAACACGAGACCGTCGTTTTCGCTACCCCTATTTATTGGTATGGCATGTCCGGACCACTAAAAACATTCATTGATCGTTGGTCGCAAGTTTTACGAGATCCCAATTACCCGCATTTTCGCCAAACGTTAAAAGATAAAAAAGTATACCTTATTCTTGTTGGTGGCGATCAACCACATATAAAAGGATTGCCCCTCGTTCAACAATTTCAGTATATTTGCCAGTTTTTTGGCATGACTCTAGAAAACTATGTAATCGGTCAATCACGTAAACCAGGAGAAATGGCTATTAATAAGCAAACCCTTCAAGCAGCCTCTCAATTATTCGATTAATCCTATTTTACAGCCCCACTTATATTACAACTGTAGTCTTTGTATAAAAACACTTACTTACAAGCATTTTGATAGAAAATAACGCTCTCTAAGTAAAAAGGGGATGCACATGTATATGCTGAGACTCTTTTATTACGTATCTCTTATAATTTCTCAATTGGTAACAGCTGCACAAATTGCAGCTGTTTTCTTTTACACTACAGAAACACAAAGGTTTCGCCATAAAGACTTGTCGATATGCCAAGTTTCCCTAACGAAATAAGCCGTATGTACTATTTTCCTCTCCTACCCTATTAAATCCGCTAAAAGCTTATCTCTTTCTAGTAAAAAGGAATCAGTTTTTTAATCCATCGTTTTAAATCTATTATTCTGGTTATACTATTAAAAAGCTCGTAAAATTACTTTAAACTTAAGATAACCGTACCGATAAAAAAGTATAACCGAATACTTATTATAGAGTGTATTCGAAACAATAAAATGGGTATTTACTACCACCCTTCTATGATACAATGGATGAGGCGTTGCTATAACATTAAAAAACTTGATTTATAACCCTGAAAATTATCCTTACCGATCATACACAAAGTAACGTAAAATTGTTGCCGGATAAAAGGTATCTTTCTAAATGTTTAATGATTGTTTAATCTATTATTCTACTATCTATATTTGTTACCTTTATTAATACGTTTTTCCTTATCAATGAACATAGCACCAATCGTTTCAGTAATATTTTTTAAATATAGCTTTTATCTCGTATTCTATCAGCTGCCCCCAAAAGCAACTGTTTCAATACGAATTTATATAAAGCAAAATTATATCTTATTGAAGGAGGCCGTGCTTAATTTGAAAAACTTCTATTATGCACTAACATCTTTAGCAATTGTGCTAACTTCTCTATTTTTGCTGCCTAACAATAGCCATGCAGCTAATGGGGATGTGTATGACGTTGGACAAGCTCTATTAAATGTGCGAAGCAGCCCATCTATAGACTCGGAAATTGTTGGGCAATTACAAGCTGGGGACCAATTAGTCGAATTCGGTGAACAACACGGCTGGGTACAGACTTATTTTGGTGGGAAAGAAGCATGGGTTGCTAAACATTATTTGATTCCTGCTAAACAGGATAAACCTGTACAGGTACAAGTACAAGCAACGCCCAATGAAGGAAGCAGTTCCTCTCAAGCACAGCCACAAGTTCAAACCAGCAATACTAGTCATTCCTTAAATGGATACAATATCATGTTAGACCCTGGACACGGTGGTTACGATCCTGGTTCTATTGGAATAAACGGTGTACGAGAGAAATTTTTAACACTTGAAACTTCCAAGCAAATTGCAGAACAATTACGAGCAGCTGGTGCAAATGTATTGTTAACTCGGTCAAGTGATACGTATGTTTCTTTAGCTGATCGTATTCGAATTAGCGATGCTTATACCACCCATGCATTTATTAGTGTTCATTATAATGCATTTCCGAACTCCAGTGCAGACGGCATAAATACATTCTATTATTCTTCCAAAGACCAGAAACTAGCAGAGAATGTTCACCAAGGTCTTGCTTCTGCTGTCACATTGCGTGATAGAGGAATGATGCCAAATAACTATTATGTATTAAGGAATAATCATGCTCCTTCTATATTATTAGAGCTAGGATTTCTTACTAATTATAACGATTTTGCTACCATTCGTTCTAACAGTTTTCAACATCAAGTTGCCAACGGAATTACGATTGGGTTAAAAAATTATTTTGCAAACTAAAATAATAAGCTGCCTCTGATGTAGGCAGCTTATTTCTGTATAACGTTGCTACGATGCCAATGTTTCTTTATGATCCGTTTGAAAAAGTTGTCATTGTATCCCAAAGTTTACGCCTTTTAACCTATTTGAATGCGTAAACCATACTTAGTATCGGATTAAAAATATGCGTTTTAACATGGTAATCATGTTCCTGTAGCCAATTTAACAGGGTAGAACCATTTGCATAAAACTCATCCTCAATCGCATAGATAGCCTCTGTATTTCCACTTTCTTTTAAATATTGCATTACTTCGCCTCGATGCGCGTCATCTTGAAACATTAAGTCTACAATACAGATAGCACCGTTTGGACGTAGAACTCTATCCATTTCAGCTAATGCAAGCAGTTTTTGTTCATCTGTAATATGATGTAACGCATAACTGGAGACAATTCCATCAACTTGTTGATCTAAAATTGGCAAAGCCAGAAAATGGCCTTTACGCACTTCAATTTCTGGGTGCTTTTGCTTACATGCCTGCAACATGTTATCCGATTGGTCTACACCAATAATATGAACTCCTTTCGCTAAAAATTTAGCCCCTAAATTTCCTGTGCCAATGCCAATATCTAAACAAGTTTGTCCTGTTTCTAGAGGCATTGTATCAACCACTTTCTCCAAGGCCGTTTCATAGTCTTGATGGACATTAAATCGATAACCACTTATTCTCAGACTTTGATCATAATCCGAAGCTTGTGCATCAAAATCCCATTTGTCCTGCCAAGATTGGCGCAAATGTTTTAGCTTTCTTAAATGCTTTGATAGAGCAATTAAATCTTTAGTAGAAATCGACTGATCGTTATTTCCTTCTAACAACTGATCTAGCGTGTGAATCATATCTTTCATTTCTAACCATTTTTCAAAAAGCACAGCACGTTGCAGATTCAAATAATCATGGATACGATATTGTTTTTGATCATCAAGTAACTGCTTTATTTCTTTAATACCAACGCCAAATTCACGTAATGCTAATATCGTGCTAATCCTTACTACTTCTTCATCTGTAAACGTTCGATATTGATTCGCTTGCTTACTAGGTGATAGGAGACCCTTTTCCTCATAAAATCGAATGGTTCTTGCTGTTGTATTTAACCGCTTGGCAACTTCTTGAATATACATTGCTTATCCCTCCTACTTTTATCATAAACGTTTCCGTTACGTGAATGTAAAGGGTTTTTATACTATAGAAAACGTCAAAATAGAGGTTCATACAGTAGTGATTGCAACTAATAGTGTTCTTACATTTTCCTACTGTTTCATATAAGTATGGTAGACCTTCTCCCTCTTTTATAGCTAAATGGATATGTTTCAACGAATATAGAATGTGTTAGAGTCTTTCCCACTCTCCCAATATTATTTATCCCTTGCACTATAATTAAACGGTCTAACCAAAATTCAAATTATAAACACCAGTATTTAACGATGCGAGTATCTAAGTAACTTCTATACAAATACCTCCATTAGAGTAACGTAGAATCTTTATAAGTATTCAAACCTTCGAAGATTCGAGTACCATTGTGAATTAAAGTAAAAGCTTAATAATCTTTTGTAGGTGGATTTTGAAAAGAACAAGAAAGATAAGAAACCTCCCCTGCTTCTTGTTGTACAGTGATGGTATCAACGCGATTTAACTTTTGTTTTAAACTTGTCCAATTTGGATAAATTTAAGTCGGCTCTGAAATGAAACATAGAAAATGGGTGTGTTGCCTAAACATCATT
The DNA here is from genome assembly GCF_900166595.1 of Virgibacillus dokdonensis. Classification (NCBI taxonomy): domain Bacteria; kingdom Bacillati; phylum Bacillota; class Bacilli; order Caryophanales; family Bacillaceae; genus Virgibacillus; species Virgibacillus dokdonensis. The sequence continues at coordinate 163,315 of NZ_LT745763.1, read as the reverse complement.
TCAATTTCACTATTTTAGGTGATACACGAATAGTGTATTTTAAAGGATAATCCAGTCCAGTATAAAAATTTATAAACGACTATTAATTTTTTTGCGAAAATTATCATAATAAGTTGACGAATGGAATATTTTGGGGTATTATTTTGGAGGAAAGGGGGGAATTCTTATATAATAGGTGTATACTTCGAAGGTGCGGCTAAATACACATAAAATATAGTTAAACAAACGGTAAGAGTAGGAGAACTGATTTTAATTTTAGGGGGATTTTAATTATTATGAAAAAAAATAGAAAGTTCGGAAAAATTTTGTTTATCACAGCACTAATTATAAGTTTGAGCTTTCCAATAGTTGGATCAGCTTATAGTAAGTCTTATTCTTTTAACATCTCACATCAAGTAACAGGTTCAACTAATCACGCTTTGAAGAATAAAAGTACTTCTACAACAGGTAGTGGTAACACCTATTGGGCAAGTGGAAAAGTAAAAGCTTCTAAATCCGCTTTTAAAGTATCTCTAGTGAGATTCTTAAAAAGCTATAGTACTAGCAATATCACTGCTAATGGAAAAAGATTCTCAAGAAATTTTGGTACAGTTAAAAATAATAATTACAACGTTCGCGTAACTAAAACAAAAGCCGGCGCCTATGGTGATCGAGTAAAAGGTAAAGGGACTATAAAGCAATAATATGATGGACAGGCTCCTTTCAAGGAGCTTGTTTCATTTCAAAATAATAGTAGAGGAGCAATTTATAATGATGACTTGGTTACCGCACGTACTATTACTATTTGTATTACCTACTTGGCTTATCTATGGTATTTCAAGGTTTTTGTTTTACAGAAAATACAAACTACGTATAATGATAGAATTAACTATCTTGGGATACATTACATATTTTATAATCTTATTTTATGTCGTTTGGATGACTCCAACTCTATTACTTGAATATTTACCTATAAATCTAATACCCTTCAAAACTATTTTTCAATACTTTGTAGAGGTTTCAACAGGTACATTAGCATTTTCTACAGCTTTTATTAATATCGCTGGTAACATTTTACTCACAGTCCCGATAGGGTTCTTAATCTATATCATATACAGAAGGGTATCATTCAATAAACTTTTATTAATTGCACTAATGTTTCCCTTAGTTATTGAAACAGGTCAACTAGTATTGCATCTAGTAGACATTAGTACAAGAACAATTGATATTGATGATCTTATCTTAAACGCTCTTGGTATTGTTATCGGATACTACTTGCTTTATCTAATTCAATTATTTATAAAAGTAAAAAACACTTAACAACATAAACTATTTACTAAGGGTTAACTAGGAGGGAAATAGATTGATCTTACAAGCAAGAGATATAAGCAAAACATATAACGGTTACTCAGTAGTTAAATCAACAACTTTCTCTATCCGAGAAGGCTCCATATATGTAATCCAGGGTAAAAGTGGTTCAGGAAAATCAACTTTTCTCAGTTTACTTGGCGGAATGGAAGAACCGAGTACGGGAAAAGTTTATGTAGAAAATGAATCTCTTTACGATATGACAGACAAAAAACGTTCCAGAATACGTGGAGAACTGTTTGGTTTTGTTTTCCAGTCCTTTCAATTAATTCCCGAATTAACAGTAAGAGAAAATATTGAATTACCGTTAAATTTTATTCAAAAAAAATCAAAATGGAATTTAAGAGAACTTACTACTAGCTTAGGGATTGAAAGGCACTTAGATAAGAAACCTGGTTTTCTTTCTGGTGGAGAACAACAGCGTGTTGCTATTGCCAGAGCGTTGATTACCTCACCAAAAGTTATTTTTGCAGATGAACCAACTGGAAATTTAGATTCAGAAACTACTGATATTATCATCAGTTTGTTGACAAGTCTAACACATACACAAAAGCTATCTTTAGTAGTGGTAACACATGAAAAAAATCTAATAAAGTTGCCACATAGTTTATTCACAATTAAAGATGGACACCTCAAGGTGGAATACGAGAATGTTTAAGCTGAGTTCAAAGCTCTTGCTCTCCAGGAAGAAATGGTTGTTAACAATGAGTCTTTCTTTAGCGTTAATGATCTCTGCTATTTCTTCTATACATACTGCATCAGAATCTATCAAATATAATTTAATTGAGAATTCTTATAGTATTTACGGAGAGCACACTGGAGCATTAATTAATATAAATGCAAATAAAGAGGAACTATCCAAAAAAACAAACAAAGTTGGTCAATACCATATAGAGACAACAATTGACATTAAAGAAGATGTAAAAGCCACCGTCGGCTGGATGGATACAGATGCTATAAATATGGGTAGAATTAAGTTAATTGAGGGAGTTTATCCAAAAAGTAAAGGCGAAGTTGCCATAGAAGAAGCCTATTTAAAACTGATTGATGAAGACTGGAAGATAGGAGAGCAAAAAAAACTTCAATTTGAGGATGCACAAAAAGTTGTAACATTAACAGGGGTTATTCAAAACTATTCCTCAAAATGGACAGTTCCCTATGATGTTGAAAAAGGCCTAAATGATTTTCCAAATATATTTATTCCTCATAAAGATACAGAGTTAAGTTCTAAAATTAATAATTTCCTTTTTTTATTTGAGGGAAGTAAAAAGTCAGTGGAAGAAGATGCTTACGAGCTAATTAATCAATACGAAGAAAGTGAAGGTATTTTTAATGAGGGCCTATATTACAAAGGGCTTATAGATTATGAAACCATTTCAATACTTTCATTTGTATTTCAAATTCTTTGTTTAATTTCAGCTACCTTTTGCATTTTAAATTTATTCTCCTATTATAATCTAGATCAAAGTAAAAAATTTGCAGCTATGAAAGCAACTGGAGCATTAAATGTAAACCTTTATAAAATTTGTATCAATCAGTGTGCCATTATCTTCATCTTGGGGCTAACATTATCTATCCCTTTACAAGCTATTTTGCATATATTAATTATTAAACACACATATGGACAAGGTCAATTCCATTTATTAAGTTTATCTTTTGTAGGAATATTCCTTATTATTCTATTTGTAATTCTTATTATTAATTCAATTTTATCAATTGAACGAGTAAAGCATACAAGTATTAATAATGTTTTAAGAGGAATTTCAGCATCACATTCCTATATTTGGAAATATATTCAAAACATAAAAAATATTAAATTAAAACAATTTGCTATTCAAGTAATGCCGCACCCAAAACAATTCATTTTTACAGTTATAGTTTTGTGTATAGCTACCCTAACTCTCAATTTTTCAATATTCCTTCAAAAAGAATCAGCAGGTGTATGGGACTCACAACAGGCCTATTATATAAGCTCTCAAGAAGGTTTTACTTATGATGTTATGGACGGTTTAAATGTATTAAGTGAGCCAGGAATAACATTCAAGCCAGAAAAAGTTAAAGAATTGAAAAGTATAGACGGTATAAAATTTGTAGAAAAAGAGCCTTTCATGATGGATGTTCATCCCTCATTAAATCCAAATCTTATCACTTCCAATCTCCAAGATTGGATAAATGAGCAAGATACAGAAGAAGAGGGATCTTATAATGGAAATTCATTGATTCCAAACGTAAAATATATTTTATTAGATAAACAGGAATTTGATACTGTATATAAGCAGCTTAATTATACTGATTTTATTGGAAAAGTAATCATACACAATCCAGGTACTATAGATGAAAATAGAAAAGAAAACAGTTTAGATAACGAAAACATTAATTTTATTCAAAAGTTTTTCGACTCTAATAGTTTGCATACTAGAGAATGGAAATATGAGATTTTGCAATACAATAACTATCCTTTTCGTATAAAAATTGATGATTCTTTATCTATTGAAGAAGATAATCAGCTAACAATAGTCATGAGTGAAGAAACAGCACTAAGTAATCATATGTTTCAAGGATATAAAGACCTTTCCATTTATGTAGAAGACAATTTAAGCGCAGAAAAAAAAGAAAGCATTGAATCGTTTCTTTTAGAGTTAACAGCAACTATTCCTGGTAGTATGTACCAAAACATACCAGAGTTTATGATGAATGATACAAAAATATCTAACTTAGTAGGTTTTTATGGAAAATTAGCTTTTGCAGTGTCAGCAGTCCTATCCATCCTCACCCTTGTGGTAGTTGTATTTAGTAAATACATGACTCAAAAAAGAAGATGGGGAATATACCTATCGTTAGGCTACACAGAAAAGAAGGTCTTACGTTCGCTCCAGCTTGAATTGTTAGTTTATCTTATAATAGCAACATTATTAAGCTTATCCATATATTTGATTGTTTTATTAAAAATAAATCATATCTACCCAACTTATCAATATCTATACTACTTTATTATATCAACATTGGTGCTGTTTGCTTTGTTGACCATAGGTTCTCTATTTTTAGGGACTTTAATCAATAAAGAATCCATATATTCTATGATCCGGGAGAAAGAATAAAAATACATTATTAAGGAAAACAATAAGTTTTTACTAAGCTACTCGTATTCGTAAGTATACTTTTCGAATACGAGGTCTTATTATGTATGTAATAATATTTTCCAAAGGAAAAGTGAGCCGAGGGAGTTCATGCAACTTTCTAATCGGTTATATACAAAAAAACAAAAACACAGGCAGTTAAAAAGAGAAGGTCTCCACCTCTTAAGTGCCTGTGCTTGTACTCCTGCCTATTTAGTTACCATGCTTATAAATCATCAAAACCATTCAAATCACTTGTTTTCGTATATTGTCTAGATTTCTGTTCAAAAAAATCTGTTTTCGTGCCATCAAAGTTATCTACGTAGGCGCGAATCCACTTCATCGGATTTTCAGTATAATCTGGATATACATCATGTAATCCCATCATACGAAGCATCTTGTTCGCACGATATTTAATGTATCCAGCCATTTCGTCAAGGTCAATTCCTTCTACATTGCCAAGCACGTACTTGGACCATTCGATTTCTAATTCAACCGATTCTTGAAAATGATCGTATACCCATTGAATAAATGTATCCTTATTATATTCTGGATTTTCGGCAAGCGTAGCACGAAATAGTTCAGATATGAAGCGACCGTGCTCAAGCTCATCGCGATTAATATAACTAATCATGGTTGACGTGCCGACCATTTTATTATGGCGTGCCAAATTATAGAAAAACGCAAACCCAGAATAGAAGAACATACCTTCTAAAAGAGCTGTATATACTAATGTCTTTAAAATATTTTCGATTGTCGGCTCTTCCACAAAAGCGTTATACTGCTTCGTTAAATTCTCGTTTCGCTTCAACAAAACTGCATCCGTTCTACCGAGTTGAAAAGACTTATTCTGCTCATCTAACGAGACAACGGAAGACAACACGTAAGAATAGCTTTCATTATGCACTGCTTCCTGCTGTGCAATGACCGCCATAATGGATTGCACAGATGGATCTGTTGCGTACAAAGAAATGAGTAAAGCCGTTCGTGTTTGCGGTGCATCTAACGTAGATAGCAAACCAATAATTTTTAAATACGCGTCCTGTTCTTCTGCTGTCAATGAAGGGAATTGCTTAATATCACTTTGCATATTCACTTCATCTGCTTGCCAATAATTTCCTACTAACCGTTTATACATTTTATACCAGTGTGGATAAGCAATATCATTCCAATTTAAGATACCACTGGATTGTCCTCCAAATACACCTGTGGACTTATTTGGATTTAATGGTTCTAACGTCTTTGCTTTTTCCAGCATGATTTTTGCCATGGTCTAATACTCCTTCCACCCAGTCCTTTACAAATTGTTCTTGCTTGCCTCTTGGAGACTGTTCTATCTTCAGTCCGCGCCAAGGGCTATGATAAAATTTGACCAACTTATCAACAGCACGACAAAATAAATCATCGCCTCCAAATTGTGTATCACCTGTACCAAATATAGCGACATTATCCGGTTTATACCCAACTTCTAGAATAAAGTCTTTCACTTCATCGGGTGTGCTTCCCCGATCCCAAGTAAATGTACCTAAGAAGATAATATCGTACACAGCGGGATCAACAGGCGGATCAATACCAATACGATGAACCGCCGTCTCCACTCCTTTTATTTGTAAGTTTTCTTGGATAAGTGTTGCAACTTCTTGGGTATTACCGCTGTAGGTCAAGTAAGCGATTAGCGTCCTCAACTTTGACACCATTCACATTCTTCTACTTCATTGGAAGTAGAGCGTACATAATACGTTGTTTTTAATCCTTCCTGCCATGCTTGCAAATGTAAATCGAGCAAAATAGATGCTCGAATCGTATTTGGTACATAGAAGTTAAAGGAGAGACTTTGATCAATATGCTTCTGTCTAGCAGCGTTTTGCTTCACAGACCAGCGTTGATCTACAATGTATGCAGAGCGACGATATACATCATATGTCTTGTGCGTTAAGTCTGGTGCTGTAACTGGAATTTTAAAGTCTTTCTTTTCTTCGTAATAAAATGTTTTAAAAATCGGATCAATACTAGCTGTAGACCCAGCGATCATTGCTGTTGTTGAGTTCGGTGCCACTGCCATTAAATAACCGTTTCGAATACCGTGCTGTTTAACGTCTTCTTTTAAAGTAAGCCAATCTGTTTTGACATAGCCTTTTTGCTCAAAGTATTCACCTGAACTCCACTTACTACCTGCAAATGCCGGGTAACTGCCTTTTTCTTTACTTAATTCCATACTTGCCTGAATGGTAAGAAAAGCAATACGTTCATACAATTCGTCTGCATAGTCCACCGCTTCTTCCGTTTCCCACTTCATATTGTTACGAGCTAGCAGATGATGCCAGCCAAACGTTCCTAATCCAATAGCTCGGTACTTTTTATTCGTTAGTTGAGCTTGCATAATTGGCAATGTGTTAATATCAATAACGTTATCTAGCATGCGTACTTGAATTTTAATTAACCGATCTAGAATTTCATCTGGAACAGCTTTTCCAAGGTTGATCGAACTTAAATTACAGACGACATAATCCCCAGATTTATATTTCTTTACAATGGTATTTTCGTTTTCCAAAAATTCTTCTACAAATTCAGAAGGCGATTGATTTTGTGTAATTTCCGTACAAAGGTTAGAGCAATAAATCAATCCTTGGTGACTATTACTATTTTGTCGATTCACTTCATCACGATAAAACATAAATGGTGTACCCGATTCTAATTGTGATTTCATAACTCGCTTCATAATATCAATCGCTGGAATTTCACGTTTTGACAATTGTTCGGAGTTTACGCACTCCATATATTTTTGTCGAAAAGTTCCATTCCCTTTTTCCTCGTCATAGAAATCTTCTAATGAATACCCCATCACTTGTCGCACTTCATGGGGGTCAAATAGGTACCAATTGCCACGTTTTTCTACTTGTTCCATAAATAAATCAGGTAAGGTGACACCTGTGAAAATATCGTGTGCCCGCATACGCTCATCACCATTATTTAATTTCAAGTCAAGAAACGCCTCTATATCACGGTGCCAAACATCTAAATAAACAGCAATTGCACCTTTTCTCGTTCCTAATTGATCGACATTTACCGCTGTATTATTCAATTGTTTAATCCATGGTACAACACCACTTGACATCCCTTTAAATCCTTTAATGGAACTTCCACGGCTACGGATTTTCCCCATATAAACACCGATCCCACCACCATTTTTAGACAACTTAGCAATATCGGTATTGCTATCGTAAATGGATTGAAGGCTATCATCGACGGTATCAATAAAACAACTAGATAGTTGACCATGCGTTTTTCCAGCATTAGCAAGGGTCGGTGTTGCGACTGTCATATATAAGTTACTTAGTGCCCAATAAGCTTCTAACACATGCTCTGTCCGCTTTGCTTTATCTTCATATTGCATAAGCGTCATGGCAATAACCATCCAACGTTCCTGCGGTAGCTCAAACACCTTTTTATCGTGATCTGTTGCTAAATAACGTGTCGCTAATGTATGAAGCCCTAAGTAGGTGAAGTACAAGTCCCTTGCAGGATCGATTTGTTCGGCAAAGTAATCAATTTCCGCTTTTGAATACTTTTCTAACAGATTATTTTCGTAAATATTTTCATCCGTCAGCATGGTAATTAATTCATAAAAATCACCATATTTACCATCATCGTAATGGCGATTGTGGCGGGCTTGATGGTAAAGCTGCTGTAAATAAATTCGGCTCGCTACATAGGTCCAATCAGGAGCAGATTCATCAATATTCTCCAATGCGATTTGAACAAGAATATCTAAAGCTTTGTCGATCGGAGTATCTTCCTGAATCGTTTTAAATGCCTTTTCCTTATAAGCTTTCGTTTCAACAGCTAGCCCCTGTTGCGCAAGATCAATGATTTCTACAAGTCTATCTCTTGTAGTAGCGATGTCGATGATCATTTATAATCCTCCCTCAATATAATTAAACCCTTTAAAGGGCTATAATATATGGCTACTATTTACGAACAGTAAATAGGCATTAGAAAACTCGGCGATTACGCCAAGCTTGTCTTTTATATGTTCATTTAAAACTCCTTATGTACTTTACAATGCTAGAGATTGATTCATCATGCTATCGTACATTCAAACGTCTTAATTTTCTCATAATAATAGCCTTAACTCAAAACAAAACACAATATATAGTAGTCATAAAGGTTATTTATTACGATATATTGTGTTTACAAGCTTAGCATATTAAATAGCATATTGCAATCTATTACTGCTAAATAAAATCTTGTACATCTTCTTAAAGGCTGTATAATCCGCGTAAAAAACAAATAGAAAAAGCTAAATTTTATTTTACAAATTTGCAAGGAAATAATGCGTTAATAGATGAATAATAGAAAGTGCATCTTCTATCAGTAGAATTTTTCTATCAATGCCACTAATGATGAATAGCCTAAAGATATGCTCTTACGAAAAGGAGTGTCTTGGTGCCATATATCATCATATAAGGACTTTTTCCATGACCTATTTTCGTTTCTCCAAAAACACACAAATTATATTATATACTTTTTTAACACGAAATAAAATGGTTTGTTATTAAAGTTATTAAAACTTAACGTATCGCCAACATACTGCTGAAAAAAAGCTGTTTTTTCACTCTATAAAGTAAACTTCAATCACCGACGGCGTTCCCCCAAATGGATTACTCGTAACCGGGTAGGGGCTTCTCTTAAGAGCTAGGTCATTGAGATGCTCTTGTCTCCCATTACATGCAATGGAAGATGAACAAAATGCTATCCTTTCCTATTATATAAGAAAATACTTGTTACTTTGTTCTCTGCAAACCATCTTGGGGCATATTGTGAAATCGAATGCTTATTAACGATCTGAACTTATAAAGACTATTCCCTATGAAGCGTTATTTTAACCACTATCTCTTTTAATCAAATTGATGAGGAGGAGTTGTATTACTGTCATGCCCTTTATCCGCTACTTCTTGAAATAAATTGGAAGGGGATTGAAACTTTTCACCAGCCCCACTCCCCAGCGTTCTGCTTTGCGCTAACAAATGATGTTGGACGTTTTTTATCTCTGTATAAAGTTGTTGTATATCTCCTTTTGTGGCTGGTTGTGCTTCCGGCTTTAGCGCATACCCAATTTGTCCGTTTGCTTCTAACGTTGCCCATTCCACATCTTCTATTCGCGATATATTTTTCTGTCGTAAATTCATTTCTAGCTGATCTGTTGTTAGACGTAATTTTTTTAGTTGGTCATATTGAATGACACCATTGTGAATGAGGACTTTTGATTTCCCTGTTATAATCCCTTCAAAGGAATCAGATTTAATTTGTGCGAACTCCATGACAATTAATGTCAATACAAGAACGGTACCTACACCAAGTGTTGTCCATATATTTTTGCCAGCTAATGGCTGAATCAATAAAGAACCTATGCCAATCATAATAACCGTTTGCGCCAATGTCATTTGGGATATTGATTTTCTACCAGCAAGCCTTAGCAGTAAGGTTCCCCCAATGATAATAAGCACAGCTTTCCAAACCCATGACCATTCCATCTGCTTTACCTCCATTTTAGTTTCTATGATTAGTGTTTAGAAAAAGAGAAATTTTATGCGCAATGCTACCACTTTCAGTGAAAAAATAGATAGCTAAATTGAATTGTATTGTATCCGCTTTCATGGTAGGATGAAACCAAGTAAAATCAACTGTAGATTATTGGAGGGGGAAATAATGGGGAAAACAAAGCACACTGGCCCAATTAAGTTGTCCAAAAAGCCTGATCCATCGCTTTGGGTAAGCAAGGTTCCATTTGGTTTAGGAAAAGTAAAACCGCATCATATTCGCGACACAATAAAGGTTGCTTGGGAAAATAAAGACAGACTTCCTTATGCCACTCGTATCCTTACACAAGGAGTATGCGACGGTTGCGCACTTGGCGTACAAGGACTCAAAGATCAGACGTTAACTGGACCACATCTTTGCACGACACGTCTAAACGTTCTTCGTTTAAATACGATGCCAGCTATAAACAAAGCTATCTTGCATGCTGATATAGATGAATTGCGAAAAATGAACAGCACAGAACTACGTCAGCTCGGTCGCATCCCTTATCCGCTTATTCGCAAGCCATATGATCAAAAGTTTCAACGTATTTCCTGGAACGAAGCACTAGACTATATTGCTAAAAAAATGCGTGCCCTTCATCCAAAACAGCTTTCCTTTTACTCCACCTCACGTGGCATTACGAATGAAACCTATTATGTACTCGGAAAAGTCGCTCGGTTTCTTGGAACGAATAATATTGATAATGCATCTAGAATATGCCACTCGCCATCTAAAACAGCATTGACTCGTTCTGTAGGGGTTGGCGCCTCAACTTGCAATTATAAAGATTGGATCGGTACAGAAGTTCTACTATTTTGGGGTTCTGTTGCAGCAAATAACCAACCCGTTTCTACTAAATATATGTATGCCGCTAAAAAGCAAGGAACAAAGATCATTGTTATCAACCCTTACCACGAACCATCCATGGACGAATATTGGATCCCTTCTATTGGAGAGTCCGCTTTATTTGGAACGAAAATAGCTGATGATGTTTACCAAGTAAATATTGGTGGTGATATTGCCTTTATGCACGGCATTATGAAGCATTGGTTTGAAATGGAGAATGAAAAGCCAGGATCAGCGTTGGACCATGCATTTATTCAGGCACATGTCAATGGTTTGGACGCTTTACAAAGAAAGGTAGAAGCTCATACGTGGGAACAATTAGAGCAATCGTCCGGCATCTCTAAACAAAGAATGATAGAATTAGCGTCGCTCCTAGCAAATTCAAAATCTGCTGTGTTTGTCTGGTCTATGGGTCTGACCCAACATCGTTTTGGAACCGATAACATCTCACAAGTTGCCAATCTAGCTTTGTTACGCGGGTTTCTTGGACGTGAACATTGCGGCTTAATGCCTATAAGAGGACATTCTGGTGTGCAAGGCTCTGGTGAAATGGGAGCAGACCCCTTCTCTTTACCAGGAGGAAGCATGAATGATGAGCAACGGGAACGTGTAGAAAAAGTATGGAATTTTGATATTCCCACTTGGCAAGGAGACATTGTCGGCGAATCTCTAGAGCACGCTCACTTACCAGAGGAACATGAACGAAAATTAAAGCTCTACTATATGTCGGGAGGGAATTTTCTTGAAACAATGCCAAATCCTGATTATATTCAATCATGCTTAGAACAAGTTGAACTTCGAGTGCATCAAGATATTATCTTCAATACGTCTACACTTGTAGATGCAAAGGAAGCAGTCATCGTTTTGCCAGCGATGACACGCTATGAGCAACCTGGAGGTGGGACGTCTACCTCTACGGAAAGAATGGTCTATTTCTCCCCAGAAATTAAGGGTCCACGTATAGAAGAGGCTCGTTCTGAATGGGAGGTTTATGTGGATGTAGCAAAGCGAGTAAGACCTGAAGCAAAAGACATTATTCATTTTAAAGATGCACGTGCGATCCGTGAAGAAATTGCCAAAGCCGCCCCAAACTATGATGGCATACAGCATTTAAATGAAAAAGGCGATCTTTTCCAATGGGGAGGGGCTTGGCTCTGTGAAGATGGCGTTTGCCCGACTACAGATGGCAAGGGGAATCTTATCGCGATGGATATTCCAGAATTAAGAAAGCCAGAAGGGCATTTTTACGTTACGACTCGTCGAGGAAAACAGTTCAACTCGATGATTTATAGTGAAACGGATCCGTTTAACAATGCACACCGAGATGATATTTTAGTGAGTAAACAAGATGCAGACACACTTGATATTCAAGATGGAGAAAACGTAGTCGTTTATAACCAGCACGGTTTATATGCTGGCCGCGCTAAATTCGCCCCTGTCAAAACGGGCAATCTAGAAGTACATTGGCCAGAAGGGAATGTCCTTATTCCAAAAGGCATTTACGAACAATATGCAGGTATCCCTGAATATAATACAGCAGTCATTTTAGAAAAAGCAGTTACGTATTATGCACAAAAAGATGTGAAGTACGCAGAGAAGCGCGTAGAAGAACTGGAAATAGATAGTCATTAGAAAGGATATGGCTTGTCGCCAATAACAAAACCCTTGTTTCATCGCCATAAAGATTTGGCATTGCAAGTCTTTATAAGAAGCGGGAATCTTACCGTATATTCGGAATGATAAAAAGGGGGATTATATGTCTGATAATTTAGCAGATTGGGAAATTATTCGTTTTCATGACGGAGCAGCTACAAAAGAGTTAACATCCGTGGCGGAGGAATATCCGATCACGATTATGATTAACGGTGAAGAATTCGCTACCATGGTTTGCTCTCCAGAACACGTCGAAGAACTGATCGTCGGCTTTCTTGCTTCAGAAGGAGTGATTTTGCAATATCATGCCATCCAACGTATGAATGTAGATGTAAAAACAGGATTTGCTTACTTGGAAATCAACAAACTTCCTGATATGTATCAATTCGATCATTCCAAACGTATTATTGGCTCTTGTTGCGGGAAAAGTCGGCAATTTTATTTTAAGAATGATGTAAAAACAGCCAAAACGATGATGTCCAACCTACGCATCTCTTGTAAGCAATGTTTACAACTTATGGAACAATTACAACAAGCTTCCATGCAGTTTCATCAAACAGGTGGCGTGCATAATGCAGCTTTAGCTTCTGTTAATGGTGTCGAACTCGTTCGTACAGACATTGGTCGCCATAATGCGCTTGATAAGTTGTACGGTCATATGTTAATGAACCATTTGAACATAAACGATAAAGTTATAGTATTCAGTGGGCGCATCTCTTCTGAGGTATTGTTAAAAATTTCCAAAATGCGTGTGAGTATTCTTATATCTAAGTCCGCTCCTACTAAACTTGCTTTACAGTTAGCCGAAGACTTAGGGATTACAGTCATTGGCTTTGCTAGAAAAGGGTCTATGAATGTGTATACACACAGTAGCCGCGTAGAAGAAATCGTCTACGCTCAGAAGTAACAAGTAATATGACACGCGTTATCGAATACATGAATGACGTATGCAAAGACAAAAAGCTCGAGCGCCCGTTTAGGTGCAAAGCATTAACTAAGATCAAGGAATTATGCCACTAAAACAGGGGGAATCGACGTCGGGCGGCAAGCCCGTTTATCGTCGGCCTTCCTTTTAGCGACGAACCGATGATGACTTAGCTTAGGGCAATGAAGTGAAGGCGCCTCCATGCTGAAACGTCTCTATTCCGTTATTCACTTATCCCTAAGCATCTAATTTTATACTTTTGTATCAAATGAAAAATAGAAACACCCTGTCAAAACAAGCCAAACCAAGAACAAAGGCGCAAGCGCCCGTTTAGCAACGTAGCGAGTGGAACGAATCAACTGAGATAAAGGAATCACGATGAGGAACAAACCGATGATGACTTATCGTAGGGCGATTTCGTGAAGTCGCCTAGTTGCTGGGCGCTGGAGCCGGACGTGGCTATTCCGTTGAATCGTATGCCAAAGCAACAAATTTTATACTTTCTTATCTTTTAAAAAAACAGTAGCAATGATAAAACGCTACTGTTTTTTATTGGTTGAAGATGTAGCAACTTATGGTTCATTGTGAACTTCAGCAACTTTTCATGAAACTCAAGCGAAATTATAATGAACTTTATACTTGAACCTCTCTATCCCAGAACCGATGTTGTGCCACTGCATCGCTAAATGTATCCACAAAGTTGTCCACATCAGACGCCGTAATCACACCTTTTGCCTGATGTATACGACAATCTTCTATTAAAGAAACCCCGTCACTACCTGCTCCTATTGGCTTGCAATGGTGGAATGCTTCTTGAATAAAATGCGTCGCTTGTTGGTAGAAGCGGTCACTCATTTGTTTACTTCCAGCTACATAAACCGCATCAAAAAGAACAGAATCTACGGTTAAAAAGCTAGCATTTGCTTCAACGGTGTTGCTATCCTCCCCAACAATCGCCCCACGCTTATTCGCAACTACGAAAGGACGAATTCCTTGTTTTTTCAATCCATGTATAACAGAAATTACACTGTCGGTATGGAAGCCATTATCTAAAAGAACAGCTACATTTCGTGTTACTGCTGTTTTCGTTGTGTTTTCTTGACTGAGAGCAGGTGAAACTTTACTTACCGGCGAACCACCTTCTTTTGGAGCGGTGACACCAATGTTTGCAGCAATTTCTTGTACCATCTCTAAACTAACATGGGCAAACATATTTATTACTTGTTGTTGTACTTCTTTACTTTCTACCTTTCCTAATTCAAAACTGAAAGCGTCTATAATATGTTGTTTTTCTATCTCACTCATACTATTCCAAAACAGAGCAGCTTGAGAAAAATGATCCTTGAAGCTTTCACTTCTTGCACGAATCTTTCTCCCTTCCACTTTTTCTTGGTAGTGCTCATATCCGCCTTCTTCTGGAGAAGCAGGTTCTGGCGTGTTTTCCGCTAGTGCGTTTTTATGATAACTCACTTGCCCTACATTAATCGTATGCCTACCATAGCCATCCCGTTGATTATTGTGGAACGGGCAAACGGGGCGATTAATTGGTAGCTCATGAAAATTAGGTCCTCCGAGTCGAATTAATTGTGTATCGGTATAGGAGAACAATCGTCCTTGTAATAAAGGATCATTCGTAAAATCAATGCCAGGAACTACATGACCTGGGTGAAACGCTACTTGCTCCGTTTCAGCAAAAACATTATCTACATTTCGATTTAAGGTCATTTTGCCAATAATTTTAACTGGAACTTCCTCTTCTGGCCAAATTTTAGTTGGGTCTAATATATCGTAATCGAATGCATTGGCGTCTTCTTCTGAAATTAGTTGCACACCTAACTCAAATTCAGGGTAAGCTCCGTTTTCAATCGCCTCATACAAATCTTGACGATGGAAATCTGGATTTTTCCCATTTATTTTTTGTGCTTCATCCCAGACAGTTGAATGCACGCCTAGCTTTGGCTTCCAATGAAATTTCACAAACGTAGCTTCTCCCATCTCATTTACAAACCGAAATGTGTGCACGCCAAACCCTTCCATCATGCGAAAACTACGTGGAATGGCTCGATCTGACATTTGCCACATCACCATATGTGCTGTTTCTTGATTATTTGCTACAAAATCCCAAAACGTATCATGGGCAGAAGCGGCTTGCGGTATACCCGTATGTGGCTCGGGCTTCACAGCATGAATTAAATCAGGAAATTTAATGGCATCTTGGATAAAAAAAACAGGCATATTATTTCCCACTAAATCATAATTTCCTTCTTCCGTATAAAATTTCGTAGCAATTCCCCTTACATCGCGAGCTAGTTCTCCAGACCCTTTTGATCCAGCAACCGTTGAAAATCTTACAAATACGGGTGTTTGTTTCCCTTTTTCTTTTAAGAAATCGGCTTTTGTATATTGCTCCATTGATTCATACACTTCAAAAACGCCATGTGCTGCATATCCTCTTGCATGTACCACCCGTTCAGGTATACGCTCATGATCAAAATGGGTCATTTTTTCCCGAAAATGAAAGTCTTCCATAATGGTCGGTCCACGTACTCCGGCTTTTAATGAGAACTCATCCTCGGATACGTTTAATCCTTGGTTCGTGGTCATCTTTTTCCCTTTATCATCAACACGGTAAGCATCTAATTGTTCTTGTTTTGTTTGACCTTGTTTATGGTCTGACATACTTATGCCCCTCCTCCATTCGTTTGGTATACTTTTCAATATGCTTGTAGAGAGACTGTTCCCGTATAAAAATCAAATAAAACGAAAAATGTTACTTCGTCATGTTATAGTAGACATAACTAGTCGCATACAGTCAGTGAATGTTAGAATAGAGCAACAATCTGTAAAAGGGGGCTTTATACGATAAACTTGATTTTTGGGTTTATCGTATAAGAAACTAAGGCTTCCACCATAAAGATGTAGCGGTAAGCCAAGTTTTTCTAATCCTAACAGAGCAAGTCCTCATCTTTTCTTGTTTTGAAACAAATTGTTTACAAACTAGATCCATAGAAAGGAGGTTGGCGTACGATGAGCAAAAAAATCATTCTCTTTGACGGTGTCTGTCATTTCTGTGATCAAAGCGTGCAATTTATTTTACAACGCGATAAACAAGAACAATTTTTATTTGCTTCCTTACAAGGCGACGCCGGTCAGAAATTGGTACAAAAATATAACATTCCTAATGATTTAAGCAGTTTAATATTGATCGATAACACTAAGTACTACAATAAATCAACAGCTGCACTACGTATTTGCAAAGAGTTATTAGGCGGTTGGAAATTCCTATATGTCTTTATTGTTCTGCCTAAGCCCATTCGCGACTTCTTTTACGACCGCATTGCTAATAACCGCTATCGTTGGTTTGGAAAAAAAGATAGCTGCGAACTTCCACCACCACATGTTAGAAAACGATTTCTGTAGTAAATTAGGGAATCATTGCACAAGATGTAACTACCATTTGTGCATGACGTGCAAAGTATTTAGTTTGAAAATTTATAATTGAATTGCTTGACTGTAAATATTCCATTACAATATACGTAACGTTTAGCAGAAGATATGGTTTTATGTTGGCAAGCTTTGACACACTATCAAATTCTGTCGAAAGTGATGACGCCATTATTTTTAATACCACGTGAGGTCGTTAGCGCGAAACAAAATATATACTATGGTTACTGTGGCTATATGGAATTAGATGATCAAAAGGAAATAGTTAAGTATATTCAGATGGGATATGACCCAGGAGTTTTTTCCGTGCTGTCCATTATCCCACCACAAAAGCTTCTGTTGTAGTTTGCTCCAACACATCAGAAGGAGCCTATGAACTTCTGAAAGATAAAGAAATTGAAAACATGTTAACGTAAATATTTAAGAAGGTGGCAAACCCACCTTCTCTTTATTCTAAAGCAAAACAAAGGGGCTGTTGCACAATCAGGTAATTGATTGTGTAACAGCTTTTTTGTGTATACACAAAAAAACAGACCACAAAGGGTCTGCTCTCATGTATTATTGATTTATGACAAATAAAAGAATAATACAAGCCCAGTATACGCAAACTGCAGCAAATTATCAATTATATTTATCGATGGATGTAGAAGAAATGATTCCTATGGATGATTCGGTCCGGCTCCACTGCCTCTTATGTGAAAGGATGGATTATAGAGAACTACTACAGGCATACGCTTCCAAAGGGAGAAAACCAGCAGTCGATCCAGTCATTCTATTTAAGGTCATTACCTACACAGCCTCGCAAAAAATCTACTCTTCCCGAGGGATAGAAAAAGCATGTCGTCGGGATATCAATTTCCGTTGGCTTCTTCAAGGGTATGCAGCTCCTGATCATTCTACTATCAGTCGTTTCAAGCAAAAATATCTGACCGATACGGTGATGGAACAGCTCTTCTTTCAACAAGTCGTGTGGCTTTATCAACAAGAGGCGATTACCGGTGAAACCATCTATATCGAAGCGTATGCCAACCGGTATTCTTTCGTATGGAAAAAGGCAATCACCAAACATGAAGCTAAGATGTATACCAAATGGCAAGCCCTGCTGGAACAGATCAATACAACATACTGTCAGATTTTCACCAGTCCTTACGAGACTTTTTTAGAAGATTTGAAAAAAGTGCTTGTTTTCCTGGAGAAAGTAAAAGCGAAAGAAAACATCACGTTCGTTTATGGAAAAGGGAAAAGAAAAACGGTCCTTCAACGTTATCATGAACAAGTAAAGGAAATGCTTCAACGTAAAGAACACTACGATACTTCCAATCAGATTATGGGAGAGAAACGAAACAGTTATTCTAAAACAGACCATAATGCCACGTTTATGCGAATGAAAGATGATCCTATGAGGAATGGTCAACTCAAACCAGCTTATAATGTCCAAGCTGCCGTGGATGCGGAATTTATCGTTGGGATCAATGCGTTTTCCGATCGAAACGACACAACAACATTGATTCCAATGCTTCAATACGTAAAGGAACATCTTCCCTTTACCTATCGCAACATCGTCGCAGATTCTGGATATGAAAGCGAAGAAAATTACGTGTATTTAAAGAAGCAAAAACAGACGGCCTATATCAAGCCGCAAAATCATGAACGCAAGAAAAAAGCTTCTTTCAAAAAGGACATCAGACACCGAGAAAACATGGCTTATGATAAAAGCACAGATACCTATACCTGTGTCAATAACCAGCAGCTGCATGCCATTAGAAACTACACGCGAACCTCGCAGACTGGCTATCAATCTAAGGTAACCGTCTACGAATGTGAAGATTGTACAGGTTGTCCGCTCAAAGAAAAATGTACAAAAGCGAAAGGGAATCGCCAACTGCATGTAGCTAAGGAATTTCTGGCATACCGGGAAACAGCGCAAGAAAATATTCTAACAGAAACAGGCACACTGTACCGTATGAATCGTTCCATTCAAGTGGAAGGAACGTTCGGCGTACTGAAGGAAGATTATCATTTGAAGAAATTTCGTACGCGAGGAACAGGTAATGTACGAAACGAACTTTTAATCCTGGCATTTGGTTATAATCTCAATAAAATACATACGAAAATCCAAGCTAATCGCCTAAACCTCTATTATCATCCATTAAAGACAGCTTAAAAAAATAAAAAAAGGCGAGGCTTATTTAAGTGCGTCAAAAACCGATTAAATTTCCTTTTATCACCATAAATAAAATAATGCATCTTAAAACGAGCAATCTCATATATAAAAAGGAGCTGTCAGCAAATGCATAATATGCATTTTGCGACAGCTCCTTTGTTTATTTTGCTGTTTCTTTTTTGATTTGTTTACTTCTTAATTGACCACAAGCAGCGTCAATATCGGCTCCATTTTCCCAACGTACGCCACAATGAATACCTTGATCCTTTAATGTTTCAAAAAACGCTTGAATGGTTTCCGAATCACTACGTTGATAATGACTGTGCTCGTCTACCGGATTGTAAGGAATCAAATTCACATAGGCTAATTTACGGTGATTCTTCAATAACTTAGCCAACTGTATCGCTTCTTCCTCATGATCATTAACATCTTTCAGCATAATATATTCATACGTAATACGACGATTCGTCTTTTCCAAATAGTAATCAACAGACTTCATCAGCTTTTCAATAGGAAACGCCTTATTAATCTTCATAATATTGCGGCGCAATTCATTGTTTGGTGCATGAAGGGAAATCGCTAAATTTACTTGCACACCTGTATCGGCAAATTGATAAATTTTATGAGCGAGCCCGCTTGTCGATACGGTAATATGTCTAGCTCCAATGTTTAAACCTTTATCATCATTGACAACATATATGAAATCCATCAAATGAGTAAAATTATCCAACGGTTCACCGATACCCATGACAACAATATGGCTTACTCTTTCATCTTTTTCCCGCGTATCTAAATGCTTTTGCACCATCATAATCTGTTCGACGATTTCCCCACTTGTTAAGTCGCGGCTTTTGCTTAATAACCCACTTGCACAGAAGCTACAGCCAATATTACAGCCTACCTGTGTGGTTACACAAACAGATAAACCATAATTAAACCGCATTAACACCGTTTCAATTAAGTTACCATCTGCTAAACGAAACAAAAATTTAATCGTGCCGTCTTTTGATTCCTGCTTTATTTCTTCTTCTAACGTTCCTAGTACAAAATGCTCTTCCAACAGCGCGATCGTCTGTTTGTTCACATTTTTCATGTCCGAAAATTGATGAATACGTTTCTTATACAGCCAGTTCCACACCTGATCGACACGAAATCGTTGCTGCCCATGTTCCATGAGCCAATCCTTCAGCTGTTCATATGTTAATCCATAAATGGATGATTTACTCATGCATTTACCCTCATTTCTAGATAATCTCATTTCCAGAGTATCCGATCTTCCGTCTATCATCATAATAATGATTCACCATATTATCTTACTTCATGATAGAATTTGTTGCAAATCTCTACGTTTTTACTTTTAGCATTTATAACATCTTTTTCCTAAAAACGAGGGTAAATAGCACACTTTAATGAAGAAGGGCGATTCCCCTTTATGGATAACCAAGCTGAAGAATTAAGGCAACACGGTTTCTCCCATTAAGTAACGATCACATTCTCTTGCTACACCACGTCCTTCGTTAATTGCCCAAACAATGAGACTCTGCCCTCGACGCATATCTCCTGCGGCAAACACACCTTCTACATTCGTCCGATAATCATCATGCTCTGCGGCTACAGTGGATTTTTCTGTCGTCTTTACGCCTATTTGCTCAAGCAAGCCTTGCTCTGGACCTTTAAAACCAATGGCAATAAGAACTAAATCCGCAGGCCAAACTTTTTCTGTTCCCGGAATTTCTTCGCGAATTTTATTTCCTTCTGCATCATAGCGAAGTTTCACAGCAACCGTATGAACCTCTTTCACATGACCTTTACCATCACCGACAAACCTCTTCGTCATGACCGCATAGGCTCTCGGATCATCACCAAACACACTAGCGGCTTCTTTATGCCCATATTCTACACGATGTATTTTAGGATATTGTGGCCATGGATTTGTGTCGCTATCACGTGTAAGTCCTTTTTTATCATAAATATCAAATTGTGTAAGACTTTTACAATGATGACGCACTGCGGTTGCCAAACAATCGGTTCCTGTATCACCACCCCCAATAACGATGACATCTTTGTCACGTGCAGAAATATAATTTTCATCCTGTAAATTGGAATCTAATAAACTTTTCGTGTTCGCATGAAGAAAGTCCATCGCCCGATAAATACCTTTCAGCTTACTTCCCTCTACTTGAATATTCCTGTGCACTGTGGCGCCCCCACAAAGGATGATGGCATCGAATGCACTGTTTAATTCCTCATATGTCAAGTCTTTACCTATCTCCGTATTGGTAACAAAGGTGATCCCCTCTTGTTTTAAAATATTTACACGTCGCATGACAATATCATACGAGAGCTTCATTTCTGGAATCCCATATGTGAGCAGGCCACCAATTCGATCATCACGTTCAAACACCGTCACAAGATGCCCTGCTTTATTTAACTGTGCAGCAGCAGCTAAACCTGTAGGTCCTGAACCTACAACAGCAACTTTTTTCCCCGTCCGCTTCGTTGGTATATTCGGCACTACCCACCCTTCTGCAAATCCTTTTTCAATAATGGAACGCTCTACTGTTCGAATTGCCACAGGTGGCTCATTAATTCCTAGCACACAAGCTCCTTCACAAGGGGCGGGGCAAGCAATACCGGTGAATTCAGGAAAATTATTTTGCTCATGTTCACGCGCTAACGCTTCCTGCCATCGTCCTTCATAAACCAATTCGTTCCATTCGGGAATAAAATGATATACAGGGCAACCGGAAGTAACGCCCTCTATTTCCATACCTACATGGCATGTTGGCACACCACAGTCCATACAGCGCGCACCTTGCTTTTGCACTTCTGTTTCACTTAAAGGAATGGTGTAATCGAACCAGTCTTTCGTCCGTTCTTTT
This sequence comes from Virgibacillus dokdonensis, assembly GCF_900166595.1. Classification (NCBI taxonomy): domain Bacteria; kingdom Bacillati; phylum Bacillota; class Bacilli; order Caryophanales; family Bacillaceae; genus Virgibacillus; species Virgibacillus dokdonensis. Next base: position 141,355 of record NZ_LT745763.1, on the reverse strand, counting down.
GCATCTCGCCCATTTCTCGTTTGTCTTGTATATTCCATGAATCCAGTCTGTTTCCCCATCAAAAACCTCCTCCTATAGTATGTTTAGGCAATACTTTTTTCACTTTCTCATTCTGACTTATTCATAAACATTGTATCTGCTAGTGCACCCATTACTTTCTACTGCAGGCGGCGTCGCCAAAAACGCTCCTTACAGGGGCTTAAGACTTAAGCCTTTCCCACTGGAGTATCTCCCTTCGTTCCAAGTAACGGGGTTTGGCATTCATGCATTCGTAAGGATTTTCAATAATATGTCACATGCAATTAGACATATAGATCTGCAAACAGTTTGGGGAGTTATCCCCACTGCTTTTTTATACGAGCAAATCAGGATCGGGCGCTGTTATCTCCCTCTTGACTTGTACAACGCACAACGCTAATTTTTAAAGTGGGGTTTATATTTCGGATAAAAAATCTAATGCAGCACACCTACTGGTTTTTTCACTTTCTCTCCTTGCTTACTTGCTTGAAACGCAGCCATTTCTGCATCAAATTTGCTATATCCTTGATCTTTTAAAGCTTGAATTTTTTCTTGCATTTGCACATAAGCAATAGGAACAACTTTCACAAATTGATGTACATATTTATCCCAATAGTTTAAAATACGCTCCGCATGACTACTATTCGTTGCTGTGACATGCTGTTTTATTAATTGCGCGAGCTGACCAATCTCTCGCTCGTCCGTTAACGATTGTATGGCAACTAACTCACCATTTATATGAGAACGAAATGTTCCTTCTTCATCTAGTACATAAGCCGTTCCACCAGACATACCAGCTGCAAAATTTCGTCCTGTCTTACCAAGAACGACCACGGTTCCACCAGTCATATATTCACAACCATGATCACCGACACCTTCAACAACTAAAGTAGCACCGCTATTTCTAACGGCAAACCGTTCACCAGCAATACCACGAATAAAAGCTTCTCCACGAGATGCGCCGTAAAATGCTACGTTTCCAATAATCGTGTTCTTTTCGGGAGCAAAGGTAACAATTGGGTCAGGATGCACAATTAGTTTACCGCCAGATAACCCTTTTCCAACAAAATCATTGGCATCTCCAATTAACCGCAAAGTCATACCTGGTGGAATAAAAGCACCAAAGCTTTGTCCAGCAGATCCGCAAAAATTCAGTTTAATGGTATCTTCCGGCAAACCTTCTTCTCCGTAACGCTGCGTCACTTCACTTCCTAATAATGTACCCGTCACTCTGTTTATATTCCGAATGGCTGTTGTAAATTCGACAGGCTGCTTGTGTTCCAAAGCCTCGCGACAATTTGGAATTAACTCCTGGAAATCCAATGTTTTTTCAATGCCATGCTGTTGGTCCATCGTTGCATAGCGCCCTACGGAGTCCGGTACATCTGGCTGATAAAGAAGCGCTGATAAATCAATCCCTTTTGCCTTCCAATGCGCAATACTTTCGTTGACTTCTAAAACATCCGTTCTACCAATCATTTCATTAATGGTTCGAAAGCCTAAAGATGCCATCATTTCACGTGCTTCCTGGGCAATAAATGTCATAAAATTGACGACGTGATCAGGGTCTCCCGTAAATTTCTTCCGTAACTCTGGATTTTGGGTTGCTATACCCACTGGACAAGTATCTAAGTGACAGACCCGCATCATTACACAACCAAGCGCCACTAAAGGTGCTGTGGAAAACCCATATTCTTCTGCCCCTAACAGACTAGCGATGACAACGTCTCGTCCTGTCATCATCTTTCCATCTGTTTCGACAACAATTCGGTCTCTTAGTCCGTTTAATAATAATGTTTGATGCGTCTCTGCTAAACCAATTTCCCATGGTAGTCCAGTGTGCTTCATACTCGTTCTTGGAGCAGCACCTGTACCACCATCATAACCACTAATTAATACAAGGTCAGCACGCCCTTTAGCGACGCCAGCAGCAATTGTTCCAACCCCCACCGCGGCAACAAGTTTCACGCTAATACGGGCCTTTGGATTTGCATTTTTTAAATTGTAAATAAGCTCCGCCAAATCTTCGATGGAATAAATGTCGTGATGTGGAGGCGGGGAAATAAGTTCAACCCCTGGAGTAGATCCGCGAACTTCTGCCACCCATGGATACACCTTATTGGCTGGTAGCTGTCCTCCTTCTCCAGGCTTTGCTCCTTGTGCAACCTTAATTTGGATTTCATCTGCATGGACAAGATAATGACTGTTAACACCAAACCTTCCTGAAGCAACTTGTTTAATTGCACTGCGTCGTAAGTCACCGTTGGCATCACGGGTAAAGCGATCAGGCGATTCGCCACCTTCTCCACTATTACTCCGCCCTCCTATCCGGTTCATAGCAATTGCTAACGTTTCATGCGCTTCTTTACTAATCGAACCAAATGACATAGCGCCTGTCTTAAATCTCGCACATATAGAGGCAACAGATTCTACTTCTTCTATTGGGATTGACTTGCGTTTCTTAAAGGTTAACAACCCACGTAACGACTGCAAATTCTTTCTTTCGTCAGTCAATAGCTTTGAATACTCCTGAAACAATTCATAATTTCCAGTACGACAAGCATGCTGCAAAGTATGAATCGTTTGAGGATTGTATTGATGGTCCTCCCCATCTTTGCGGTATTGATATTCATCCCCTGATTCCAGAGTGCTATTTCCCCCACGCGTCGGATTAAATGCTCGCTCATGTCGCATACGCGTTTCTTGTTCGATTATATCTAACCCAATTCCACCCAATCTAGAAGCTGTATGTGTAAAATAGTTGTCAATAACGTCTTTATTTATGCCTATTGCTTCAAAAATTTGCGCCCCACAGTAACTTTGAATCGTTGAAATCCCCATTTTCGACAGCACTTTAATAATTCCATTTGTCACAGATTGGTTATATGTTTGAATTGCCTTCACCGCTGAAAATGTAGTAATTTCCTCCGATGCAACCATTGCTTCTATCGTTTGGTGGGCTAAATAAGGCGTAATTGCTTCAGCACCATAACCAAGCAATGTAGCAAAATGATGAACTTCACGCGCTTCCCCTGTTTCAACCAATAAGCTAATCTTTGTTCGCATCCCTTTGCGAATAAAATGATGATGCAATCCTGACACAGCTAATAGAGCAGGAATGGCTGCCTTCTGCTGATCGATGCCACGATCTGACAAAATTATCAGTACCGCTCCGTTCTCTACAGCTTGGTCAGCTTCTGCAAACAGATGCTGCAATGCTGTTTCTAATTTATTTTCTGTTGCATGCACACGAAAATGAATAGACAACGTGGTTGCCTTTAACCCTTCTAACTGTTGATAACGTATTTTATCTAATTCCTTACACATTAGAATAGGGGTTTGTAATCGTATTTGCCGACAGCTATCTGCTGTTGGTCGCACTAGATTCCCTTCTGCTCCAATACTCGTTTCTTTCATAGTAATTAATTTCTCTCGAATAGCGTCGATTGGTGGATTGGTCACTTGGGCAAAAAGTTGTTTAAAATAGTTGTATAATAATTGAGGTTTTTTCGATAATACGGCTAGTGGCGAATCATATCCCATGGAACCAATTGGATCTTTCCCATCCTTCACCAAGGGTTTCATTATTTTTTGTAGATCCTCTCTTGTATAACCAAAGGCTTGTTGCTGAACAAACACATTTTCTTCTTGTCTTACCGATTGCGCTTGTATATCTGGGATATCTTCGAGTGCCACTTTATTTTGTAACCATGCTTTATAAGGCTGTTCCGTAGCAACTTGTAACTTAATATCATCATCTGGGACAATAATCCCTTTCTCCAAATCCACTAATAACATACGACCTGGCTCCAGTCGCCGTTTATAAAGAATATCATCGGCAAAAATATCTAATGCGCCTACCTCAGACCCAAGCACAATCATGCCGTCTTTCGTAACATAATACCGAGCAGGGCGCAAACCATTACGATCTAAACAAGCTCCTATTTGTCTACCATCGGAAAAAACAAGTGCTGCTGGCCCATCCCAAGGCTCCATTAATGAACTGTGGTAATCATAAAAGTCGCGCCGTTCCGCACGCATCGTCGTATCATTTGCCCATGATTCAGGTATCATCATCATGGCAGTATGTGCTAAAGACCTTCCTGATAAATGCAAAAATTCAAACGTATTATCGAATATAGATGAATCACTGCCATCATAATCAATAACGGGAAGCATCTTTTGCATATCTACTTCGGAAAAATAAGGAGAAGAACATAATTTTTCTCGTGCTCGCATCCAATTGACATTGCCACGTAATGTATTAAATTCGCCATTATGAATCGTGTATCGATTTGGGTGGGATCTTTTCCAGCTTGGAAAAGTATTCGTACTAAATCTGGAATGCACTAAAGCAAGTGCTGATTTAAAATCTGGGTGGTTTAAATCAATATAAAACGCATCTAACTGTTCGGGGATAAGCATCCCCTTATAAACAATGGTCGTTGTTGAGAGACTACAAATATACACATCTTCAAGCTCTGGGGGGAGTGATGCGGCTTGTTCCATTCGTTTACGAATCACATATAATTTACGTTCAAAAGCTTGTTGATCTTGTATATCTGTTGCTTTTTGAATGAAGATTTGCCGTATTGTCGGCTTTTTCTTCATTGCCAATTTGCCTATAAATGATTCATTCGTCGGTACAGGTCTCCAGCCAAGAAAATGCTGACCTTCTTCACGTATAATCTGTTCAAACATTGCTTTTGTTTGCAAACGAACTTCATGATCCTTAGGAAGAAAGAGCATTCCTACACCGTACTCCCCTTGAGCAGGGAGTTTTATCCCTTCTTTGGCACATTGCTTTTGAAAGAAGCGATCTGGTATTTGTGTTAAAATTCCTGCTCCATCACCAGTACTCGTATCGGCAGATTGGCCGCCTCTGTGTTCCATATTACACAATAGATTGATGGCATTTTGCACAATATTATGTGTTTTCTTTCCGTTAATATTGGCAATCATCCCAATGCCACAGGCTTCATGTTCAAAGTCAGGATGATACAATCCTTGCACTTTCGGGTAATCCTTTTTTGTCATCCAACTGTCCCCTTTCTTGACATCTGTTATGTCGGTTTCCTTGTTTGATGATTTCGAAAAATCACCCTGCAATCGTTGCCTACTTTTAAAAAAACTCGCTTATCACCCAATGGAGTGAAAGCTATTCTTTTGTATAATTAACGCTCCTGCAAGTGCTTTTCAAAGCATATGGCAGTTCTCTCAATGCGAGCCACGGCGGTTTCTTATACGGTAGGCGATATGCCTTTTTCCTAAGACAAAAAAAGTGTAGTAATATTACTATATCATAAACGAACGTTTAACTCAAAATTCTGATAAGTTATTTTAATACAAATTGATTTAATTTTACTAATTGAAAACGCTGTCATATCAATCTTTATAAAATTATCATGCATGATGAATGCATGAGGTTAAGCGCTTTTTCCACCATACCATGATAGATTTCTATCATATAAAATATTTTTTACGAAAGCTATTCTTTAATTCTGCCAGCAAGTGGTAAGCAGCATCAATAATCGTCGTGCTATAAGCCGATCATTGGACGGTAAGCAAAAAAGCACTTATCATTGCTTATTAAGAAGAATGAAGGGAATGGTATCATGTCTAAACAAAAAACCTTTCATCGCATTCCACTATCGGTGTTAGATTTAGCTCCGGTAAATGAAGGTAGTAATCCAAGGGAATCTTTTCAACATAGTGTGGAATTAGCAAAGCATGTAGAAGCGCTCGGATTTAACCGTTATTGGTTAGCGGAGCATCATAATATGCCTGGTATCGCGAGTTCAGCAACCTCTGTTCTAATCGGACATATTGCCGAAAAAACGAACCATATTCGGGTGGGTGCAGGCGGAGTTATGTTGCCTAATCATGCGACACTCGTCATTGCTGAACAGTTTGGAACGTTAGAGTCGCTTTACCCAGGTAGAATCGATCTAGGGCTAGGGCGAGCGCCTGGAACAGACCAAGCAACGTCATATGCTTTGCGTAGAACGTTAAACATGCGTGTGGAAGATTTTCCGATGCAAGTAAATGAATTACAGGACTATTTTGCCAAAGAACCAATATCTAAAGTGAAAGCTGTGCCTGGTCAAGGTTTGAATATTCCTATTTGGCTATTAGGCTCCAGTGACTTTAGCGCCAGATTAGCTGCACAAAAGGGATTGTCTTTCTCGTTTGCTAGTCACTTTGCTCCCGCATATACCATACCAGCTTTACGACTATACAGGGAGCAATTCCAAGCATCGGAACAACTTCAGAAGCCTCATGCCATGGTAGGTGTGAACGTTATTGCAGCAGATACAGATGAAAAAGCAAATTATATTGCTACCTCGTTGCAACAACAGTTCTTGCATTTACGTCGTGGACAACCGACGAAGCTTAAAGCACCAATAGAAAATGTGGAAGCACATTTCTCTGAATTCGAATTGCAAGCTATTAAACAAACACTTGATCCAACAACAACCATTATTGGTAGCAAAGAAACCGTTAAACAAGGGCTAGAGCATTTCTTGGAGAAAACAGAAGCGGATGAAATGATTATTAGTTCACAAATCTACCATTTAGAGGATCGCTTGCGTTCCTTTGAAATAATTAGCGAATTAATGGACGAAACAAATAGCTAGCGACACGGAAAGAGCGGTCCAGCAACTTGCTTGGATCGCTTTTTCCATAAGATAAAAAAGTATAAAAATGGTTGCTTTGGGATACCGATTTAACGGAATAGCCACTTCCGGCTCCATCGCCCAGCAACTAGGCGACTTCGAATTGCGGTTCGTGCTAAATAGGGAGGCCGACTAAAAAACGGGCTTGCCTTAGGGCGTCGGCATACCCCTGATGTAGTGGCATGATTCCTAAAACTTTCGTTGTTTCCTTCCACTCGCTACGTAGCTAAACGGGCGCCCCAAGCCTTTGTTCTTACATACTGCTTTAATCCTTTTGCTTACGTAATAGCTGTTTAATTTCTGCCAGCTCTTCTTGTAATTCTGCGAGCTTTATATCCGTTGGGGAAGGTGATTCTTCCCTATTTGCTTCTTCCACATTGTTTACCACAACACCGACAAATAAGTTTACAATAACGAAAGCACCAATTAAAATGAACGTCACAAAATACCACCAAGAAGATGGATCTTCTGCTAAAATAGGTCGCATCACACCACTTGCCCAAGATTCTAAGGTAATAACTTGAAACAAAGTTAACAGTGATTGATGCAGGGTGCCAAAATATTCTGGAGCGATAGAATGGTAGAGTAACGTTCCAATTACGCCATACACATAGAAAAATAATCCTAATAACAGTAAAATCGTTCCCATTGATGGTATGGTTAGTAACAAGGCGTTGACCATTTTTCGCAATGAAGGAATAATGGAAATTGCACGTAAAACGCGAAGCACTCGCAAAATCCTTAGTACTGTTACATAGGAGCCTACTAGTAGATGCCCACTTAGTACAATGACAAAATCAAAAACACTCCAAGGATCTGTGAAAAAAGCTTTGATAGAAGTGCTTCCAATTAAACGAATGACGATTTCCACGGTAAATATCCACAGCAAAGTTGCATCAATGACCATTAGCCAATGTCCGTATGTATTCGCAATCTGCGGATACGTTTCTAGCCCTATTAATATAGCATTTATAATAATTAAGCTAATGATGATATTCATAAATACTGGGCTGTTTGAAAGAGCCGAGCATCTTTGTTGTATCGCTGTCATATGCTACCACGTCCCCCCCATTATGTTCTGTTGTCATTTTACCTATTTTCTGTAGATTTGTCACTTATCAACAGGGAACATCCAATTTCAATCTTTTTGAGAGCTAAGCTTATGAAATTAATACTATATATATAAAAGGGAAATAACATTAATAGTCCAATAGCAAAAAAACGAACAAAAGTCGAACATACAGTCTGCGATTGATGAAACTGCAAAGTATCCAGTAAAAGATACGGATTTCATGATTTGGAAGAAGGCTTATACCGAAAAAGATTGATTTCTTATGGCAGGTTATTGAAAGAAATACATAAAAAATTAAATCTTGATGATGCAGAAGATGGCAATTTGATTCATACAGATAACGATGAAGAAGCTGATGAAGATGATATTCTATTATTGCCATGTGGAATTGGGAACGGAAAAATTATTTTATAAAAGGGGAATAAAAATTGATGAATGCTAGTGAAAAATATTATTATTGCCCTAGTTGTAAAAGATTTCATGATACGGTTCGGAAAATCATAAAGGCGTGAATCGAAAATTATTGGAAATATGGAATATAGGCATAGTCAAGTTTGCGAAAAATGCTATAAAGAATTAAAAAGGTCAGGAATTTATTTATAGTTTTAGATTTTCTTTTAAAACAACAAGTTTTTTTAAAAATTTTAATTACTTTTTTATCAATATTTGATATTATGATATAAAAGTATAAGAGGTGAGTTTTAATGTCTTCTTCTGATGTAGACCATTTGGGTATTTGTAATATATATGCTCAAATTTCTTGGTACATGGAATCATAAGGTTTACTCGAGTTAAAAAATGCAATTGATGAAGCTTTAAATAATAAAATTGGAGAAGCAGATCTTTTTCCATCAGATTTTGAAGGATATACAACTTATGTTGCTTTAGTAGAAGATGAAGAAAAGTTTGCTAAACTATGTATGCCTTATACAAATGAACAAGGTGTAGGTAAAGAGGAATATTCCATACATCCTATCGATGTAATAAAGGAATTAAAAAAATAACAACATTTGATAAATAAATATGAAGGTCGAAACGCACACTGGGAAACAGTCTTAGTAATGCGGTTATTATGCCCGCAGGAGGAAAAAGAATTGCCTCAAATGATCCTAAAACCATTATCTAGGAACATCACGGAACGTCTAAGGTATTTGACATATTATTTAAGGTCTTTACACATTCATGAATTCCAAACCAAGTTACTTGGAACGGAAGGCGGCGACTCCAGCGGGGAAAGCATGAGTCTTGAGACCCCACAGCGAACGGTTTTTGTGAGCGAGGAGGGCTCAAGCCATGCCCGCGGAAAGCGTCCGCCTGTAGTGAAAAGTAACGGGTGCACTAGCAGAACAATTTTTATGAATGACTCAAGATTGAGAAGGCGAAAGTAATGCCTAAACATCTATACGAGGAGGGTATATGATGAAAAAAACATATATAGGTGGAATATTAATTTTAGTTAGTGCTATTATTTATGGTTCAATGCTAATTTCGGCTTCTATTTATTCAGAAACCTTAACTACAGAGGGTGTGGGTTGGGATTCGGAATATGGTATTTTTGGAACTGCTTTAAAAGAAATTGGAAATACACCTATTATAATATCTATTTTATCGGGAATTTTAGGTGTTATATTTATTGTTTTATCGTTAAGAATAAAAGGGGAAAATTAATAGTAGTTTTTGCGTTTTGAGCGAAGCCAAAAACTATGTGAATCAAAACCAATGGAATTGAATTCTGGCGAAGCGATGAAATTGGATTATGACCCTAACGTGAAAACACAGATTATAAAGCAAAAAAATGAACAAAATTCGGACATACAGTATGCGATTGATGAAATTGCAAAGTATCCAGTAAAAGATACGGATTTCATGACTGATGATGAAGAAAAGAATTTAATAAGTTTATCTGATTTGGAAGAAGGAGATTTGATTCATACCGATAACGATGAAAAAGCTGATGAGTATCAAAATTGTACCAACTATAAATTCAATGATGATTACGACAGCAGTAATTGTATTTATTGTCGCTATCTTCCAACCTGTAAGCCGATTTATTCGATAGACGTTACCAATAAGTTGAATGGGAATAAGTGCTATAAACGCATATATAATACTTACTAGATTCAACTTTATAAAATTTATCATATACCTCCCCTTTCAAAGAAAATGAAACATAATTCATCCAATTATAGTTAAATTAATCATTGATTACAAAAACATATAAAATTATTTATCAATATTATATTTGTTGTTAACAAACCTTGTTTTATCCCCAATTCTTACAGCGGAAGAACGCCATCGTTTTTGCTTTTACTATATTCGTCTTAGGGAAGTATAACAAGTTTATTCAATTAATATATGAAACATGGAAGGAATATTACTTACTCAAAAAAGGAAGAGATAATTGCATAAGGGTTTTATAAAGCTTGAATACTATTCGTAGTTGCTTATTTATAGTGACTTTGTTCATGTTGCATGTTGTTTTAAATAGGAATATAGGAAAATCTGTTTTATATGAGCCCCATTCCTGTTTTACATATGTCAATTTCATCAAATTAGTTTGATTTTTAATGGAAACATTCTCCACATATGAAACTTCCTTCGTTTTTTAAATACGCTTTTATTTCTGTCATCCCTTTACGCTTTGGGTAGCGCATTTTTATAAAAACAACATCGTCACCTTTGATTTGTTTACCGCATTTAGTACACTTAGGTTCTTCTCCAAACATTTATATCACCCCTAATCAAATTTTGTTTATTTATTCTTATTACGATTAAGTTTTAATAAAAGTTCCTTCAAAGGCTAAATGTCATAGTGAATTTTGAAAGCCGCAAACTATCACAAGTATCCTTCATTTCAAATACAAATGATGACAAAAGGAACTCTTTCATATTGTGTTTAGTGCTTTCATTGCTACGGCTACCAATAATTTAAAAACCAAGTAAGATGTTGTCTAGATATTTAGTAGGCACACCTTAAGTTTCAAACATCAACATTTACCTTTAACAGAGCCATTATTAGAAAAACTTGGCTTGTCGCCAAGTCTTATGGCGAATGGCATAGTTTTTCTTATACTATAAACCTTTAAACTTTTATACTTTCCTATAGTGTAAAAAAACGACTGACCCAATAAAGAATGAATCAGTCGTAAAAATAGGGGTATAGTATCTGTTTAAACAGCTGCTTTTTTTTACCTTAAGCTTTCATTTTTTTAGCTACATCAATCGTACGTCTTGCTTGATGCTTCACAGCTTCTTCAACATCTTCTACCATTTTTCCGTCTTGTCCTTGTGTTACGCTAACACCATACGGATTTCCCCCTGATGTAAAAGCAACTTCATTTGTATATCCTGGTGATACAATGATTGCACCCCAGTGCATCATGGATGTATATAAAGATAAAACGGTCGCTTCATGCCCACCATGTGGATTAGAAGCAGAAGCCATTGCACTTACAACTTTATTAGCTGTTTTACCAGCTGCCCAAAGGCCACCTTGCATATCTACAAATTGCTTCATCTGTGAAGCGACATTACCAAACCGCGTTGGTGTAGAGAAAATAATGGCATCTGCCCATTCAATATCGTCTGAAGTAGCTTCGGATATATTTTTTGTTTCCTCAACATGGGCTTGCCATGCTGGATTAGCTGCGATTGCCTCTTTTGGTGCAAGCTCTGGAACCTTTACAAGCCTTACTTCTGCACCTGCTTCACTTGCTGCTTCTTTTGCCCAGTTCGCTAGTTGATAGTTAATTCCTGTAGAACTGTAATAAATGACTGCTAATTTTACTTTTTCCATAATATTGTCTCCTTTATTTTTCTTGCTGGGTGTGTCAATAATTTTGTGTAAATCCCCTTTTGTAGATGTTAACTCTGAATAAATAATCAGGAAATCTCTATAGCCACAGCGTTAGCTGCTTGTCCTTGACCTTGTGCCTCTTCTTTGTGATTCGCTGTGTTGGGCATAGGGGACCCTGCCAGCGAGAGTATAGAAGAGTACGGTCGTGGTACCATAAAAAAGCGGGTGGAGCCTTATGTGGCTATATTTTCTGCACCCGCCAGTAGATATACACCACGACCGTAAACAAGGTCAAGGATGGCGGGTTCTAAGTCCCATTTTCCAGAGATTCGAACAAGGCAACTAATTCAGATTTTGCCTGATCAAAGCCTCGATGGCAGCGCATGCTGAATTTATGATTATACTCTAGAAATCGCGTGACAAGAAAACGTTCTAAAGCCTCCTTGTTTGGAAACTGCTCTTTTCGTTTGACGTATCTCTTTATTTCTTTATTGAAGGCTTCAATTAAATTTGTCGAATAGATACTCCGTCGAATAGAGGCAGGGAACTCATAAAATGTTAATAATTGTTCATTTTTTACAACTGCGTCAATGACACGTGGATATGTCTTTTCCCATTTGCTTTGAAACTGTTCTAACGCTTGTAGGGCTTCTTTTTTGTCTATGGCATGATAAACCGTTTTAAAGTCACTAAGTATCTCTGCACGGTCTTTGACACGAACCTTCTTAGCAATATTGCGGGCAACATGGACACAGCACACCTGATGCTTTGCTTTAGGATAGACACGGTGAATAGCATCTGTCATGCCAGTTAGACCGTCTGAGATGAAGAGCAGAACGTCTGCAACACCACGCTGATATAGTTCCTGCATCAATTCTTCCCATACGTGTGCGGATTCTGTTGGTGCAATAGTAAAGTCTAATACTTCTTTTATGCCGTCTTCCGTGATCCCAATTGCAATATATACAGACTCTTTCTCTACCGTGTTACGACGGATAGGGATTTGAGTAGCATCTAAGTAAATGCATGCGTAACGGTTTTCTAATTTACGTTCATGAAATGCTTGTACATCTTCTGCTACCAATTTTGTTAAGTTAGATACGGTCTGTTTGGTGTAATGATGTCCGTACATTCGTTCGATTAGATGTGCGATTTCATCTGTTGTGATTCCCTTTTCATAAAGGTGAATAACAAACTGTTCCAGCGTGTCATTAGAACGCTTATATGGAGCCACTGTTTGTTGTTGAAATTCTCCGTTCCTATCCCTTGGTATACGAAGTTGTAGCTCACCGTACTCCGTCTTAAAAGTACGGTCATAAAACCCATTACGAGAGTTACCTGAATGAACTCCCTTGCGTTCATACGGTTCGTAATCCAGAAATACAGTTAATTCATGCTTTAGTAATTGGTTAATAGCTTCTTCTAGATGACGGCGAAAAACTTCTTCAATATCTTGTTTTTTTGCTAGTGCTTCAATTAAATCTGTAGTAAGATGGTTCATAGGGAAGACCTCTTTTCTGTGAATTTTGTGTGCTAACTTTATTCTACAAAAAGGGTCTTCCTTTTTCTATGAACTTGTTTAATTGGTATTTCTATTTACACAAAATATTTTACACTCTCTTCTTGCTAGATTGGATAGAAGTTTTATCAAAATAGAGAAATATGATCCTTATCTAGTTCTAAACTTTCCATTCCTGCTGCAATTTATTACAAAGCAACGTAGTTATTGTATCCCTATCTTTTTCATGGTAAGCGCGCATACGGAACGTCTACTATATACTTCCTATTTCAACAAGGAACGAATAGAGGAGAAAACACTCGCCTACATTAAAGGTTCACTTTATAACTAGGTTACTTTATGTAACTAAAATACCCTATTCAAATACGTTTGTCAAATAAACGATCTTTATGACAAAAGTCATCGTTTTCTGAAAGCATCTGATACTTATGTAAAAACTTACATAGGGACAAGTAGCTTTCATAACGGAGGGAGACTCACGCTCCGCACGACGGCTGGTGGTTTGCCTATAACGCTAAATTTTTACTTACTATTTGTTGTTACCTTTAAAAAAACAATCTATAATAGCATTGTGACAAGTGTCTAAAAACATTAATCTCATAAAAAAGGGAGCATTGTGGATGGGAAAAAGAATTTTCTATTTTTTATTAACAAACGTTTTAGTGCTGTTAACGATTAGTATTATTTTTATGCTAATACCTGGAACATGGAATTATATTGGTGAGAATGGGCAATTACAACTTGGTACATTACTCATTTTCAGTGCCATTATTGGTTTCACAGGATCTTTTATCTCATTAGGGTTGTCTCGTTGGATGGCCAAAAAAATGATGGGTGTACAGGTGCTAGATCCTAATGGCAATTTGAACGCGCAAGAGCGACAAATTGTTGATAAAGTACATCGTCTATCGCGTGCTGCCGGAATAATGCACATGCCTGAAGTAGGGATTTATCAAGCAAGAGAAGTAAATGCGTTTGCTACAGGGCCTACTAAGAAACGGTCACTTGTTGCTGTATCAAGTGGTTTATTACAGGAAATGGATGATGACGCTATTGAAGGGGTGATTGCCCATGAAGTTGCACACATTGCCAATGGCGATATGGTAACAATGACATTACTGCAAGGGGTTGTAAATACCTTTGTCGTCTTCCTTGCGCGCATCGCGGCTTTCATTGTGACTCGTTTTGTAAAAGAAGAAATAGCGCCTATTGTGCATTTTCTAGCGATTATCTTCTTCCAGATCATCTTTTCTGCACTTGGTAGTCTCCTTGTATTTGCTTATTCCAGACACAGAGAATTTCATGCTGACAAAGGTGGGGCTGACTTAGCAGGAAAAGATAAAATGCGTCATTCATTAGAAGCATTAAAGTTGTATTCCAATCGTGTACGTCAGGAAGAACAAGCTATTGCTACATTAAAAATTAACGGTAATAAGAAAGCGTCTATATTTTCAACACACCCAAGCTTAGATGAACGAATTGCTCGCTTATCTTAAACTTAAGTACGTCTGAGAAGAATCGCACCGATCATGCTATTCTTGTATTGAAATGTGTTAAACGAAAATGCAAGGCAACCTCGAGCCCTGATAAATGGAGGTTGCCTCTTTTTATACATGCTTAAAAAGGTTTGATGTGTTTTACTTTTTTAATTCATTCCGTGCAGAACTTGCCTTTTTTCCTTTATACCTGACCTGAAATCCTGTTAAATAGGTAGCAACATACGATAAATTCGGAAACACCATATCCGCATCTCGCATATCCTCTTCTCTTCCCCCGACCAGTATGGAGGTTAAACCAGCTTTTTTCCCCGTTTCCATATCAACATGCCGGTCGCCAATCATATAACTAGCCGGTAAATCAATCTGATACTTCTTAGCTAATCGTTCAATCATAGTCGGATGTGGCTTTCTGCAAGCACATCCCGCATGTGGTTTATGCGGGCAATACGCAATAGCATCAATTACTGCACCGTGAATTGCCAATTCTTCTGTCATTCTTTGATGAACGTTCGTTAAATCATCCTCCGTCATATAACCTAAGCCAATACCACCCTGATTCGTTACAACAAATACAGCATAACCGAGCATGTTAAACTGTTTTATTGCTTCTCCAACACTAGGCAACAGGAAAAAATCTTCTGGCTGATTAACAAACTTAACACGATCTGACAATACTTCATTAATAACACCGTCACGGTCAAGAAACACTGCTGATGATTGCATATTTTTACCTCCATGTAGTAAAGCTTCCATAATAGACGACTTATATTTTCTATACAACGATAGGATCTAAATTTTAAGAACTACTGCCATTCACTTAACTGCGCTTTACAAAACGCAAATGGCTGCACTTCACCCGTCTAGTCAAATCTATATGCAAAAGTTTAAACATTAAAATTCCATACCTTCTTAACGCAAATAAAAAGCTTCATCTCTCTAATAAAGAAATGAAGCTTATAATTATATTATTTGGAACCCCTTTGTTTTCATGCGCTTATTAAAAAATTATTTTTGTTCGATTAGTTCACTCATCGTCCCATTTTTCGCAAAATTAATATGCCAACTAAACGCTTTTTCCAAATTATGCGGTGTCTGTCCCCCACCTTGTAAAGCGTCTCTGTAGTATTCCCATAATTGCTCTTTATACATCGGATGTGCGCAATTTTCAACGATTAATGGAACCCTCTCTCGCGGAGCTAAACCTCTTAAATCTGCATAGCCTTGCTCCGTAACAAGTACATCCACATCATGCTCTGTATGATCCACATGCGATACAAATGGCACAATACTAGAAATATCGCCTGCTTTTGCATTGGACTTCGTGACAAAAATGGATAACCTAGCATTTCTAGCAAAATCACCGGAACCGCCAATTCCATTCATCATCTTCGTTCCACATACATGTGTCGAATTTACATTTCCGTATATATCAGCTTCTAAAGCCGTATTAATTGCAATAATACCTAGGCGACGAATAATTTCCGGATGATTGGAAATTTCTTGCGGACGCATAATGATTTTATCACGGTAGGCATCAAACCTGCTAAAAACATTCTGCATTTTTTGCTCTGATAATGTTATGGAGCAACAAGAAGCAACGCTTACTTTTCCAGCATCTATTAAATCAAATACAGCATCCTGCAACACTTCCGAATACACTTCTAAATTTTTAAATTCCGACTGGAGCATACCGTGAAGCACCGCATTTGCAACGGAACCAATTCCTGATTGTAAAGGAGCCAATTGTTCTGTTAAACGCCCCTCGGCAATTTCTTTTCGTAAAAAATCCAGTAAATGACTAGCCATTATTTCTGTTTCATGATCTGGCTGTACAATCGTCGATGGAGAATCTGGCTGGTTTGTAAATACAATTCCTCGAACCTTCTCTATATCAATCGGAATACCGATTGTTCCAATCCGATCTGCAACTTTTTGGAGCGGTATAGGCTCTCGTTCCCCCTGTTGATTAGGACTATATAAATCATGCACGCCTTCCAATAATTGTGATTGTGACGTATTGATTTCAATGATTATTGACTTTGCATGTTCCGCAAAGACAAGCGAATTTCCAATCGAAGTAGTTGGTATGACCTGCCCGTCATCCGTTATAGAAATCGCTTCCAAAATGGCGTAATCCACCTTTTCTAACACATTTGCTCTTACCATTTCCGCCGTATGCGAAAGATGATGATCAACAAATAAATGTTCCCCAGCATTTATTTTCTTTCGCATCGTCGGATCAGCCTGAAATGGCAAGCGTTTATGAATAATACCTGCATCTGCCATCATTTTGTCAATATCAGAGCCTAAAGAGGCGCCTGTAAACACATTGACTTTCAGTTTTTCACCCGCTTCAGCTCGGTGAATAAGCGCTGTCGGCACAGCTTTTACATCCCCTGCCCGGGTAAAGCCGCTTAAGCCTAGCGTCATACCATCTTGAATCCAAGATGCTGCTTCTTCCGCAGTCACTACTCGGTCATGTAAACGAGCATCGCCGATTCTATCCAATTTTCTCCCCATCCCTAGACCCCTTTCCATTTTATTAAGAATATACAATCTATTTTATATGAAGCGCTTTCTTATTTGCGGATCTATGACAGAAATAGATAGAATCGGATTGAAGCAGAATATATATTGTTTAAAACACAGACCTAAAAGCCTAATAATTTTCGGAAATAACTGGAATACGATTGACTTACAGGAAGTTGATCTCCGTTATCCATAGCTAACAAAAAAGTAGAATGTGTATCAGGATAAATATGTGTAATATGGTTTACGTTCACAATAAATGACCGATGACAACGGATAAAATATTCCCTCGGTAACATATATTCAAATTCCTGAAGTGCTTTCCGATGTATACCTGTAAATTCTTTCGTAACCACCCATGTCTTCCTTTCCTTTACTTCCAAGTAAAGGACATCATGAAACGAAAGCGGCTTCCAACCATCTGATGTTTTCACTGTAATAACAGACTTACCTTCTGTTAGCGCTGGATAAATCGCCATTACACAACCTTCTAGTTCATTGTTATAGTGAAATGGTACAGCCATTCCATGGTAAGGAACACCATATATTTGCCGATCAATAAACTCGGATACCTTTTGTTCGGAGACAATTGCTTTATCTGCTAGCGTTCCTTCCTTAATTGGGTCACCGGGACGAATTTTCAAATCAACTCGTAAGCTTGGACGATAGTAGATATACGCTGTCGTCGAAGTAACAGCAATAGAAACTTCATCAGAAAACAACTCCCCAATTACATCCAATAAAGAACTCGTCGTAAGTCGTTGCATTTTTCTAGATACCCCTTTGCGAAGTCATTCATTATTTCAATTCGTTACAGCTGGTTATGGCAAAAGTTATTTTTTATTATGAAAGCTTTTGTCTATCAAATTCTGCGTAGAAATAAAGAGATGGTTCCGGTCTAGCGTCATGACGATTTTTATCATGTAAATGTTTCTGGCATGACTACTGCGACTACTTCTGCCTTGGCGCAACAAATTTTATCCGCATAAACTTCCGTCATAATTTTAAACTTTTTCGGATGGATCTCCTCTACCATACCAATTGCTTTCAGTGGCGTACCATGTGGCGTTGGTTTCATAAAATCTACATGCAAGGATGCAGTAACAAAGCGAGGTGGCTCTGCCCCATCCCCAATGACATACCCATTTTTCTTATGCAACACCATGGAAGCGGAGCCAGTACCGTGACAGTCAATTAATGAAGCAAGTAAGCCCCCATATACAAAGCCCGGAATCGCCGTATGTTCTTTACGTGGAGTATATGTAGTTACCGTTTGTTCACCATCCCATACTGTTTTTAATTGTAGCCCATATTCATTAAGTCTTCCACACCCATAGCACCAAGCATAATCTTCTGGATAAATATCTTGAATTGCCTGTTCCTCCATTTCTTCCCCTCCTTTTTGCCTAGTATATCACAGCTTCATATAGTAACTCGTTAATTAGATTATTTTTTATAAAATTACTAATCTTAAAACATAAACTTATAAGATTTCTAGTGATGACATTGGTTATAATGTTCGCTAGAATAAGCATAGAAGGGGTTGTTCAAATAAATTTCCTTCGTTAAAATAATAAGTTGGAGCTATGTTTCATAATTATTCAAAAGAAAATTTAGAGATGGGGTTTTGTGGCATGAAAAAGCTAGTCATATTAGGCGGGGGATATGGCGGTCTGAAAGCGCTATTAAGTTTACTTGACCATCAGTTGCCAGAAGATGTAGAAATTACACTTGTCGACAGGAATCCTTATCATTCTGTGAAAACAGAATTTTATACAATTGCAGCTGGGACGTCTGCAGATAAAGACGTACGCCTCCATTTTCCTGACGATGAACGTGTTCGTTATGTGTATGGAGAAATTAAAAAAGTGGATACATCCAATGCAATAATTACTTTCTCCAATAAAAGTGAGGTTATCAAGTACGATTACCTCATCATCGGATTAGGTTGTGAAGATAACTATCATGGTATTGAAGGCGCCAAAGAGTTCACGCACAGTGTACAGACATTTTCCAATGCAAGAAAAACAGGGGTTGCTGTTTGTGATTTAAAAGCATATGGGAAGGTGTCTATTGTAGGTGCTGGATTAAGTGGTATTGAAGTAGCCTCAGAAATTAGAGAGAGCAGACCTGACTTAAATATTCGTTTACTTGATCGTGGTGCAACCGTATTAAAAGCATTTGATCCTAAAATTCAACAATATGTAGCGGAATGGTTTGTTGCAAATGATGTTGACGTGTTACATCATGCAAACGTAGAGTATGTGGAAAAGGATGGCGTTTGCAATAACGGTGTTTGCTATGTTAATGACGTTACTATTTGGACAGCTGGCGTGAGACCAAATTATTTAGTGCGAGAACTTTCATTTGCTAAAGATGAACAAGAAAAAATTATTGTCAATGAGTATTTCCAAGTGCCAGAGAATACAAATATATACGTAGTAGGTGACTGCGCTTCTTCCGAATTTTCACCGAGCGGTCAGCTTGCTGGCCAACAAGGCGAACGCGTAGCGGAAGTGTTGTTAGCTGTATTGCAAGGAAAACAACCGAAGAAACCAAAAGAAATTAGATTAAAAGGAACATTAGGATCACTTGGAAAATCAGATGGCTTTGGCAATATGATGCAGAAATCATTGACTGGTCTATTGCCGCGTATTGCAAAATCAGGTGTACTTTGGTTAAGTAAGCGGCACTAATTTTACTAGATGATAGAACTACATTGCGGTTTTTTTAGTTCATGGCAACTAAGGAGTATAAGAAGAACTTAGCTTATCGTCAAGTCTTATGGCGAAAGCTGTAGTTTTTCTTATACGATAAACCTTTAAGCTTTTTACTTTCCTATAATATTAGAAAAACTTGGCTTGCCGCCAAGTCCCATAGCTGAAGCCTTCGTTTATTCTTATACTATAATCAATAATAATTTTTATACTTTCTTATAGTGGAACAAAGGCTCGGGGCGCCCGGTTAGCAACGTAGCGAGTGGAACGAAGCAACTAAACTTTTAGGAATCATGGTGAATCAATGATCACTTATCGTAGGGCGATTCGTGAAGTCGCCTAGTTGCTGGGCGCTGGAGCCGGACGTGGCTAAATAACTTAGTACGTTTATCCACAGCTGCAAAATTTTATAATTTCCTAGACCATAAAAAAACGGGGAGTTAGAGCCCTCCCCGTTGATCACTTAACCTTACATAAAGTCCAATTTCATCGTTACATCATAAGCTGTACGAGACTTGGTGTGATAATAGACACTACTACAGCACTAATCACCATAGAGATGGTACTGACTGCTCCTTCTAATTGGCTTACCTCCATGGAAGTAGCTGTACCAATGGCATGAGAAGCACTCCCCATGCCCACACCTCTTCCTAAATAGTGGTTGACTTGAAATAAGCGAAATACATAATGGTGCATAAGTACACCACCAATACCAGCAATCATGACAAATATAGCAGCAAGTGGCATTACTCCACCAATCGTATCCGTTACAGCCATAGCCACAGGTGTTGTTACTGATTTTGGCGTTAACGAATATACGATCGCGGACTCAAAACCTGCCCATTGGGCAAGCAATAGACCTGTAGTTATTCCAACAACTCCGCCTAGTAGCGTACCTGCTAATATAGGAGCAGCTACCTGCTTTAATGTATCTTTATTTTTATATAACGGATAAGCAAGCGCAACTACTGCAGGTCCGAGTAATTCATTAATCCATTTTCCCCCAACCATATACGTCTCATAAGGGATACGAAAAATGATTAGAACACTGATGATGAGAATAGTAGCTACTAGAACAGGAGCGGTTAAAGAATACTTCCATGTATTATGTATCCTCAGTGCAAGATGATAAATGAAAAACGTTCCAATAATAGCTGAGATAGCAATTACAAACTCACTCATGTTCCCATCCCTTTCTACGCATTAGCCACTGACTAAAAAAGCCTGAACCGCCCATTACTAACATGGTGCTTACTAAGACAATCAAGATTAATAAAGCACCTTTCCCTAAAAACAGATCATAGTAATCTATAATTCCTACTGTTACAGGAATAAAAAAGAAGGCTAAATTAGCAACAATGTAATTGGCACCTTCTTCAATCCACGAGACTCGGATAAGTTTCGTACTTAATAATATAAACAATACCATCATCCCAATCACACTTCCTGGGATAAATAAATGCAACGTGCGTTGTATCCAATTACCAAATTGAAAAATGATATACAATAAAACAATATGCACGATCATTTTTCCTGCTTTTTCCACGTTTCCTTCCTCCTTGCCATTTTAAAACGAATACTCTATATTATAGCAGTATTTTTTTATCGTTGGTAAGTGAATGGGCTTCTGTGAGCAAAAAGTTTAGGGTAAGCGCTGTAAAAAGTAAAATTTAATGAAATCTTTGCTGTTCATCTTCAAACAGTAGGGGTTTTCTTTTATCCCCCTACTTAAACTTGTCAACTCACCATCATCAATTTTTTAAATGGGAGACTTACAACACCTCTGAAACAAAATTGCCAAGGCAACATTTTTTTCTGCCTTGGCAATGCATCCTATTTCATTCTTAGTTAGAGATTAGAATTTTTTGCGGAATGTCTTTTATAGCGGTAAGTTTTCTTTTTCTTTCACGTCTAAAATCGCTTCTTTTACGGATTCTTCTACAGAACGATGCGTTTGATTAACGGTTGCATGAACTTTTGTCGGAAGCCCCCATAATTTAATAAATCCTAGTGCTGCTTCATGATCAAACGAATCTTCAGCATTATATGTTGCCAAATCAAAATCATATAACGATTGTTTCGATTTTCTACCTACTACTTGTGCCTGCCCCTTGTACAGCTTCACCTTTACGATACCTGATACATC
The DNA here is from genome assembly GCF_900166595.1 of Virgibacillus dokdonensis. NCBI lineage: Bacteria > Bacillati > Bacillota > Bacilli > Caryophanales > Bacillaceae > Virgibacillus > Virgibacillus dokdonensis. The sequence goes on along the minus strand of NZ_LT745763.1, from coordinate 119,382 downwards.
CTTCTGTGTTTCTGTAATAAATGCTATTAAAGCTTTCGTCAAAGGTGAATACCAAAGACCATCATACACCACTTGTGCTAGTTTTTGCTCCATGAGCGGTTTAAATTGAGCCACCTCTCTCGTTAGCGTCAACGCCTCCAACTCTTGATGTGCAGCAATTAACGTAACTGCTGCTGGCGCTTCGTATATCTCGCGTGATTTAATACCAACAAGGCGGTTCTCTACATGATCAATTCTACCAACTCCATGCTTTCCTGCAACTTGATTTAATTGTAAAATAAGCGCTTCTAATGATAATTTTTCTCCGTCAATAGCGACAGGTTTTCCTTGTTCAAAAGCAATTTCCACAATCTGCGGTTTATCAGGTGCTTCCTCTGGATCTATTGTTAAATCATACGCTTCTTTCGGAGCTTCCGCCCATGGGTCTTCTAAAATACCGCATTCATTACTTCGCCCCCAAAGATTTTGGTCAATACTAAACGGATTATCTAAATCAATTGGTACTGGGATTTGATGTTCTTTCGCATAAGCAATTTCTTCTTCTCTTGACATTGCCCATTCCCTTACAGGTGCGACAATGTCTAAACTAGGATCTAACGCCGTAAAGGCAACATCAAACCGTACTTGATCATTTCCTTTTCCTGTACATCCATGCGCAACTGCAACAGCGCCTTCTTCTTTTGCAATATGAACTAAAATCTTAGCAATAAGCGGGCGTGATAAAGCAGAAATCAACGGATATTTTCCTTCATATAATAAATTCGACTGCAGTGCTGGAAGGACAAATTCATTTGCAAACAAAGCTTTGGCATCAATGACATACGATTTCACAGCGCCTACTTGTAATGCTTTATTTTTAATAAAATCAAGGTCTTTCCCTTCCCCCACATCAAGGGCAACAGCTATTACATCATAATTGTATTTATCCTGTAGCCAGCGGACAGCTACAGATGTATCTAACCCACCAGAATAAGCTAAAACAATCCTCTCTTTCCCCAAAACGGTCACTCCTTTTATAATCTATTATTGTAACATTATGCACTACAACGAATAAATATTCAATAGCAAACTACGTTTATTATGAAATATTTTTACAATTACGATGCATTCTTATTTTTACTAGTTCATGATAATGGTATAATTTATATATATATTAGAAAAACGACTTATCACCAAATCTTAATAGACGAATCTATAAACCTTAATATTTTTACTTCCTATAGTGTAAAATAAACGCTTTAATTCCCCACGAATAAACTTAGCAAAGATTGGCTTACTGCTAAGTCTTTATAGTAAAATCTATTGTTTTTCGCAGACGATAAATTCTATTCTTTCCTAAAGTGGAACAAAGGCTCGGGGCGCCCGTTTAGCAACGTAGCGAGTGGAACGAATCAACGAAAATTTTAGGAATCATGCTCCTGCAACAGGAGTATGCCGGCGCCCCGGCAAGCCCGTCTTTAGTCGGCCTTCCTATTTAGTACGAACCGATGATGACTTGCTTAGGGCAATGAAGTGAAGTCGCCTAGTTGCTGGGCGCTTAAGCCGGACTTGGCTTATTCTGTTATTTCCTTATCCCAAAGCAAAGCATCTAATATTTATACTTTCTGATCGTATTAGAAAAACTTGGCTTGTCGCCAAGTCTTATGGCGAATGGCATAGTTTTTCTTATACTATCAACTTTTATACTTTCCTATAGTGTAAAAAAGGGATATAGGTACTGTTATCTACCCATTTCAACTAGTATTTAAGCGAAGTCTTCCAGCACCATCAATCGGGATTTCATATAAAAAACCCACTGTACAACATTTCTTTCCTTAAGGATTAGACATTCGATACGAATCACGTACATAGTTAGTATATTTTTGTAATCATTAAAAGGCATAAATTTAAAAGTCTACACTAATACAGATCCATTCATGAAGGAGGAAGTTAATGGACAATATAAAAGAGACGATTGTTGAGGTTGTTCAGTCAATTCTACCGATTACAATCGTAATTACCCTTCTACAGTTCACACTCATATGGTTGCCTATAGAGACATTCATACAATTTTTAATTGGGGTTTTCATGGTAGGAATAGGATTGATTCTTTTTCTATTAGGCGTTAATATTGGCATGCTTCCTGTTGGTGAAATGATTGGCTCTGCCTTATCAAAAACAAAAATGGTATGGCTCATTCTCTTTTTTGGGGTTTTATTAGGCAGTGTCGTTACGATTGCTGAGCCTGATGTGCGTGTTTTATCTACACAGGTGGACCAAGTTTCGAACGGAGAAATTTCTAAAACAGTTCTTATCCTAGCTGTAGCGTTAGGTGTAGGAATATTTGTCGGTTTATCACTTATGCGAATTATTTTTTCCATACCTATTACATATATCCTTGCTGGTGGTTATGGACTAATATTTATTCTAGCGGCTTTTACCCCTTCTAGCTTTGTGCCAATATCCTTTGACGCTGGTGGCGTTACAACTGGTCCATTAACGGTGCCGTTTATTATGGCGCTTGGAGTCGGAGTCGCTTCTGTTTTACGAGGAAGGTCAGCCTCTCAGGACGGCTTTGGTCTCATTGCTTTAGCTTCTCTTGGTCCTATTCTTTCGGTGTTAATTTTAGGAGTGATTTACGGATGAATATAAAAGTCTTTCAAGGGTTTGGACAAACAATGAGTGAAGTCGCCATCGCGCTTTTGCCGTTAATTGTATTATTTGCTATCTTTCAATTGTTTTTCTTAAAGCTCGGCGTGCGTAAGTTACTAGATATTACGTTAGGGATCTTACTAACATTTCTTGGACTTTCTTTTTTCCTCCAAGGCGTTCATATTGGATTTTTACCGATTGGAGAAGAATTCGGAAAGAGCCTCGGCTCCATTGATCATACATGGATTTTGATCCCGATTGGCTTTGTGCTCGGCTTTTTTGCCACTTATGCCGAGCCAGCAGTCCGTGTACTCATTCAACAAGTAGAAAAAGCTTCTAGTGGATACATACCTGAGAAGGTTCTACTCTATACTGTTTCTATTGGTGTTGGCTTATCTGTTGCTTTGTCCATGGTTCGTATTCTTGCTGGTTTCTCGATTTGGTTTTTTATCTTGCCTGGTTATATTCTGGCGCTAGTTATGGTAAAATACGCATCGAAAACATTTACATCGATTGCGTTTGATTCCGGAGGGGTTGCTACAGGCCCAATGACTGCAACATTTATTCTAGCAATGTTTGTTGGGATTGCTTCCGTCACCGAGGGACGAGATCCATTGCTTGATGGGTTTGGTATGGTTGCACTTGTAGCTTTGGCTCCTATTTTATCTGTTCTCACATTAGGTATCTTATATAGCAGAAAGGAGAAGGAGCAGTATGTCCATGAAGAAACCGAAACAAAAACTCATCGTTACGATCGTTAAAAAAGAACAAGCCAAGAAGGTCATACGTGCTTCTAAGGAAGCTGGTGCCCGCGGCGGAACGACTCTATTCGGAAGAGGTTATCGAACAAATGAGAAAGAACGGTTTCTCGGCATTCCCATTGAACGAGAAAGGGAAATCATCTTAACTCTCGTTGAAGAAGAAATTTATCCCGAGGTTATGCAGGCAATTATTGATTCCGTCCATTTAAACAAACCAAGACAAGGGATCGGGTTTGTCATTGACACAAAGAAAATTACCGGTACACAGCATTTATTGGGTTTAGAAGACAATGATAATGAACCGCACGAAGGAGATGTGGAGCTGAAAATGGAAGAAAAAATCATGTATGATCTAATTATTACCGTTGTCAATAAAGGAAATAGTGAAAAAGTAGTCGACGCTTCTAAAAAAGCTGGCGCTGAAGGTGGGACCATTCTAAACGGACGAGGAACTGGCATTCATGAAAAAGCAAAGCTGTTTAATATTCTCATTGAACCAGAGAAAGAAGTCGTCCTCACTTTAATTAGTAAAGATAAGACAAATGCTGTTTTAAAAGCGATAGAAGAGGAAGCAGAATTAAATACAGCCGGCAAAGGGATTGCTTTTGTCATTGATGTTGACCAAACAATTGGTATTAATCATGTGTTGAATCAAATGGTTAACGAAAAATTGTATGGTAAATAAAAATGGAGTGGGGGGATCTATGTCTCCCCCCACTCATTGTTAGTACCGCTAAAGCATTATCTAAAAGCCTCTGTAGATAAACTTGGCTTATCGCCAAATCTTTAAGGCGAAAAAAGCCGTCGTTTTGCTTATACTATAAACAAGTGGGTGAAAAGGCTTTCTAGCTACACACCTCTTCGCTCACATTCGTCAACCAACGGACAGCCTGAACAAATCGGCTTCATTTTACAATGCTCTTTCGCATGCTGCACGATTAGAGCATGAAATTCCTTAAAGCCCTCTGTATCTAATACGCATTCCGTCTCCACCTGAAGCCGAAACACTTGCTCCTTTTCCGGCATGTCCAAACCAAATCGAGCAAAAATCCTACGAGCATAAGCATCAACAACAAAAACAGGACGTTGAAATGCGTAAAGTAATAAGACATTAGCTGTTTCAGCGCCAATACCATGTATACTTAATAACTCCGCTCGCAACGTTTCTGTTTCTACATGTCGCAAATGAGCAAGTTGATAATCATATTCTTTGTACCAATGAAGAAAAGCTTTTATTCGCTTTGCCTTTTGTCTATAAAAACCACTTGAACGAATTGCTACCTCTAATTCTTCCATGGGTAACGCTTCTAATTGCTCTGGTGATAAATAAGGGGTGAGCTGACACAACGCCTTCTCTACATTACTCCAATTTGTTCGCTGAACAAGAATTGCTCCTATCATCATTTCAAACACCGTATCCGCAGGCCACCATCCTTGCGAGCCGTAACAATGATACAATTTATTATATATTTGCTGAATCGCTCCCATAACTAAGCCCTCCACTTTATTTTTACATTTCGTTAATAAATCTTTCATATAGAGGAAAATAGTTTTTTTACAATGGCGCATTCCTTACCTTCTTTCCTACTTAAAGCTTGATATATCAAGCTACGTTAACCTTTCTCTGTTTTTATACAGATTCCTCTATATCTCTTTTTACGTTCAAAAAAACAGGAATTCCACAAAAATTTACAAAACCTTTACATTCATAACATACTCTTTTAACACTTGCCTACTATACTAGCAAATGAGAGGGATAAACCTCAACTTTATATTTACTCAAAATAGGGGAGGCAATTTTGATGAAGTTCAAGAAGTATCTTATGTTCCTTCTAATCGCTGCTCTTGCAGTAGTAATTGCAGCATGTGGATCGGATTCTGAAGGAGATAACAAAAACAATAACGAAGAGGAATCATCTGAAAATACTGGCTCAGAAGGTGATAGTGATTCTGAAAAAGTAGAAGGCAGCGTCGTAATTGATGGATCTGGAACGGTTTTTCCTTTAATGGCTAAACTTGCTGAAGAATACATGGGAGAAAAACCAGATGTATCTGTTGAAGTTAGCCGTGCTGGTACAAGTGCAGGATTCGAAAAATTCCTAGCTGAAGATGGAACAGACTTTAACGATGCTTCTCGTGTAATTAAAGACGAAGAGAAAGCGAAAGCTGAAGAACTTGGAATGGAAATCAAAGAATTAAAAGTAGCTTTAGACGGTTTAACAATTGTTACTCACCCTGACAACGATTGGGCGACAGAATTAACGGAAGATCAAGTCAAAGGGATTTTCCTTGGAGAATATACAAACTGGTCAGATGTAAACCCTGATTGGCCAGAAGAAAAGATTCAAACTTATGGACCAAACGAAAACCACGGAACATACGAGTTTTTCTATGAAAATATTTTAGAAGAACAAGATCTAGTAAGTGATATTAACTTACAACAAGATTACTCAACACTTGTAACACTTGTAGCTGAAGATAAAAACGCCATTGGATTCTTCGGTTTCGGATACTATGACAACAACAAAGATAAAGTACAAGCTGTAGGCATTGACTTTGGCGATGGTGCTGTAGAGCCATCTCTAGACACGATTGCTGAAGATGGTGACTATGCTGGCTACACTCGCCCAGTATTTACTTACTTGAACGTTGATAATGCAAAAGAAAAGCCGCAAGTACTTGATTATGCCTTATATATTATGAACAATGTAAATGAATTTGCTGGAGAAACTGGCTTTGCGCCAATTCCTGAAGAAGAAGCAAAAACTCTAGTAAGTGAATTAGAAGCACTAAAATAAAGTACGACAACCATTAGGAGAGATGACATTTCTCCTAATGGTTTCGCTCTTAATCTCACAAGACTGTCATAATAAAAACATTTATCCAATCAAACCATTATTTGACTACCTGAAGATGAGGGCAATGTACGCTCTCATCTTCTTGTGAGTTTTTGCTCTAGAAAGGGGGCCCCCTAATGGCACTGGACAACAAGATAGACAATCAAGACAAACCAAGTATTCAAGACATGATTGCGAAGAAGAAAAACGGGAAAAACCTAACAAGCATAACGGAAAAAGTCATTCCTGTCCTCCTATTCTTGATTGCAGCAGTTTCTATCTTCACGACCATTGGAATTGTTTATACATTATTAATAGAAACGATTGAATTTTTTAAGCGTGTTCCCGTTATGGATTTCTTTACAGGAACCGCCTTAAAACCCTTAAGTCAAAACCCAGAATTTGGGGTACTACCACTTATTAACGGTACCATCATTTCTTCTATTATTGCCATGCTCGTTGCTGGACCAATTGGTATTATGACAGCTGTTTTCTTAAGTGAATATGCCTCAGAACGAGTAAGAAGAACATTAAAACCAATGTTAGAAATTCTTGCTGGAATTCCTACCATCGTTTATGGTTTCTTTGCCTTTACATTTGTTACACCGCTTATTCGCGAGGTTTTTCCAAGTGTAGAAGCGACAAATATTTTAAGCCCTGGACTCGTAATGGGTGTCATGATTATTCCTATGATTGCATCACTCTCAGAAGATGCAATGACATCTGTTCCCAACGCTATGCGTGAAGGTGCGCTCGCATTAGGAGCAACAAAGTTAGAAGTTACGTTTCGCGTCGTCATTCCTGCTGCGCTTTCTGGAATCATCGCATCTTTTGTCCTTGGTATTTCACGTGCGATTGGTGAAACAATGATTGTAACCATAGCTAGCGGAAGCTCGAAAAACTTCACCTTTGATATTACACAATCTATGCAGACAATGACTGCATATATTGTCGAGGTTTCTGGCGGTGAAGCGCCAGCTGGATCAACGATTTATTACAGCTTATACGCAGTTGCTATGACATTATTTGTATTCACACTGCTTATGAACCTACTTGCAAGATATGTCTCTCGTAAGTTCAGGGAGGAATATTAAATGAAATATGTCGATACGAATCAAGTCCAAAAAAATATGAACAGTCGTCTGATTAAAAACAACATCCTTAAATTTATATTTTTTCTCGCAACGATTTTTGGCTTAATTGTTTTAGCTGTGCTAATTATTCGTGTCATTATGCAAGGCGCCAGCTGGATTAATATGGATTTTTTAACAAATAAGTTATCTACTTCCCCTGACCGGGCTGGTATTATGGGTGCTATCTTAGGAACATTTTGGCTCATGCTCGTCGTCATTCCAGTTACGCTAATACTTGGCGTTGGGACAGCTATCTATTTGGAGTTGTATGCAAAAAAAGGACGTTTTCAAGGTTTTGTTCAAACAAATATCGCTAATTTAGCTGGTGTTCCATCCATTGTTTATGGAATTCTCGGAATGACTATCTTTGTCCGTGCCCTTAATTTCGGAAATGTCGTATTGGCTGGTGGACTAACCATGTCATTACTTGTCCTTCCGATTATCATCGTCGCTTCACAAGAATCCATTCGAGCCGTACCGCAACACTTAAGTGAAGCCTCTTATGGCATGGGAGCTACGAAATGGCAAACGGTTAAAAATATCATTCTCCCTGCAGCATTACCTGGTATTTTAACAGGGTCGATATTGTCTTTATCTCGAGCAATTGGCGAAACAGCACCGCTTGTTGTTATCGGTATACCTGCTTTACTTATCCCTTTTCCGGGTGGAATTATGGATAAATTCACGGTGCTCCCAATGCAAATTTATTATTGGACGATTGACTCTTCTTTAGTTGAAGAATATGCAAACTTAGCTGCGGCAACAATTATTATTTTGCTCGTATTACTGTTTCTTTTAAATGCAACAGCTATTTTTATCCGCAATAAGTTCCAAAAACGTTTTTAGAAAAACTCGGCATATTGCAACACAGTATTTTTTATGATGCTTACGAATCCTAAAATTTCATACTTTTTAGTAGTAAGAGGAGTGAATGAAATGGCTACGTTAACGAAGCCCAATATCAAAGTGAAGCGACAAGTAATTTCAGAAGAAGAAGCAACTTCAGAAGTAGCTGCGACAACGAAACAGAACGTGCATAAAAAAATTGTGTACGATACGAAAGATTTAAACTTATGGTATGGCGATACACATGCGCTAAAAGACATTAATTTGTCTATTTACGAGAAAGAAGTAACGGCAATTATTGGTCCATCTGGGTGTGGAAAGTCTACGTATTTAAAAACGTTAAACCGTATGGTAGAACTTGTACCAAGCGTTAAAACTTCTGGTGTCATTACGTATAAAGATAAGAGCATTTTAGATAAATCATTTAAAGTAGAGGATTTACGTACAAAAGTTGGCATGGTATTTCAAAAACCAAATCCTTTTCCTAAATCCATCTATGAAAATATTGCCTATGGGCCAAAAATCCATGGTATTCGCAACAAAAAAATTCTTGATGAAATTGTAGAAAAAAGCTTACGTGGTGCTTCCATTTGGGAAGAAGTAAAAGACCGTTTAAAAGAAAATGCCTATGGTCTCTCTGGCGGGCAGCAACAACGGATTTGTATTGCTCGTTGTTTAGCGATTGAACCTGATGTTATCTTAATGGATGAGCCGACTTCAGCACTTGACCCAAAATCTACGCTACGTGTAGAAGAGCTCATTCAAGAGTTGAAGAAAGATTATTCTATTGTTATTGTTACTCATAACATGCAGCAGGCTGCACGTATTTCCGACCGCACAGCATTTTTCCTAAATGGAGAAGTGGTGGAATATGATGAAACAGATAAAATTTTCACGAACCCATCAGACAACAGAACGGAAGACTATATTTCCGGTCGCTTTGGTTAAAATGGAGGAAAAATTGCTTCTTTAAATCATTGGGGGCTTTCATCCTCACTGATTATAATAGCTTTCATTAGAAAAACTTGGCTTACCGCCAAGTCTTATGGCGAAGGGCGTAGTTTTTCTTATACTATAAACCTTTAAACTTTTATACTTCCCTATAGTGCAAAAATAAAAAATCCTGTTCCGAAATGGATCAGGATTTTTACGTTTTATTCAATATGAAATTGCTTTGTATGTTGTGAGAGGTCTTCGGCTATAGCTGTTAAACGCTCCCCTACTTCTTGGTTTGTTTTCAATTGTGTTATTTGTGCATCACTCGTGGTAAGCATTTGCTCTGCACTTGCCAAATTTTCCTGGGCTACAGAAGCATAGTTGAGCGTTGCCTGCTCTAGTTGCGGTAATACAGACCCTACTGCTTGTACTTCTTCTTTCATCCTATGAAATTGGTTTCCAACCTGTTCAATTTCATACAGTAAGTTATCAAATGATGTTTTTGCTGCTTTTGACATGGATAATGTTGCATTCGTTTTCGCAAGCATATGATCAAATTCCTTCACAGCAGATGTCGTATTCTCTTCCATACGATTGATGGTAGTCGTTATCTCCACAGCCGCCTCAGAAGACTGCTCTGCTAGCTTACGAACTTCTTTAGCAACAACAGTGAACCCTTTTCCAGATTCTCCTGCACGAGCTGCTTCAATTCCTGCATTTAATGCCAATAATTTCGTCTGCTCAGCAATCTTTTGAATGATATCTACTAATTTTGTAATTGCTTTAGAATTATTACGAACATGATGTATCGTGTTTGTCAATTGGGTAAAATCGACCTCGTAGGAAGTAATGGTATCAATTAGCTTTTTAATCTGCTGTTCGCCCGTTTCTGCCGATTTGTTCATCGCTTGTGAGCTTTGATACGATTGTTCCATTTGTGCTATTGTCCGTTCCACATTTTCCTTCATATCATGGAAACGCGTCATACTTTCTTCTGAGCTTGCCGCCGTCTGATCAGCACCATCCTTAACGACGTGAATGGCTTGCTTTAATTGCTCACCAGAATGTAAACTTTCTGCAGCTGACGCTTGTAATTCTAATCCAGCCTCATTTAAATCATTCGTTGTTTCTTTCATATTTTTAAGCAAATTGCGCATAAAATGAATCATTGTCGTATAACTCTTATGTAGCGAAATGAACTCTGGCAACGTCGTTTGCAACTGCTTCGGTTCTTTCATTTCCCCCGAACGTACCTCTCGCATCGTTTCTCGTAATACACTAAGTGGTTTTGTTAAGCTACGGACAAACAAGGCAATGACAATACTGGCAATAACAGCACTAATCAAACTTATAATCATTGTATCCATAGCCATTCCTTTTACTGGCCCCATATACGAAGAAGTAGGGACAACCAACACATATAATCCTTTTACCTCTTTCATTTCTTGAAACGTTAACGTATATTCTTTTCCGTCAATGGTCTTATGCAATAGACCATCCTTTTGTTCTACTAATTCATTTACCAATGCATTCGATATTGGCGGAATCTCTCCCTCACTTTCCTGAAGGGGAACAACTTCTCCAGACTGTACGTAAAAATATTCGGACGGTATCCCTTCTTTAGCTAGCTTATTTTTTTGCTCTCTAACATTTGCATTCAATTGCTGATGAAAATACGTATCATCACTGACATACAAAAATTTTAAATTCTCTGCAATGTAACCCATTAATTCGGTTTCACGTTCTAGCCGATTTTCAATTGCTGATGTGGTCATTTTCTTTGCTTGTATGTATGAACTAACACCTACAGCCATGACAGAAAGAAGTAATAACACAATAAACAGGATGAGTAATCTGCTCCACAAGCTAAATTTTATTTGCATACTTTTTGTAAATGAAAAAAAACGCGTGAACCAAGTCGGCTTCTGTATACGCAACGAAAATCCCCCTACTTTATACCTATTTTACTTCATTATAGCAACTAAATCACTAGCGTTGCATTAATTAAATCTGATGATTAAAAATACTAAAAATGTTCAAAAATTAGTGTTCATACAACAAAAAAATCCTTTACAATGGAAGTACAGGTGGTTCCTGTCCAAATCCAAAAGTAAAGGATAACTGCATGGACAAGAATACACTAAAATCATCATTTGGTAAATGGGTTTCACCTATAAATACGAAAAAACTATATGAACAAGTAGAAGAAAATAAACAAGATTACTACACAAAAAAACTGACAACGGAAGCGTATATAAAGTTGCTGTTGCTTGCTCAATTACAAGGATTTGAGAGCTTGGAAGAGATGAGCGATGCACTAATAGATGGTGAACTTCAGAAAGTATTGGGGTTTGAATCGATTAGCCCATCGCAACTTTCAAGGAAGAACAATGAAATGAATCCAGCCATCCTTTCCCATTTATTCTTTGATCTTGCATACAAAATCAAAGGTCTCCAATTTAAAAATGGGAAATCCATGCCATTAAAAATCATTGATTCTAGCACGCTTCCATTAAACTTAACGAATCATAAGTGGGCGAAATTCCGTAAAACAAAAGCAGGAGTTAAGCTACATTTACGACTTGTATTTATGGATAAGGGCACCGTCTATCCTGAAAAAACTGTGATTACAACAGCCAAAGAACATGACAGAAATCAACTGGAAGTTCTCGTAGATGACAAAGAAGCCATGTATGTGTTTGACCGTGGATATGTTGACTATGAACGATTTGACCGAATGACGGATGAAGGCTACTTTTTCGTGTCCAGACTAAAGAAAAACGCCGTCATTCGTGAAGTAGAATCATTTTCTGTACCTAAAGATGCTACAGCTTTATCCGACAAGATGGTTTACATCGGTTCGACGCAAAATCGCACAGAGAATGTATTCCGTCTACTTGAAGTAGTGGATACAAAGGGGAACATTTTGCGATTAATTACTAACCGTTTCGATCTAAATTCCGAAGAGATTAGTGAAATTTACCGTCAACGGTGGGCCATAGAGCTATTTTTCAAATGGCTCAAACAGCATGTAGAGATCAAACACTTTTATGGTATGAGCGAAACTGCCATTCAAAATCAAATCTTCCTTGCGCTCATTGCTTACTGTTTACATGTACTTATCCAGTTAGAGATGAGGAGTAAGAAGTCCTTACTCCGAATTAGCCGCTGGTTAAATAAAGTGCTGTGGAAACCTGCGTACATCTGGATCCGCAGATTTGACGATAGATCTATTCCGTAAATACATACACTGTCGTTGTTGCTAATAGTTTAATTGTATAATTTTTCCAAATGGACAGCCCACCTTTGCTTAGGTAATGTCTTATTGGCAAAAAATCTTGTGCAAATGATTACTGAATTTTCAAACCAATTTTATGCAACGCTAGTGCAACTAAATATTAATTTAATGTAAAAAATTGGTGACGTTTGGTGGAAAATGTCGCCTTATTGTCTTTTCTGAAAGATAACTCCATTCATAAAGAAATAGACATTATACAGAAGTTTAGGTAATTCTCTGTAGATAAGTTTATCTATTGTACACAGCCTTTTAACACCACTTGGCTTTTTAAGCATGTAAACGAATGGTATATAGTCCTATAAAAATGCCCACTCTTGTAAGTATGATTCGAAGAACAAAGGCGCAAGTGCCCGTTTAGCAACGTAGCGAGTGGAACGAATCAACTAAAGTTTTAGGAATCATGCTCCTGCAACAGGAGTATGCCGGCGCCCTCCGGCAAGCCCGTCTTTAGTCGGCCTTCCTATTTAGTACGAACCGATGATGACTTAGCTTAGGGCAATGGAGTGAAGTCGCCTAGTTGCTGGGCGCTGGAGCCGGACGGGGCCCATTCAGTTATTTGGTTACGCCATAGCATCAAATTTTATACTTTCTTATCTTTTGAAAAAGGCCAAGCAAGTCGCTTGCCCCTTTTCTATCCATTTATTCATTGGAAATAATCAATTTTAATGCTTCTGTTTTCGCTGAATTCTCAAATACTTCATATGCTTTTAGCATCTCGTCAAACGTAAAACGATGTGTTATCAGTTTTTCTGGCTGTAATTTATTTGATTGCACCGTTTTTAACAGCATTGGCGTAGTGCTCGTGCTTACTAAACCTGTCGTTAAACGAATGTTTTTAATCCACAATTTTTCAAGATGGAAATCAACAGCTTTACCGTGCACTCCTAATACTGGGATGGCACCTCCAGGTTTAATAATTTGTTGGCAAATTTCAAACGTAGCGGGTATACCTACAACTTCCATTGCCACATCTACACCTTTTCCATCTGTTAAATCCATAATTTTTTCTACTGCTTTTCCATCTGAGCTATTAACCGTTTTTGTAGCGCCAAATTTCTTAGCAACTTCCAAACGATGATCGTCTAAATCCACCATAATAATTTCTGCCGGCGAATAAAATTGCGCAGTAAGCAAAGCTGCCATACCGACTGGACCAGCTCCGATAATTACTACAGTTTGTCCAGGCTGTACCTGTCCGTAAAGTACACCAATTTCAAATCCAGTCGGAAGGATATCACTTAACATTACTAACGCTTCTTCATCTGCACCATCAGGAATATGATATAAGCTATTATCTGCATGCGGAATACGTACATATTCAGCTTGCGTTCCATCAATGAGGTGACCTAAGATCCAGCCTCCATCTTCACAATGCGCATAAAGCGCCCGCTTACAATTTTCACATTTCCCACAAGAAGTGACACAAGAGATAATAACTTTATCCCCTTTTTTAAAGTTTTTCACACCTTCGCCAACTTCTTCAACAACACCTACACCTTCATGCCCCAAAATTCTACCTTCTGTTACCGCTGGAACATCACCTTTTAAGATATGCAAATCTGTACCACAAATCGTTGTTTTCGACACTCTAATCAATGCATCTGTTGCTTTATCTACCTTTGGCTTTGGTTTGTCGATAAAATCTTTCTTTCCTGGTCCAAAATAAGTAAGTGCTTTCATTTTATGCCTTCCTCCTCTTTTGGTGAACTTGTTCACAATTAAATTGTAAGCCATTATGTCGTTATTTGCAATAATATTTCGATACTTCATATAATAAGGGAAGTTCGTTTCCTTCATCCCCCTCTTCAACTTTGTGTTGGTGAAAGTGGGGGCTTTTAGTACCATATTAAATTACGGACGAAAGAAGTTTATTCCTGTGCATATTTTAAGCACAAAAGGAGCTCACTTCGCTCTAAAGAAACACGCTCGTTTCTGTTAGATTTCTTTTCACAGCATCTTTTATGCTTTTAGCTAACATCATAGATAGCTACACACGTGTAATTGTCTTGCACAAACTATATTATTTTTTCCTATCTGTAACATATTCATCTGGCTGCCCACTACCATGTGTACGACTATTTTTATAAGGACTTTTTCGCCCATTGCGATGCTCACCATGGTTTTTCGTTTCTTTAAATTGTCGTTGCTTATCTGCCAATTGAGAACCCTCCTCTTAATAGCTAAACGTTGTAGCTCCGTCTTAATTTTAGTCTATTCCTTAAAATTATACATACGGCTTTTATATACGAAATGCGTCTTTACTCGTAACTTTTTCTTTTATCCTCCACTCTATCCTTTGAACTTTTATTTATATTTCAAGCGCTCATTTTTGTTCAAAATAGGGTAATAACGATATAATAGAATTAGATTGTTCTTTTTGGAAGGATTGTTCAACATGGACTTATCATTGCAAATGCTTATTTTTTTATTTTCCGCTATGCTCATTGTCGGCGTTTTGGCAACGAAGTTCTCCTCTAAACTTGGACTTCCCGCTCTCGTTCTTTTCCTCATAATCGGGATGGGTTTAAATGAATTTATCTTCTTTGAAAATGCGCAGCTTATGCAACTCATCGGAATTATGGCGTTAATTATCATTTTATTCGAAGGTGGTACGCAAACAAAATGGGAGCAGATTCGACCTGTTCTCGGTGCAGCCGGATCACTTGCAACGTTAGGTGTTTTATTAACAACCGTTGTGACTGGATTTGCTGCCATGTACATTCTTGACCTTACTGTACTAGAAGGCATGCTGTTTGGGGCTATCGTTGGCTCAACAGATGCAGCTGCTGTTTTTTCCGTACTTGGCAATAAAAACATAAAAGCAAAGCTGACTTCTACACTAGAAGCTGAATCAGGGTCAAATGATCCGATGGCTGTATTTCTAACGGTTGCGTTTATTGAATTAATTCAGGTTCCTGACGCATCTATTTGGACTACGATCGGCAGTTTCTTTTTACAAATGGGTTTAGGACTCCTGCTTGGGCTATTACTCGGAAAACTTACTGTCCTTATCATTAATAATATTAATTTGGATACTTCTGGACTATATCCGGCACTTGCAATTGGGATGGCTACCGCGACTTATTTTTTCGCGGATTTCTTTGGGGGAAGTGGATTACTTGCTGTATATGTCATGGCTGTATTTGTCGGAAATAGTGACCTGATGTATCGTTTCTCCATTTTACGATTCAGTGAAGGTTTTGCTTGGATGATGCAAATTCTTATGTTTATTTTGCTTGGTTTGCTCGTTTTCCCTCAGGCATTACCTGCCATATTTTGGCAAGGCGTGCTGTTAACCCTTATTCTTATGTTCATCGCTCGACCTATTGCTGTTTTTATTTCAATGTTTTTTATGAAATATAATATGAAAGAGCGATTGTTTATCTCTTGGGCTGGTCTTAAAGGTGCCGTACCTATCGTATTAGCGACGTATCCAGTTATTGCCGGGGTGGAGAATAGCGATCTGATTTTTAATGCTGTCTTTTTCGTTGTCCTTATATCCGCACTCGTACAAGGTAGCACATTGTCTTGGCTTGCTTCAAAGCTTGGATTTACAGGTGAAAAAAATGATCCAACTAAACCAACCATGGAACTAATACATTTGGGTAATACGGAAGCAGAGATTATGGAAGTGCATATTTTTTCTAAGTCACCTGCTATCCATCAAACATTAAATGAGATTGAACTACCTGATGACACATTGATTATTGGCATTATTCGTGATAAGCAAATTATAACGCCTACGGGTGACACCGTCATTTTAGAAGATGATACCTTATATGTATTAAGCAACCGTAAAAATAGAATCAAAGCCAAAAATGTACTACTTGGTAACCACGATAAAAAAACGGTGTCGAAAAAAGCAGTAAAAAAAGAGGCAGAAGGTTAATCAGGTAACGATTCTACGTTGCCTGATTTTCGCTAGTACAAAGGAGTAAAATAAGTATTACTTTATGACAACTTTCATTGAGATGTTTATTGGAAAAAACTTGCTAAAGCAATCCCATCAGCAAGCTCCAGCTACATGTAATATAAGGTTGTAATTACGTTAATTCCCCGATAAACCAAATTTCACTTTCAGATTGCAAACCACATTCATCATGAATTATTTCCCTAAATCCTATTTCTTGCAAATTATCAGGAACAGACAACTCCCACGCAGAACAAATGCTTCTCCCAGTAGGCAAATGCAACCATTTTTGATATTTACTATTTCGATGAAAGCATTGGTTTAGAAAAACTTGGCTTATCGCCAAGCCTTATGGCGAATGGCATAGTTTTTCTTATACTATAACCCTTAAAACTTTTATACTTTCCTATAGTGTAAAATAGGTATTACCTTTAAATACAATGATTTCCGAATCCCATAAACTTGATAAATTGACCAGCACCACTACTCGGTATTTTTCTTTATCATTGGGCTTTAATTCCATAAGATGTTTTGCTCTATCCAAAAGCATTTGCATACACATTCTTTTTACTTTATTGGGGAGTTTACTAGCATTGATAAAGTTTTCTGCAACCGGCAATTTCATCTGCCAGTAACCATGGAAACGCTAATGTATGTACCTCCATTCTTCTAATCATCATGTTGCATTTGCGTTTCATCCCGCGAACTTTTTTCTTCTCCATACTTTTCCCTCCATGCATATGCTGCTCGGCATGCTCATAAGCTAAACTGATGCTGGTCTATTCATACAAAGCACTAAATATTATAACACGAATAAATCGTTACATTATCCCTATGGAGGACAGGTTGAATTTAACAGGTATACATGCTAATGATTTCCAGTGTATATTACAACTTTACTTGGAGCGGGAAGCAAGATGTCCTTGTTCAGTCAGCCATCCCTTGTACGCTAGCTTTTTGTTTTTGCTATCAGATCTGCTAGCAGAGATCCCATGTCAATTTGTAATAATGCATGCACATGTATAAATAAGCACCATTTAAGCAAATGTATACATGCCTAGGCAAGCAAAAATATACATTTTGAGTATAGGAGGAATACAGCTATGTACAGGAATATACTGGAAGCTTGGTGGCCTATTATCCTCGCTGGTATTATAACGGCAACTATCATTATTGTTTTAGCTCGTTATATACGTCGCACTGTCCTCTTTTTACTAACAACCTTAATAAGTTTCGTTAGTTTTCTTATGCTTTTGTTCAGTATATTTACTGTTGGTAGATGGGAAGGTCTGGGGATAGGCATGTTCTCTATTTCTATATTAGTTGGTGCCAATGTTGGTGCTATATGCAGTTTCTTCGTGAAACAAAAGCAATGATAAAACAGAACGCCTATATGGACTCGTCGCCAGCTTCTGATTTTGCCTTGTAAGTTGACGAACGGTTCTTCCGGCGCAGTGAGCGATTTCCATGCATGAGCTAGCGATTTTTCCCGTGCGGTGGGCGATTTTCAGCTAGTAAGGGCACATTCATCGATTACATTAAGAATAATACCTGTTTTCATTTCAAAAGATCGTCTATATTATAAGTAGGTAGATGAATAATAATAAAAACCGCTTGACGTGGTGCGCCAAACGGTTAGCACAACTACCTTTCAAGGGTGTAGCTCGCATAAGGATATAAAAGTAATCACCTACTGCTTTGAGAACTTCGAGCAGTTACTTTTTTCCAATAAAAGAGCAATGATCAGAAAAGCGAAAAGAACTTTTATAAACTAGTTACATAGCGTCGAATAGCTTTTGCTACACCTTCCTCATCATAATTGGACGTTGTATAGGTTGATAGTTGTTTCACTTCTTCTTCTGCGTTTCCCATGCTAATGCTTATCCCTGCTTTTTCAAACATGGATACGTCATTAAAATTATCTCCAATAGCCACTGTGTTTTCCATCGGTATATTGAAATGATTTGCCATTCGTTCTAATGCATAACCTTTACTTGCTCGATGGTGAGCAATTTCAAGTTTTTCCCTCCCTGACGATGTGATCGATACATCCCCTTCTAATTCCAACACCTTTTTTAACTGGTCACGCTTCTCTTTAAGAAAAGATAAGACAAAGATTTTGTAAATCCCGACATAGTCTGGTGCTACTGTTTCATATTTATCAATGAATTGTAACCCATGCTGGCTATGTTGAATAGCTATCGTACGTTGCAATGATTCGGAAGTATATGACTCGTTATGACCTGCTTGTTCCATCTCTAACCATAATAAATCTTCCATTCCTGTTTCAACTAAAACTCCTTCATCTACATACACTTCATAGTAGACATGTAAATCTCTTAATGTCGGCATGATGCGTTTAGCTACTTCCTTATCCAAATATAACTTATGCACATGTTCTCCACAATGAAATGATGTCGCACCGTTACCTGCAATAATTGGACAATCTAATTTAGCAAGACGCAAAATTTCCTTTGTATCTGGAAGTGAACGACCAGATGCGATACATACAATATGCCCTTTTTGTTGGGCGTCTAAAATAGCGGAACGATTCGACGTACTAATGGTTCCCTCGTCAGTCAGTAACGTTCCGTCCAAATCAATGGCGATTAATTTCATGGAGTTTCCCCCTCTATATAATTGATAGTAAATTCTTTTTCGAACCTTACTACTATATTATTGTACCAAAAGGCCTTTCTCCATGCTTGAGAAAGACCATTTAAATTTTAGTTTCGTTAAAATAATAGCTATTATTTAGTAAAAACTTACTTGATTGCGAGTGGAGAAATCCTTCCTTCACTACCTACTATTTTAATTTTAGAGATGACCATTTCCTTTGCAGCTTCTTTTGCTGTTTGCAAATAAGCTCGTGGATCTAAGCTATTAGGCTGGGCAGCAAAATGCTCTCGAATTGCTACAGAATAAGCATTTTTTAACTCTGTAGAAACATTTACCTTAGACATGCCTAAAGCGACACACTTACGAACATCTTCCTCTGGTACAGCTGATCCTCCATGTAGTACAAGCGGGATATCTACAAGCTTACTTATTTCTTCAATGCGATCAAAGTCAATATTCGGTTCCCCTTTATAAATTCCATGAGCCGTTCCAATAGCTGGGGCAAGCGTTGGTACACCAGTCAAAGCAACAAATTCTTTACATTCCTCAGGAACCGCTTTTTGAGCGTCTTTCTCTGAAACAACGATCTCTTCTTCCACCCCTCCTACTTTTCCTAACTCCGCTTCTACATTGATACCTAAGCTAGCTGCTAAATCCATCACTTGCTTCGTTTGTTGTACATTTTCTGCGAAGGGGTGTTTGGAAGCATCGATCATAACAGATGTGTACCCCGCCCGAATTGCTTTTTTAATCACTTCATCATCCGTACAATGATCTAAATGCAAACCTGTTGGTACTTGATAAAAATCGGCAGCTGCTGTTGCGACTTTCACAATATTTTCTGCTCCTAATGATTTCACCGTTCCTACCGTTGTTTGTAAAATCACGGGGGATTTCATTTCTGCAGCCGCTTCTAGAACCCAATAAATACTATCTAGTGAATGAACATTAAAAGCGACAATTCCATATTTTTCACGTTTTGCTTGTTCTAACATCGGTGTCGTTGATATAAGTGGCATATTAATCGTCCTCTCCTGAAATAGCTTGACTAATAATCGTAGCGAGTTCTGTTGACGTTGTCGCACGCAGCATAGCTTGTCTAATATCTTCATTTATTAATGCTCTAGATAAGGCGGATAATGCTTGTAAATGTGTTGTACCTGCTTCCGACTTAGGAATAAGCAGCGAAAGAAAGAAGAAGGCAGGCTTGCCATCAAAGGATTCCCAATCAACCCCTGTCTCTGTCCGCACAATAATAATTGCAGGTTGACTGACTTCCTCAGCTTGCGTATGCGGAATCGCAAATCCTTCTTGAAAACCAGTTGTACTTTCCTTTTCACGCGCCTTCAAGCCTTCTACAATCGCTTCCTGCGAACTTGCAATACCATTGGCAACTGCTATATCAGCAATCGTTTGAAATACACCTTGCTGTGAAGTCGCTGTTGCTTGTAGCCGAATATATGCTGGTTGAATCATTTTTTTCATCTAGCTTCTTCCTCCTTCTTTTATTTCTGGGCTGCTTTTTTACGTGAAAAACCGTAGATTAATGCACCAACCAAAGAGCCGATAAGAATGGCTAAAACCCATTGAAAGGCTCCTGTTACAACAGGTAAAACGAGAAATCCTCCATGTGGCGCAGGAACTTGCACTTTAAATAAATACGTTAGGATGGCAGCAATACTAGAACCTAGCATAATAATTGGTAGAACAACAATCGGGTTCTTAGCTGCAAACGGGATCGCTCCTTCTGTAATATGGGTAGATCCTAAGATAAAGTTAACCGCCCCAGCATTTCGCTCTTCTTTCGTAAAGTATTTTGGAAAGATAACCGTAGCAAACGCGATAATTAATGGTGGTGCAATACAAGCTGCTGAAACACCAGCCATGAAATATAAGTTGCCTTCTGCAAGTAGCATCGTTCCTGTTACATATGCCGCCTTGTTAAATGGCCCACCCATATCAAATCCACACATAGCCCCTACAATTAAACCTAGTAATAATGGATTTGTTGATTGAACAGATGCTAGAAAGTCCATTAATCCTTCATTTAAACCTGTAACTGGGATAATAATTGGTTTCATAATAATACCGATTAAAAAGATCCCAAGTACTGGATACAAAAAGATTGATTTTAGTCCATCTAAAGAGCGCGGTAGACCTTTTAATAGTTTTTGTAAAAGGATAATAATATAACCTGCAATAAATCCTGCTAAAATTCCTCCTAAAAACCCAGCTCCACCTTGACTTGCTAATAAACCACCGATAAACCCAACTACCATACCAGGACGCTTGGCAATCGATTCTGCAATAAAAGCTGCTAAGATTGGCACCATTAGACTAAAACCTAAGCCACCAACTTCTTTCAGCAATGCTGCAAATTCGTTATATTGTTCATGATCTGGATCGGCAGAATAGATGCCGAATAAAAACGATATTGCAATCAGCACCCCGCCCCCGACAACAAATGGAAGCATGTGAGAAACACCATTCATTAAATGTTTATAAACAGTGTGGACCCATTTACTATTATTTCCTTTCGTTGTGCTTTCTTGATCTGTTTCTTGTTTTGCTCCATCATAATCGGAAGCATAATAAACAGACGCTTTTCCTTGCAAAATTTGTTCAATTAGATGCTCAGGCTCTTTAATACCTTTGGCAACAGAGACATCGATCAACGGCTTGCCATGAAATCGGTCTGCTTGTACATCCTTATCCGCAGCGATAATGACACCATCAGCTTCTTTAACTTCTTGTGCTGTCAATGCATTTTCAATTCCTACTTGACCATGTGTTTCCACTTTTATTTCTACACCTAGTTTTTCAGCAGCTTTTTGCAAAGCTTCTGCAGCCATAAACGTATGGGCAATTCCAGTTGGACAACCTGTGGCAGCAACAATTTTCTTTTTCATGCTGTTTTTACCTCCTTAAATTTGTAATATGGACTTGATGCTTTAACTCAAGAATATCTGATAAATCACTTAACCCCTTGGAAAATGCGGTCGATGCTCCTGTTGCTATTGCATATATCAGTGCTTCTGCAATCGATTCTTTTTCAATCGTTTTGGCAATATACGAAGCGAGTAAAGCATCCCCAGCACATGCTGTATTAACAACCTTTCCTTTTGGAGAGCTTGCCTTAAGAACTTGTTGCCCATCTAAATAGACTGCACCTTCTTCTCCCCTTGATATAATGACATGCCTTGCACCTCGTTCAATTAATTCCTTACCATATGCAATGATCTGTTCTTCTGACAAAGATTGTTCGCCAAACAGATGGGCTAACTCGTCTTCATTAGGCTTTAATAAATAGGGCTCATAGGCAAGTGTCTCTAACACAACCGTGGAGCTAGAATCAAGAACTAATTTCACATGATTTCGATCGCATATTTGAGCAATTGTAATTAATACTTGGTCATCAACACCTTTTGGAAGACTACCCGATACAATGAGCGTACTTCCAGTTGGGATGTTCGCTATTTTATCCAATAGCTGGTGCATTGCTTCTTGCGGAATACTTGGACCTTGATTAACAATTTTGTACTCCTCATCAGCATTAATAAAAACGTTAATGCGCGTATTACCTGCGACTTCAATAAAATCTGTTGCAATGCCAAGTTTTTCGAGCTCTTCTTTAATAAAATGTCCCGTAAAACCACCAATAAACCCTAATGCGGTATTAGGTATCCCCATTTTATTCAACATCACAGAAACATTAACGCCTTTGCCATTCGGCTGGTAATCTTCATCGTGTGTTCGATTAACAGCATTTGGATTTAGCGCTTCCATTGCAACGTATAAATCAATTGCTGTATTCATTGTGCATGTATAGATCACAGCCTCACCTTCTTTCTTTGTTGTTAATTTAAGTATTACACAGTTTTCTATGTAAATGTTTTCAGTTTATGTAAACATCCACATTGCGGCCTTCTGGTAGTCTCATCTTTTAGAAAAAGCAAACCTTTATGGCAGAGAACACCGTCGTTTTACTGATACAATGAACGCCTATCGTGCAAAAAAAAGCTTCCTTTTTTGGAAAGGAGCTTTTCTTAATGGCTATTTACTTTTTATTTTCTTGTTCGAATAACATAAGAATCGAGTAATATGCGGGCAATTACATTGAGGGACAGGCGAGAACGGACTTCATATTCAGGAAACAGCGAATGTTCCGTCTTGTACCCTAATAATGTCATATCTGATAAATGACTTAAAGAGGAATCAATTTTTGTCGTTAGAGTAATTGTCGTTACTTGTCGAATATTTAAGTTTTGACAAGCTTCAACAAGTTCAACAGTTTCTCCATTTAACGACACAAAAATGGCAATATCATCCTTCGTCACTTTACGTGATTTTACGCGAATAATATTCGGATCTTCATGGGTTTCACAAATTTTGTCTAAAGCCTGTAGTTTAATCATCATTTCTTTAGCAATCATTTCAGAAAAGCCACGACTAAAAATATAAATGCGCTTCGCATTGTATATTTTTTGAACGACGTCTTCCATTTGACCAATGCTTTGCAATTGTATGGTTCGCAGCACTTCTTCTTCATTTTTCTTAATGACCTGCTTAATATCAACGTCAATATCACCGAGAGAATCATTGGTATCTAACATTTGCTTATCTTGCTTTAAACGATACTTAAATGAAGTATAGCCGTTATAGCCCATTTTTTTCATTAATCTTACAATCGTAGCGGTGGAAACGTTAGCCTGTTCACTAAGTGTAACAATGGACATGTCAGCAATTTCATCCATATGCTCATGAATAAACTCCAATAAATAGCGTTCACTTTGACTAAGCATGGAATACGTCTGATGGGGAATATTAAATAAAGGTTTATCCATAATAACCTCCAAACCATAACTTAAATAATAGTTTATCTATTTTAAAGTTAAAAACTTGCATTTCCTCCGTATCTGCATAACGAAAAGCTTTATGTAGTTTACACCATAAACTAACCCTTCATAACATAAAAGAATCTATAGTGAAAACGTCGAGCTTTGTTTATACCTATACTAAAATGAAGTAACTAGCTATATCGTATTCCCTTAGGAGGCGATCGTCAAGGTGGGCTAGTTAAGGGGGCATTCTATAACATGCATTTCCAATTAGCGGGGGTTCTTTCCCCCACTAATTTTC
Organism: Virgibacillus dokdonensis; assembly: GCF_900166595.1. Lineage (NCBI taxonomy): Bacteria > Bacillati > Bacillota > Bacilli > Caryophanales > Bacillaceae > Virgibacillus > Virgibacillus dokdonensis. The sequence continues at coordinate 95,272 of NZ_LT745763.1, read as the reverse complement.
ATAAAGGAAGCACATGGATAATTTAAACCTCGTCAAATTCTTTGTTATCGGTTTAAAATAGGCTTTCACCATAAGACTAAAATTGAATCGTACTTCTCACCGTATCTATTGGTCGAACCATTTTTTCAATTTGTTCCCGCTTCTCCTCTAGAAATGGTGGTAAAGCTAATTTTTCACCTAACGTTTCATAGGGTTCATCAACCATAAATCCTGGTTCCTCCGTTGCTAGTTCAAATAAGATTTGATTCGTAATTCTAAAATATAACGATTCGAAGTAATACCTATTTACATTACCTGACGTAGCAAACCCAAAGCCTTCCATTCGGTTTGTCCATGCATCTAATACCGATCGGTCCTCTACTCGGAATGCAACATGATGAACCGTTCCGTAGCCTTGACGCGCATTTGGCATCGTTTTGTTATGCTCTACAATAACCTGCGCGCCATTTCCTCCTTGACCTACTTCAAACAAATGAAGCTCATTTTCTTCCTGTATATATGTGAATTGCAATACCTTCTCCAACATTTCTTTAAAATCCGTAAAGTCAGCAACTCGAATAATAATCGGGCCCAAACCAGTAATTGCATAATCTAACGGAATTGGGCCTTTTTGCCAAGGTATACCAGCTTCAACTCCTACATTATTTTCATCAGAAATTAATTGGTATCGCTGATCATCAAAGTCTACGAAAGGTACTATCTTTTTGCCAAATTGCTCTTGAATTCCAGCATGCTTCACGTCCAAACAATCGAATCGATCAACCCAATACGTAAGTGCTTCATCTGAAGGAACCCGAAAAGATGTCTGATAGATTTCGTTTGTACCATGTGAACCTTTTGGAATACCAGGAAAATCAAAAAAGGTCATATCTGTCCCTGGGCTTCCCTTATCATCAGCAAAAAACAAATGGTATGTTTGAATATCATCTTGATTTACAGTCTTTTTAACTAAACGCATGCCGAGGACATACGTAAAAAATTCATAGTTTTTCTCAGCACTGCTCGTAATCGCCGTAACATGATGAATCCCCTTTAAACCTTCCATGTAACATCCTCCTCCTTTTATTATGAATTAAAGTATTATTAATTAATAATAAATGTACCATATGTAGTTTATTCTGTCTACTCATGCATAACAATTAGGTTCCTAGAAAAAATTAGTAATAATCCAAGCTTCCCCTATACTATTAACCCTAAAACTGTCCACTTTAAATAGGTATAAAAAAAGGAACAGCCTATCACTGTTCCTCTTTCATTTACTCTCCCTCATATTAGAAGTCAGCAATGAAATGATCTCAAATCTTCAATATATAATTTGAAATAAATACTCTTTCAACGCTTCCGTGGAGTACACTGTTTTTTCTGCTGGATTCGAATTAATTACTGGCTCCTGACGACTTGGATTTAGCCAAATCGCCTTCCAACCAGCTTGACTAGCCCCGATTATATCCATAGGGAAGCTATCACCAACATACCATACTTCATTTTTAGCGAAGCCAAACCTTTTCTCGGCAACCTTAAAAATTGCTACGTCTGGCTTAGCAACCCCCTCTTCCTCGGATACAATAATTTCATTTGCAGATAAATAAGCTTCCAACCCTAATTGGCGTACTTTTTTACGTTGATTCGTCGATGGTCCATTGGTAATAATAATTGTTTGTATTTCCTTGTTTTGCAAATACTGTATAATCTCTTCTATATGAGGTCTTAACTGAATACGGTCTTGATTTTTTGTATACATTGCTTGAAAAGCGAGTGCATCTTGCTCACTAATGCCGATATTTTGTTCTTGAAGCGTCTTGCGTATACGATAAACATAGGACTCTTCCAATGTCCATTGCTGGTTCGTGACCTTTTCAAAAGCGATATCACTATATTTATGATAGATAGGTAAAATTTCGTTGAAGCGCAGCTCCTTTGTAGGCGTAAAGCTGGCAAAGGTCTGCTTTAATGGCTCAGTTCGATCGTATAATGTATCGTCTAAATCAAAAGCAATTGTTCTCAATGTTTTCTCTCCCTAACCATTTATTGTGTTATATTTCACTAATTGAGATTGATCTAAGGCTTCCGAAGAACAACCATGGTGTTCTATGAAGTATAGCATGTTATTATTTTACGCTATATTTCACCAATCATGATAATGAATTGGCTCTCTTAGCAAATTAAGCCTAAGCTAACTGTTTTGTTTTGTCAAAACATTCCTATACAATAATGGAGTATACAATTTTTTAGCATGTGATTGGGAGGGAGAGCCATGTTTTTAGCCTGGAATGAGATGAAGAACAACAAATTACGCTTCACTTTAATTGTTGGTGTATTATTGCTCGTTTCCTACCTTGTTTTCTTATTATCAGGGCTGGCAAACGGGTTGGAAGACATGAACAAAGCAGCGGTTGATAAATGGGAAGCACAAGGCGTCATTTTGACAGAAGAATCCGATGTTAACCTGCCTCAATCTAGCTTATCACTGGAGGATTATGATGGGGAAGGTGCAGATGAATTTGCTAGTTTAGCCCAAATTAGCTCCATCGCTACTTCAGGGGATAATAAATCGAATGTAGCTCTCTTCGGCATTCATGCAGATGAGTTCATTATGCCTGACATAACAGAGGGCGAGACGTTTCAAAATGATAATGAAGTGGTTGCTGATGCGTCTTTAAAAGAAGAAGGATTTGAACTCGGTGATGAGTTGCAATTGGCTTCCACTGAGGAAAAGTTAACCATTGTCGGTTTTACTGATAATGCAAAATTCATTGCTGCACCGGTACTTTACACTGACTTACAAACCGTACACAAAGTGCGCTACGGAGAAGCAGCAGAAATGTACAAAGAACAAATAAATGCCTTTGTCATTCGAACAGATGATTTATCCAATATAGACGTTAAAGAAGCATTAGAAGTTGTAGATACGACAACATTTATCGAAAATCTCCCTGGTTATTCAGAACAAAAATTAACCTTAAACTTTATGATTTACTTCTTATTTGTTATCTCTGCAGTCGTATTAGCTATTTTCCTCTATGTACTTACCATTCAGAAGATAAGTATATTCGGAGTTATGAAAGCACAAGGAATATCGAGTAAATACTTAGCAAACTCGGTTATTGCCCAAACTTTTTTATTGGCAGCTGCAGGTGTGGTTCTCGGATTTCTGTTAACGATGGTTACAGGGTTCTTTTTACCAGATATCGTTCCTATCGCCTTTAATTATTTGGATTTACTCCTCTATGGTATTGTACTTGTTTTTGTATCTGTATTAGGAGCGCTATTCTCTATTCAAACGATTGTAAAGATCGATCCACTAAAAGCGATTGGAGGTTAAAGCATGGCAGTTCTTGAAATGAAACAAGTGCGTAAAATTTTCGGTTCGGGACATACAGAAGTAGAAGCTCTAAAGCCAACTGATTTCTCCTCTCAACAGGGGGAATTAATTGCTGTCATTGGACCATCTGGATCGGGAAAAAGCACCTTTTTGACAATAGCCGGTGGTCTACAAACTCCTACCAGTGGTCAAGTATTTATGAATGGTACAGATATTACTAAATTAAAAGAGAAACAGCGATCAGCCATTCGCTTAAAAGAAATTGGGTTCGTCCTGCAATCATCTAATTTAGTTCCATTTTTGAATGTGAAGCAACAAATGCGTTTATTAGATAAAGTAAAGAAGCATAACTTGCCTTCTGAAAAATTGCAGGAACTATATCAAACATTAGGTATTCATAAGTTATTAAATAGCTTTCCGTCCGACTTGTCAGGAGGAGAAAAACAACGTGTCGCTATTGCCAAGGCACTCTACACAGACCCTAGTATCATTTTAGCCGATGAGCCAACCGCCTCCCTCGACTCCGATCGGGCGTTTGAAGTGATGGAAATGCTACAAGAAATAACGACGAAGAGCAACAAAACTACTATCGTTGTTACGCATGATACACGATTAATTGATTATTGTGATAAAGTGTATCAAATTACAGATGGAAGGCTTGCTTTACAAACCGAGCAAGCACAATCATAGGACTTCATTATTAGAAAAACGTGGCTTGTCGCCAAGTCTTATGGCGAATGGCATCGTTTTTCTTATACTATAAACCTTTAAACTTTTATAAATTTCTATAGTAGAACAAAGGCGCTGGAGCCGGACGTGGCTAAATAACTTAGTAAGTTTATCTACAGCTGCAAAATTTTATAATATCCTAGACCATAGAAAAGCTACAGCCTATGCCAAAAAAACTTGGCCTAAACTGTAGCTTTTCCTTGTACTATCTCTGATTGATAAAAAGCCAGCTGCTTATTCCCATACAGCTGGCTTGATTACTCCTATATCTCTAATTCCTGTGGCGTTTCTTGGCCTTTTTTATTCATGAGACGGATATGCAATGGCTTTATTTCCAGCACCGTTAAATTTGGGTCATCTGGTCCATCAAAATATATATTTGCATGGTCACTCCATAATTTCTTCTTTAGTTCAGGAGAATCGTTGACATTTACCTTGCCTTCATACTCCACATAAGCGTCACCAAACCCTTCTCCTTCATAACCAAGAATAATATGGGTATACGGGTTTTGTTCAATATCATCTACTTTGTCCGTTTGCTTGCTAGTTAGTGTATACAATGTTAAGTTATCATGATAAAACGTCATATACCTAGAGTGCGGCATTTTCCCTTTTACTGTAGCCATCGGACCAACAAGATCACTTTCCAAAATTTGTTCAACTTGTGCTCGTACATGTTCTTGCTTCACGTAAACATGCTCCTTTCTTATAACATGATTTATACGTATTATTCCTTTATATTGCCTTCTTAAACATCGCAAATCATTGCTTATCGCCTTTTAAGTGACGTTCGATGTAGTTATAGTTAGACGCATGGCCCGTAATACGTGCAAGCTCTTGAAGATTGCGTAGCAATAATTTACGATCAAGATCAAAAATAAACTCTGTATAAATATGATCAATCGTATTCGTAGCAAAATTCCAAATCACCTTATGATATTTTTGATCCACCGCGCCAGCCAATCTCGTTAACGCTTCAATGATGTTTGTAATAATCGGATAGTTCTTTTGTGCATAATGTCTAATTAATCCCAACCCCTGATAGAGGTGGTATTCGAAATCATCCACACCTAATATGAAGCGCACTTGACCTTCTTCATCGACTAAATAGGGGGAAAAGGTAGCTTTATTCTCCAAAGCTAACAGCAAGTCGGCCACTTGATAAATCGTATTCGCAGCTGTTTTAGGATCATCATTTCCCATTGCTTTAATCGCAATTTCTGCTAGCTTATTTAGACCGTATTTTAAGTCTTGAATTTCTGTTTCCTTATGGCCTAAACGAATAAAATCTAAGTATTCTTGCTCGTTCACTTGATGAGCGCCTGGCCCCCAATAAGTAAAAAGCTGATTTCCTTGTAAAGCATAGTTTCCAATACCTACTTCCATTTTCACAATAATATTGTCTTGTTTCGCTTTTTGTAGTAAGTCTTTAAAGAGAATCAGCTGTATATAGCCAGATATAGGCGCTAATACACTACATTTTTCTTTTTGCCACCCTTGCAATAAGTCACCAGGATTTTCCGTTCGCATTTGCTGTAAGTCTTTCGTAAAATCTCCTTCTAACATTTCTACTGTAACTTGCTTCATCGTGTCGGTAATATTATGCACTTGCATCCATGTAGTAGCATGATTTATAAAATAGATAAATGTTACTGCTGCAAAAAAAGCAATGGCTACAGTAGCAAACGGTACAGCTACATAATAGTCAACGGGATTACTACTAATTGCTAGAAACAAGATTAACACGTAAACAAAACTGCCATTAAAGATTCCTAAAATATGCTGCGTCTGCTTATCTTTGACAAAATTTTGCAACATCCTTGGAGAAAACTGACCACTAAATGTGGTGAGTACAACGAGTAACGAGTTTAGCGTAAACGCACTAAGTGTTAGAACGCCACCAATTAATGCGCTTATTAATGCCCTCGTCGTTTCAAAAGTAGCTTGAAAACCGTCAAAAGTATATTTAGCTATGCCTATCCCTACATCCATATAAACAGTGATAGCAACTAGAAAAAACGTCCATATAATATATAACAACGGTGTTCGCCATAATGTTAGGCGAAGTTCATATTTTCTTTCTTCTTTCGACATTTTTAAATACTTACTTAATGATGGTGGTAGCCATTTCACTAACATACAATTTCTCCCCTACAAACTAAATTTCAAACAGTATATTCGTTTTACTACCCCATTTTTTTAGCAATTACACTTATAGACTTTTCCTATAATTAGAAAATTTGGCTATCGCCAAGTCAATATGGCGTTAAGTAGCTTCACTTACATAAAATACAAAAATTCTAATTTTTATAATATAAAAAAGACACCCATGAGTTAGTTTTATGGGTATCAACTTAGGAGCTTATGAAGCGCCTTATCTTTATGCTGTTATTGTTCACATGTTTTTCCTCTACATGAAGGAATAAAACAACAGAGAGAAAAAACCTTTATTCTTTTACGTTAAAAGTACCACAACAGTGAGTCTTCCTTCCTTTTTACCTTTCAATTCGTTCTATTTCACCAAGACGTTGCTGCACTTGTTCATAATATGGTAACCCTTCGTTGTCACCTACAACACGAACTACCATGGAACCGACCGTATTGGCCACTTGCATAATTTTGTTTAAATCCCAATTCTGCGAAAGTCCGTAAAGTACACCGGCATTAAAACCATCGCCTGCTCCGACTGTATCCACGACCGTCGAAGCTTTTACAGGCTCGGCTTCGACAGTTTGACCTTGATAATAACCAACAGATCCTTTTTCGCCTAGCTTTACCGCGACGAATGAAATTCCTAACTCCCTTGCTTGGTTTATAATTTTTTGTGGGTTTTTTTCTCCCATAATAACTTCCATTTCATCATCACCTGTTAGTAAAATATCTACTTTTGGCAAGATCTTCTCAAGAACAGCACGTGCCTTTTCCTTTGTCCACATGCGAAGCCGAATATTAGGATCAAACGATACTTTTACATCATGCTTTTTTGCCAGTTCAATCGCTTTTTCCATTACTGGAATATTACTGTCCTCAATAGCTGGGTAAATACCAGTTAAGTGAAGCACTCTCGCATGTTTAAAATAGTTTTCATCTAAATCAGCCACCGTTAAAGCTTTCATCGGCGATTGGTTACGATAATAAAATGTACGTGTATTGCCGTCTTCCATTCTCTCTTTAAAATTTAAGGACGTAGGGTAATCGTTAACAAGCTCCACTTGGGAGGTGTCTATACCTTCTCCACGGATAAAGTGGCGTATGTAACGTCCGAATTCATCGTTCCCTAGCCTGCTTATATATCCAGTCTTCATCCCCAATCTCGAACAGCCAATAGCAAGGTTCAACTCTGCACCGCCAACTCTCTTTTCAAATGTATTAACAAATTGTAATGGCCCTGTACTTCCCGGGTTAAAAACAATCATTGCTTCTCCTAATGTAATAATATCGAGCACATCTTTTCCCTCCATGTCTAGTTGTCCTATTTTTCCAACATGTTTCCCACATTTTCTTTTCGTTTTAGAGGTTGTTCAAAACGTGCGTTACAAGGAAACTGAGCTTACCGCCAAATCTTTATGGCGGAAGCAGTAGTTTTTCTTATACTAGTGTAAAAAGAGTTTGTACAACAGCTATCACTTTATTTGTCTTTTTACGACGCCGTTTTTAGCCGTTAAAACTATATCGGTCATATCAATAAATAAACCTGTCTCCACCACCCCAACCAACTGTTTTAGTTGTTCATGTAATGTCTTAGGATGCTCGATGGAGCCAAAAGCACAATCTAGAATATAATTTCCATTATCAGATACAAATGGCTGGTCGTTCACTTTTCGTAATACAGGCGTACAACCAAAACGCTCTAAATAAGCTGCTGTTTTTTGCCAACCAAATGGAACCACTTCAACAGGTAGAGGGAATCTCCCTAATTTGTCAACTCTTTTTGTATTGTCAACAATGATTAATCGTTTATCCGCCGCCTCGGCGACAATTTTTTCTCGAACTAAAGAACCTCCGCCACCTTTCATTAGTTGAAAATCAGGATCGACTTCATCCGCACCATCAATAGATACGTCTATTTTTGTCACCTTTGAAAAATTAGTTAATGGAATTCCATATGCTTCGGCTAGCTTTTCTGTCTGTTTGGATGTCGGAATACCCTGAATATGCAACCCTTCACGCACACATCTTTTTAATTCTTCTAAAAAGTAATGAACCGTTGAACCCGTTCCAAGGCCTAACGTCATACCAGATTGCACATATGAAAGAGCTGCATGTGCCACTATCTGTTTACCACTATTATGATGAGTCATGTACAGACACTCCTTTAAAGTATTGTTTTTATTGCATACCTTTATCCCATTAAACAAAACTTTAACTTATGGCTTGAATATACGATCTCGCTTCTTCCTCTAATTTCTCATAATCAGCTTCTGTTGTTAACTTGGTGACATTCACTAAGTTACTGCCAATACCTACAGCTTTCGCACCTTGCTGTAAATAATCATTCATATTCTCTAACGTTATCCCTCCTGTAACCATTGCCTCCACATGTGGAAGTGGTCCTAAAATATTTTTCATATAGGAAGGGCCGACTGTTGACGCTGGGAAAATTTTTACCATACTTGCTCCATACTCATAAGCAGTCACGATTTCGGTAGGCGTTAACACTCCTGGAATATATAGCATACCGTAGCGGTTGGTGAGCTTAAGCGTTTCTATACTCAACGATGGAGAGACGATAAAATCTGCTCCTGCTAGCATAACTGCTCTAGCTGTTTCCGAATCTAGAACCGTACCAGCACCAATACAACTCTCCTCACCCATTGCTTCCTTTGCTACTGCAATAATGTTTGCAACATTGGGTGTTTCCGCTGTAATTTCAACAGCCTTCACACCTCCTGCAGATAACGCTTTTAATATAGGAACCATATTTTCTTCATTCGCTTTTCTGATCACTGCTACTACTTTTGTCGCTTTAATAATATCTATCGGTTTCATGAAAGTACACTCCTATTTTCATTCTAAATTTGTGTGTTTCTTGGCTAACACTTGGTTTGGATTATTCCATTGCTGTTGTTGAATCACATGAGCAATAACAGCATCTAACACTACATGTGCTGATTGATCAAATTGGCTTCCTAATGGTTGGATTGTAGCAGGCTCATTCGGTAATCGCTTTTTGGTGGCAGCGGGAATCTCTACGATACAATCACTGTATTGCGCAATGACAGATTGCTTATTTGTTGTTACTAATGCTATGGTAGCGCCAATGGCCGTAGCTTTTTCTGCAAAGTAAGCTAATGTTCCTGTGTTTCCAGAACCAGAAATGATTAACAACACATCCTCCGCTTCCATATTCGGTGTAATTGTTTCCCCAACAACATAAACAGAATATCCACTGTGCATCATACGAATGGCAAAGGCTTTACCAATCAACCCTGATCGACCAGTACCGGCTACAAAAATGGAATTTGCTCGTTTCAGTTGTTCTGCTAACGCAACTGCCTCATCTGAATCAACCGCTTGTATTACTTTACTTACCTCCATGGTAATCGTATCTAGTGTTTTTCTCATTGCTATATTTCATTCCCCTTCCTCTCACATGATTCTCTGATTATAATTTCAGGAGCAAAGCGATACACCTGTTTTTTGCTCGCCCCATGATCAAATTGTTCAAATAATAACTCCGCAGCCTTCTTCCCCATATCAAATGCTGGCTGTGCAACCGTAGTTAATGAGGGCGTGTAGAGCGAAGCAAATGTGACATCATCAATGCCAATAATGGCTAATTGCTGGGGCACTTGAATTTGCTGATCTTTTACATATTGCAACAATTGATAAAGCACTCGATCGTTTAAAGCAAGTATTGCTTCAGGAGGATCTGGCAAAAGAAGCAGTTTTTTAATTTGTTCTTCCACTTTTTCCAATGCACTGTTAATCGCATATAAAGGATTTGGACGAATATAGTTCTTTTCAAGGCTATCTTGATACCCTTCTATTCGCTCTAATCGAGGCGTTATCGGATCAAACAATGGCGGTGCCAGAACAGCTATTTTTTGATAACCATTAGCAACGAATTGATCCACAGCTAATTGAGCAGCCTGATGATTGTTTAATAAAACCGCATCTGTTTCAACACCTGGAACAAGACGATCCATAAATACAAACGGGTACTCATCTTTCATTAAATCTTGGTAGAACGCTTTATTTTTACTAGTCGGAAATAAAATAATGCCGTCCACTTGTTTAGCTCGAAGCATGTCAATATACCGCTTTTCTTTTTCTGGGTTATCATCCGCATTACAAACAATGACGTGGTAATCTTCTGTATGACAGTAATCTTCAATCGCTCTGATAACACGCGTAGAAAAATCATGTAATATATTTGCAACAATTACACCAATTGTTTTCGTGGATCTCTGCTTTAAACTCCGAGCAATAATATTAGGTTGATATCCTAATTCTTTGATTGCAGCGTCTACACGCTCTTTCGTTTTTACACTCATATAATCAAAACGTTTATTCAAAAATTGCGACACAGTGCTTTTTGAAACACCAGCATAAGTAGCTACATCGGTGATAGTTACTTTTTTCATAAAGCACCTCTCCTTTTGAACTAAATCGATTTACTAAACCGATTTAGTTGTATTATATATGAATTTTAAATCGTTTACAAGTGGCGTTATGATGAACCTTCAAAAACACATAATCACACGAGCAAGCTCATAGATATAAGTAATAAACTATCCTACTGAGAGCAAGTGGCTCAACTTATTCGTTTTAACAAAAACCGTATGTCCATTTTAAATTACTCTTTAATAAGGGAGCTGTTGGTATGGAAGATTCAATTGGAATTACAGAAGAGGAAATCAGACGTTATTATGTGCTTCAACAGGAGAAAAAGGAAATAGAGTATGAGATGAAAGAGTTGAAAAAGCATTTCCATCAGGCTCTAGATGCTTCTGTTGGAGAAAATCAAAAAGGAGAAATGAAGCGAGGGGACTATTTAGCTCAGCGACAAATTCGTACTTCAACACAATACGAACAAGTTTGTACCGTAAGTAAATTGGAGGATATGCAGTTAGCAGATTTTATTATTATAGAAAAACGACCAGATACCGATAAGCTAGAAGCTGCTATCAAACTAGAATTAGTAGATGGCGAAGCATTTGAAGATTGTAAACATACAAAGGTAAACCAAGCTATCACTGTTAAAAAGCTTCGTTAAAAGAGAGCTTCAATAACATGAACAGTGAAACCAGACGGAAAAGTGCCCGTGGTTTCACTGTTTTATCATTAGAAAAGCTTGGTTTATACGTTAACTCTTTAGTTGGTTATTTCCCTCTTTTATTCCTACGCTCAAAAGGAAAGCTTTTTAATAGAATTTTGATCGCATAGCAACCTTACACCAGTCTATACGCAAGATATATGACATATCCTTTCATTTCATTTGCTCCACTAAAATTCTGTTGTATGATAGAATCATAAGCAAGTTTAGATGCTTTCCATACAACTATACTGCATAGACAATAAGCTAATCAGCCTGCATATGAAACGAATCATACTCGATCTACATTGAATGCTATCTTAATTTGAAAGAAGGTGATTTTTTGCAAATAAATCGTTTACCTATCCTTATTCTAGTAATGGGTGTTTTATATATTTTTATCATCCCGGAGGAACCTCTTGTTTTCAAACTGTTTTTCAAGTTAATCCCAATGGCACTCATTATTTTTTATGCTTTTTACTCCCTGCCTAAGCAGAAAACCAAATCACATTGGCTCATTCTTATTGGTCTATTTTTTTGCTCTATTGGGGACGGAACCATACACTGGTTCATCGTTGGTCTCACATCCTTTTTGATTGGACACTTATTCTATCTATCTGGCTTTATCTATCAATGGAAATTTTCCATTTGGCGTGTCGCCTCTGTTATTCCTATAGGGATTTATGCTTGGATCATTGGTAGTGACTTGATTCAGGCCGTAGCACGCTCAGAAAACACCTACCTCGTAATACCTGTAATCATTTACATGACGGCAATCGCTAGCATGGCATGGTTTGCCATTATGTCAGGAAATATTTTTGCTAGTATTGGCAGTATTCTATTCGTTATTTCTGACTCTATTTTGGCATGGAACATGTTTGTTTCGCCAATTAACAATGAACATATATTCGTTATGATTACGTATTACACCGCCCAATTTTTCATTGCTCACAGTCTGAGGAACTTTGGTAAAAAGCATCCACGAACTGTCTGGTAAACAAGGGATTGCCTTATACATCACAATCATTTAAACCCCCTTTGAATCAGACCCTTAGATATGTACTACCTATTGATAGGAAATGAAAAAAACTCCACTGATTGAAGATTCGCTTTATAAACAAGCGTAATTTGTTCAAGCTTGCAGAAAACACGATTTGTTTTCCTGCAAGCTTTTTTCACTATAAGACTTAAAGTACTGAAAAACAAAGGCTTTCCCCATAAAACTTTGCTCTCACCAAGTTGTTTAATCCCCTATTTACGACAAATAGCAAATTGTTTTAGACATAAATACGCCTTAAGTCGTACTCCATATTATTTCTTTAGCCTGTTACTTCCTATGTATAACAAGTATACAATCATAACTATAGCCCCTAGTCGTGAATGATGAAGGAACAAAGGCTCGGGGCGCCCGTTTAGCAACGTAGCGACTGGAACGAATCAACTAAAGTTTTAGGAATCATGCTCCTGCAACAGGAGTATGCCGGCGCCCTCCGACAAGCCCGTCTTTAGTCGGCCTTCCTATTTAGAACGAACCGATGATGACTTATCGTAGGGCGATTTCGTGAAGTCGCCTAGTTGCTGGGCGCTGGAGCCGGACGTGGCTAAATAACTTAGTAAGTTTATCCACAGATGCAAAATTAAGTAATTTCCTAGACAGTCAAAAAATCTTAGTAGAAATACATAAGCCAAGGAGGTGAAGTCATGAAAAAAGCGCTTATTACATCTGGTTTTGTTGCGGCATGCTTATCGGCGATAGTGCTCACTATTTTCAAACCAAAACGGCAAAATAGGAATCTTATTCGAACAACCTAACAACTATGGAGGTAACATAATGACAAGCGCAGCATTAGAATTAGTTCATTTGAAAAAAACCATCGGCAAAAAGGAAATTATTAAAGACCTTTCCTTATCGATTGAACCTGGAGAAGTATTTGGTTTCATTGGACCAAATGGCGCTGGGAAAACGACAACAATACGTATGATCGTCGGTTTAATTAGCATTACAGAAGGTGATGTACTCATTCAAGGGAAAAGTTCCAAAACAAATTTCAAAGACGCTATTAACGAAGTTGGAGCTATTGTGGAAAACCCAGAAATGTACCCATTCATGAGTGGATGGCAAAACGTAAAACATTATGCCCGTATGATGCCAAGAGTAACGAAAGAACGTATGCAAGAAGTAATTGAATTAATGGGGCTTGAAAAAGCCATTCACGAAAAAGTAGGGAAGTATTCATTAGGAATGCGCCAACGTTTAGGGATAGCTCAAGCCCTCCTACATAAACCATCCGTTTTAATACTGGATGAACCTACGAACGGTTTAGACCCTGCTGGAATTCGTGAAATTTCGTGAAATGCGTGACCATATTCGTCATTTAGCTAAAGAACAAAACGTTGCTATTATTATTTCCAGTCATTTACTTTCCGAAATTGAACAAATGTGTGATCGCATTGGAATTATTAAAAATGGAGAGCTTATAACGCTTCAACAAGTTGGAGAAACAGAAAATGATAATCCGCTCCATCATTTACAAGTAACTCCTATGAACCGAGCAAAACAAATATTACATGAACATCTTCAATTAGAGGTAACAGCGTTGGATGGGCGTCTATCATTTCGTTGCCAAAAAGAATCCGTTCCAAACATCATTAGCAAGCTGGTTGAAAACCATTGCGCTATCTATGAACTTACAACAGCACATAATTCATTAGAGGATCAATTCTTTGAACTGATTGGAGAGAATACCATTGAGTAGCATGTTAAAACTTATCCATAATGAACAAATAAAAATATATACAAAAAAATCAACCTGGCTTATGTATCTTATCTTAGCGGGGTTAATTTTCACATTCGCATTTAGTGTCCATTATTATGGTCCACCAAACGAAGAATACCAAGTTGACAACTGGCAACAAGTCTTGCAGGAAAAAAATCAAAACTTAGAACAGGAGATGCAAGAAGACGAATTTGCAAGAAGCAATAATCCTTATATTATTGAAAAAAACAACTATTATTTAGAGAACAATATGCAACCACCCGCATATGATGCTTGGAAATTTACAGGGGAAAATGCAGAATTGCTCACGTTTGTCAGTTTATTAGCTATTATTGTCGCTGCTGGAATTGTTGCTAACGAATTTCGTTGGGGTACCATTAAACTATTACTTATTCGTCCGATAAAGCGAAGTGGTATATTGCTCTCTAAATATATAGCTGTATTGTTATTCGCTTTATATACTGTAGCATTTCTATTTATAACCGCATGGCTCATTGGTGCCATTTTCTTTGGGGTGAACGACATAGACACAAGGCTTGTAATAAGCGCTAAAGACGGCTTCACGTCCATTCCGGTCATCAAAGATATATTTATGAATTACAGTTTTCAACTCGTCGATCTTGTTATGATGACTACGTTAGCATTTATGATTTCGACAGTGTTTCGTAATAGCTCATTAGCAATTGGAATTGCATTGTTTTTACTCATGGGTGGGGCTTCTATTGTTCAAATGCTTGCCGATAAGGACTGGGTAAGATACATCTTGTTTGCCAACACTGATTTGAGACAATATATAGCCGGCAACTCCCCCCTTACAGAAGATATGACATTAGGATTTTCAGTTACCGTTTTAATCGTCTATTATGTTATTTTTATCGTAACTTCATGGGTCGTATTTATAAAACGCGACGTTGCAGGACAATAGTTTTTTAGAAAAATTTGGCTTGTCGCCAAGTCTTATAACGAAAGCTGTAGTTTCTCTTATACTATAAACCTTAAAACTTTATACTTTCCTATAGTACCTGTAAACGGAGGGGATGCCCCCTCCTTATTTTTGTTTGAAAGTAGTCATTGTGTACACTATCCGTTCTTTCCCTCTTTCTTTTTTGGAACAAATCTACGTGTTACAAATAAATGAATCGTTTACATGACAATAATGAAAGGTAGATGTAAGAAAAAACATGTAAAAATTCCCTGGTACTTATGGTACTATTAGCTTACTCACTAGTTGATACGACATTCTTCTGAAAGGATGATAAGCAGATGAAGAAATTGATTATGACCCCTTTTGTATTTTTTGCAGGTTTAGCAATTATGATGATTGTTTTTATCGCTAAAAAATGGACAAACGTAACAAGTAAAAAGCAATAACTGTTGTGAAAATATAGGAAAAACCATTCCTTTCGCCATAAAGACTTGGTAATACAGGCTAAGTTTTTCTATTATATATGAATTAACGGAGGTTAAAGAAATGACTGTAGCAGCAATGGAGTTAGTCAATCTGAAAAAATCAATTGGCAACAAAGACATCATTAAGGGCCTATCCTTTTCAATAAATCGAGGTGAAGTATTTGGATTTATTGGACCAAACGGAGCTGGAAAAACAACGACCATTCGCATGATGGTTGGGTTGATTAATATATCTGAAGGCGATGTACTCATTCAAGGACATAGTATAAAAAAAGATTTTAAACAGGCTGTACGTGAAGTCGGTGCCATTGTTGAAAATCCGGAAATGTATCCATTTATGACAGGGTGGCAAAATTTAAAACATTATGCGCGTATGATGCCAGGTGTAACGGAAGAGCGTATGCTTGAAGTAGTTAAGTTAATGGGTATGGAAAAAGCAATCAAAGAAAAGGTTGGTAGATATTCTTTAGGAATGCGCCAACGTCTTGGAATCGCGCAAGCTCTCTTACACAAGCCGTCTATTTTAATTTTAGATGAACCGACAAATGGCTTAGACCCTGCTGGAATTAGAGAAATGCGCGCGCATATTCGCCATCTTGCCCAAGAAGAAAATGTGGCTGTTATTGTATCTAGTCACCTACTTTCCGAAATTGAACAAATGTGTGACCGCATCGGTGTGATTAAAAATGGCGAAATGGTTACACTACAGCAAGTTGGCGCTCAAGATAATGAGAATCTCGTTCACCAATTAACGGTTACACCAACTACGAAGGCAAAACAATTAATCCAAGAAGAATTCGCTTTACAAGTAGTAGAACAAGATGGAATACTATCTTTTCATTGTAAAAAAGAGCAGATGCCAGCAGTTATTAAAAGCTTAGTAGAAAACAACTGCTCCATTTATGAGGCGAATGTTGTAAATGGAACCTTAGAGGACCAATTCTTTGAACTGATTGGAGAGAACACCATTGAGTAGACTTTTTAAATTAATCCAGAATGAACAAGCAAAAATATATATTCGAAAATCGACTTGGATTATGTATATCATATTATTTGGAATTATCATTGCTGGTGCTTTTTTAACCGATAAATTCTCTGATTTAAATGAGGATTACCAAGGTGACGACTGGCGTGAAGTGCTTCAAGAAGAAAACAAAGATCTGCAAAAAGAAATGGAAAAAGATGAATATGCAGCATCTATGAACCCAGAAACAATTGCCAAAAACAATTATTATTTAGAAAACGATATACAGCCCGCTCCTTATGGTGTATGGAATTTTGTGGGGGAAAATTCGGGATTAATGATGTTAGTTAGCTTATTAACTATTATTGTAGCAGGTGGCATTATCGCCAATGAATTCCGCTGGGGTTCAATTAAATTACTACTTATTCGCCCTATTAGTAGAAGCGGAATATTATTATCCAAGTATTTAGCAACACTCCTATTTGGCTTATATACAACCATCTTTTTACTTATTATATCTTGGATTGTTGGGGCTATCTTCTTTGGTGTTGGAGATATGAACCCTGAAATTGTTAAACAAGCAGCAGATGGATTTACTTCTGTGTCGCTATTAGAAGAGACTTTCACGCAATATGGGTATCAATTAGTGCCACTTATCATGATGGCAACTCTAGCGTTTATGATTTCAGCTGTATTTCGTAACAGCTCTCTAGCAATCGGTATTTCCATTTTCTTAATGATGGGTGGAAATACATTTATTGGTTTCCTAGCAAAGAAAGAATGGGCCAAATACATTCTGTTCGCTAATCTCGATTTAAGTCAATTTGCGGACGGTAAGACACCTATGGTTAAAGGACTGACCTTAGAATTTTCCATTACGATGTTAGCTATTTATTACGTCGTCTTCTTAGCAATGTCCTGGATTATATTTACAAAACGCGATGTAGCTGGACAATAATAGCTCACAATAACCTTACATTCGTAGGAAGAATTGTTCTTTCGAATGTAAGGTTTTTATAAGAAGTTGAAAGTACATCTAAAGAAAGTTGATATTTATCGCGTTTAATGATATGATTGCGTTATCAAATAAACATTCGGATCACATGTTACTAACAGGATTAGGCATGGTGGTATGATAGAGTAACCTACCATTCAGGACTCTTGATACTGCCATGTCTTTTTTACGAATAATATAACGTATCGTGCATTCGAAAATGACTTGCTTTGTGATCCGGTTAACATAATACATGAATCCTGTTTCCAATTTTTTGCGAAACGTTTTATACTTTTTACCATAGATGCAACATTCCACCATAACAACTTATAGAAGAAGGAGTTAAGCTTATGTTTAAAAAACTGTTTAAAAAATCTAAAGAACAAATTATTTATGCCCCATTAAATGGTGATATTCTTCCACTCGAAGAAGTTCCCGATCCTGTCTTTAGTCAAAAAATGATGGGGGAAGGTATCGCTATCATGCCAAACGATGGCAAACTTGTCTCTCCAATAAATGGAAAAGTGGTACAAATTCCAGATACAAAGCACGCCATTGGCCTTGTTGGCGACGATGGTACTGAAATTTTGATCCATGTCGGTTTAGAAACTGTAGCACTGAAAGGAAAAGGATTTGATGTTAAAGTTCAAGCAGGTGATACAGTAAAACTAGGCGATCTGCTAATGGATATTGATTTAGCTTATATTAAAGAACATGCATCCAGCACAGTGACACCTATTATCATTACAAATAATACGGATGGAAGTAAACAGCTTAGCTATACAGATGAAACGAAAAGTATAGCACAAGAAACCGCTCTAATAACGGTTACTTCCTAACATACAAAACAAGAGTACTGTAACTACAGCCTAGCTTCGCTCTCTATGTCCTAGGTTGCATAAATCATATAACAAAGGCGCAAGCGTCCGTTTAGCAACGTAGCGACTGGAGCGAATCAACTAAAGTTTAAGGAAGCCTGTCACTAAATCAGGAGTATGCCGACGCCCTAAGGCAAGCCCGTTTTTTAGTCGGCTTCCCTCTTTAGCACGAACCGACGGTGACGTATCATAGGGCGATTTCGTGAAGCCGCCTAGTTGCTAAGCGTTGGAGCCGGACGTGGTATTCCGTTAAATCGGTATCCCAAAGCAACAAACTTTATACTTTCTTATCATATTAGAAAAACGACCTGTCTTTTAAAGGAGATGTCTTCCGGTGAGAATCACAAAGATACTTAATAATAATGCTGTAATAGTAACAGATGGCAATCAAGAAAAAATAGCAATTGGCGCTGGGGTCGCTTTTAATAAACAAAAGAAAGATATTGTTAATCCATCCAAGATTGAAAAACTGTTTGTTGTTAAAGAAAATGAAAAATTACAAGAATTAATTATGCGTATACCGGAAGAACATCTACTTATCTCTGAAGAAATTATCGCTTATGCTGAACAGCAATTAGGAACAAGTCTAAATGAGCATATTGTGTTAGCTTTAACAGATCATCTTTCTTTTGCCATTGAACGTACGAGAGAGGGAATATACTTACAAAATAAACTATTGCAAGAAATAAAGATGATGTATCGTGAAGAATTTAATATTGGAATTTGGGCCATTGAACATGTAAAAGAGAAGTTGCAGATTGAGCTACCAATGGATGAAGCCGCATTTATAGCACTCCATGTCCACACAATGAAGATTAAAGGAGGTGATTTACATGAAACAGTAAAACAAACGGCAATTGTCAAAGATATGATTGATAGCATTCAACACAACTTAAATATTACCTTTAACGAAAACAGCCTCGCATTTGAACGGTTAATGACGCATTTACGTTTTGCCTTAAATCGAGTCCATCATTATGAAGCCCACTCATTAGATGAAGAGATGCTCGAGATGATTAAAAAGAAATTCAAACGCTCTTATCGTAGTGCGATGAACGTAGCAAAAAAAGTAGCCACAAACCATGGAATTGAATTACCCGAGGAAGAACTTGGCTACATTGCATTACACATCGAGCGGTTGAAAAAATTCCAATAACATAACTTTGCTTTTAGGGAACCTTCTAGGATTTTGAGTTCTGATCTATTTAAATTTTTCATCAAAATTTTATACTTTGTTTATTAATTGATCAGTTCTTGCTTCATAGTAAATCTTTGTTCAATTAATTGGAATGAACTTAGCAGTGATTCCACAAAATTTTCATCTGAAAATATTTTTTTCAGATGATCTGCTTGTAAATTACGGACATATCGTTTTTCCTTATAGATTCTTCTTAAAATACTTTCTAATTGATTTGGTCTGTAATCAAATTTATCCTCATCAGAAAAATACATCGAGGCCTCTACTAAGCTAGAATTAGGAGTAATTGTATAAACACCCATCATAGCAGCTTCTAATGGCGTTATTCCTAGTGTTTCATATCTAGAAGTACACAAAAAAGTTGCTTTATTACGGACTAATTTAAACAAACTGTACAATTCATTTTGTGGCAAAGTTTGAATGATAAGAAAATGTTGTTTCAAGTGTTCAGGTATTAAATTTATTAATGCTACTCTTCTCTCTCCTTTATCTTTTGGATCACCAGCTATCAAAACCTTAATAGGTATACCACTATCTAGAGATTTTACCAAAGACGTAATTAAAAACTCCAAATTCTTAAAGTAATCAATTCTTGCAACAGTCGATATGATTAGCATTTCATTTTTCTTGACTGAAATAAATTTAAAGATTTTATCCATTAAAGTTATCTCTTTAACGTTTGGTAAAGCAATAGGGGGAACTATCTTAAAGATGTTTTTCTCGTCAATCCCTTTTTTCATAATAAAGTTTTTTTGAAGTTCTGAATGCTGCAAAACAAATACATTTTCTTTTCTGTTAAGAGCTAACAAGCCTTCTTTTTGTTGCCTAGTTAGATGACAAGCCTTTTCTTTGGACTCAAACGCTATATATGATTCTGAGGCTGAATAATGATTGATAAAATCTTCTACAAAAGGCCCGTGATGTGTGACGCAGCATGGTACATGTTGAGGATGATATTTTAATAGTGTATCCGTTTGGTAGTATACGATAGGAAGGGAAAATGGTGATGACATCAACATTATTCTAGAAATTGCCGCTTCTAAAACATTTTTTATTAAAAACGTTTCTATATTAAAATTAAACTTCATTGTAATTACAATGTGATTTTTAATGTATTTTTCCTCAAGTACAGGGTAGGTTAAAGACTCATCTCTTTTATATAAAATCAATCCAGCATACCTATTATTTTTGTATAAGCAATCCATCACATTCATTGTAAACGAGGTAGCCCCTACTTTTGCAGTAAAATTCCAAGTAGAGGGAAAGTATTTTTCGTTTAAAACAATGATACCTTGAAAAGCGCCTTTTTTATACTTATTCATATTTGCACTCCCTTATATCGAGCAAATTTCATACAACCAAATATTACCAACTAAAAATTGATTTGTCAATATTCTACCAAATCAAACAAAACTTAAAACGAAAATTTGTAAACTTTCCTATAAATATATCGATTTTTCATTTATACTGTAGGAAAGGATAAAAAATCCAGTGTTTTTAATATTCAATAAAATCGGCTTGTCGCCAAGTATTGATAGCGACAAGCCACATTTCTTATTCTACAAAAGAACAGAGAGGAGTATACATATGTTTAAAAAATTGTTTCATTCTATTGGTATTGGTTCTGCACAAGTTGATGCTAAAATAGACACTGAGGACTTTAAACCTGGGGAAACGGTGGAAGGTGTCTTAGACATAGAAGGAGGCAATTCGGAACAGCGAATTGACCAAGTTTATGTAACCGTTGCAACAAATTATACGTCAGAAATAGGGGATAATGAAGATGATAATGTGCGGCATGTACTGGGACGCTTTAAGCTTACAGACGAATTTGTTATTCAAGAAGGCGAAAAGAAGTCGATCCCTTTTAGCTTCCAACTACCTGTACGTACACCAGCAACTTTAGGAAAAACAAGGGTTTGGTTGGAAACAGGCATGGATATTAAAAAAGCGCTTGATCCAAGAGATAAAGACCACATCCACGTTGATCCACACCCATTAGTTGACGCTTTCCTTGATGCCGCAGACAGCTTCGGATTGGAATTAAAAGAAGTAGAATGTGAGTTCACCCCCATCTCCTTTGGATTAAGAAAGGAGTTTCCGATAGTTCAAGAATTTGAATTTAAGCCAGAGGAAGGGAAATATAAACGGAAACTTGATGAATTAGAAGCTTTATTTTTTGTCTACGAATCAGAGGTTGTAGCCGTTATCGAAGTTGATCGAAAAATGAGAAACGATGATCATCCGCTCGCAGAAAATTTTGATTTAGATGAAAGCAACGTTGTACTACGCTATGGATTTGATGATGTGGATGATTTGCCAGAGAAACTAGAGGCTCTTATTGAGAAAAATCTCTAGTAATGCTAGTGCTACAACAACTTATATCGAAATAAACAATGGACAACTTAAATAAAGGTATTAGAGAGCTTTAAATCCTCTTAGACAAAGGATTCGAAGCTCTTTTTTTAAATTAGTTTTGTTTCTTCGCTGCTATAACTGGTTGTAGCTTTGAATAAGCCTCATGTCAAATCATACAATCAATGGCAATCCATACAGTACATAATGTGCGGAATAAACACAATACTTGCTTTCTTAAAGCTATACACGGTTATGTTAAGAAAATCACCAATTAACTTGACATGTATTAAACACATGTTATAACATGTACACATAACATCAAAGGAGGAATAGGCATGCAGACAAAAGAAGAAATTGTTCGCTATCTAAATTATTTAACAGACACTTGGAAATCTGTAGAAGAAAATGAGGTTGACGCTATAGAAAAAGCAGCCGACCTGATCTTCCAAAGCTGTAAACAAGGTGCTCGATTTTATGTATTTGGTTCAGGTCATTCCCATATGGTAGCTGAAGAAATATATATTCGAGCTGGTGGATTAGCATATGTAAAAGGTATGTTGCCTCCAGAACTTATGTTACATGAGATGCCAAATAAAAGTACGTATTTAGAAAGACTGGATGGATATGCAAAAAGTATGTTGAACTTATACAAGGTGGATGGCAAAGATACGTTAATGGTCGTTTCAAATTCTGGCAGAAATAATGTTCCTGTAGAAATGTGTTTAGAAGCAAAAAAACTAGGCGCCAGTGTAGTTGCTCTAACATCCATGGATCATTCCACCAATGTATCCTCCAGACATGCTTCAAATAAAAAAATGTACGACATTGCAGATGTAACCATCGATAATCACGCTCCTAAAGGGGATGCAGCGTACATGATGGAAGGTGTTCATACGGGGTTAGGACCAACATCTGATTTTACAAGTATCGGGATTGCCCAAGCAATCATTATAGGCGTTATTTACAAGTTAAAAGAAGCTGGTTTAGAAGTACCTGTTTTTAAAAGCTCAAACGTAGATGGCGCTGATAAATACAATGAAAAAATCTTTGATACCTACTATGGATATTGGAAATAGTGCATTTTATAATCCATTTCTTATGCATGATACAATGAAGCTATTAGATTATTGAAAAGGAATGCAATGATATGAAATCGAATGTAGCGAAATACCAAATCGTAAAACAGTATATTTTAGAGCAAATTGAAAAAAGAATTTATCAGCCGCATCAATTAATTGAATCAGAATTAGAATTAGCAGAAAAGCTTAACGTCTCTAGAATAACGGTAAGAAAAGCATTGGAAGAATTAGTGAATGAAAAAGTGTTATCTAAGAAAAAAGGAGTTGGAACATTTGTAAACCCCCTACCTAAATATTTAGGTTTTAAGCCAGGAATAGGCTTTACTTCTGAAGCAAAAAACAGAGGGCTAACTCCTTCAACTAACTTGTTGCGGCTTGCTAAAGTAGCTGCGGAGGAAGATCAAGCTACAGATATGCAAATGCATGTAGGTGATCCGTTGTGGCTTGTCGAACGAATTCGCTATGCGAATAATGTAGCAGTGTCTTACGAGTTAGAGTATTTTGATTACCACTTAGTCGGAGAATTAACCGAAGACATTTGTAAGCAATCCATTTATGAACATTTAAAAGAAAAAGGAATCGAATACGAATATGTCGATCAAAGGATTTCAGCTCTATTAGCTGATAAAGCCTCTGCGCAGCATTTAAACGTTCCGATTGGCTCACCGCTTATTGACATAAAAAACATTGCCTATTTAAAAAATGGAAAGCCTTTTAATCTCGGCTTCGCATTGTACCAAACAGATTCATTTCATCTCATGCATACCGTGTATCGCTAGTACAAAACAAAGGCTCGGCGCCCGTTTAACAACATAGCGAGTGGAAAGCATCAACGAAAGATTTAGGAATTATGCCACTAAAACAGGAGTATGCCAACGTAGGGCGGGAAGCTCGTTTTTAGTCGTCCTTCCTCTTAGTCACGAACCTTATGATGACTTCGCGAAGTCGCCTACCTAGTTGCTGGGCGCTGGAGCCGGACGTGGCTATTCCGTTATGTTGTTATACACAAGCATCTAATTTTATATTTTCCTATAATGCAAGAGTGAAAGCGAACCACACATTTTGGGTATCAAGCCTAATTCCAAAGGAGAGTTCCATATGAAAGTGATACTGCTATGTAGCGATTATGAGGAAAAACTATTCCCTTACGATAAATGGCAACCCGCTTGTTTAGAAGTTTTAAATGTTTCTAATATTATTCATCAGGTTGATTTTTTTATAAAAAATGGCATAAACCCCAAGGATATACATGTGTTTTTAGGACATCAACCAAAGCAAGTCACCCATCTATTATGGAAATATTCGGGTATTCAGCTGCATGGTAATTTTAACGATTTCCGAAGCTTCTTAGCTGGAATCTATCCAAGCTTAGATGAAAAAACGGTCATTGTAAAATCAGACTATGTCTTTGTTAACGAAGATCTCAAGAAAATACTACATCATCATGCCGAAGATTCCGTATTATTAACAGAGAAGAAAGAAAGCACAGAAGCCATCTGCGCCAACGTAGAAAATGATGACATTCAATATTTCTTAGGACATCCTAGGGATCGTTATGTTACACATCAAGTAGCAGGGGTGTATTGTTTAAGTAAAGCCGCATTACAATATATCATTCATAGTTCAGATGGCTTCGAAAAAAGAATTTCTGGTTCCATGATTCCAGATTCGTTTTTCATTGAAAACGGATTGAATCAGTATTTGGATGATGGATCACAAATAAAATGTAAGCTTGCCGAGAATGAAGTTTTTCAACTGAGGTTTTCTTGGGACATTTTAAATGCTAATGTGTATCATTTGGATTTGCTGGTTAAGCAAATGACAGAAAATGATATTAGCCCAAGTGCAAAAATAGATAAAACAGCTTCTATTCATGGTGTTATAAAAATTGGCGACCACTCTTATGTAGGGAAAAATGTGGTCGTAAATGGGAACCTCATCGTAGGCGATCATGTGGTCATTGATAATGGAGCCATTTTAAATGGAAACATACTCATTGGCGACCATTCTTATGTGAAGGACCACGCAAAAATGGAAGGACCAACTGTCATCGGCAAAGAGAATAAATTTGGACATAATGCAGAATTTAAAGGGGTTTCTATGAAAGGCGTTTCTGCTGTTCATTATAGCGAGATGTTTGGTGTCATCGGACGATATGTCGACATTGCAGCAGCGTGCGTAGCTGGGATTTTAAGATTTAATGATACAAAACAGCCGCACAACATGACAGGTCGGATTTACACGCCGGAGAATTCAAATGCGATTTTTATAGGAGATTATACTCGCACAGGTATTAATAACGTTTTCTTTCCAGGTGTCAAAGTTGGCAGTAATTCCGCTTTATATCCTGGGCTTAATGTAGAAAAAGACGTCGCCCATGAAACCTTAGTCATAAAGAAACAAGAAATCATTGAAAATAGATGGGATGCAAAGAGATACGGCTGGTAGAATCAACCATTAACAAGTGCATTTTCAAGAAGCCGTTAAGGGATCTTTCCCCTAAACGGCTTGTAAAATTCTCGATTATAATTTATGGAAGTCCGTACCTTATCTCCAGAATTCATTTACCGACAGAAAATTGCTCCTTATACAGCATTTTACAAAAACCGATGCTTTTATCAAATTTCCCCTATTATTAACAACATTACATCATTTATCGAAAAGGCCCATAACATGTCATTTTATGATATAATGAGTTGCCTGCACGCTTGAAAACCTCGCATTATTAGTAAGTCATCATTAATTTCGTACACATTTCGCAACAAACTCTAATTATTATTTTACAAAAATTTCGATAAGGGGGAATTTTATTGGAAAATTTCACAATTTGGTCTTTCATGATTGATCTTAGCATTATTTCTGGATTACTTTTGGTCGGAACTATTTTACGAGCAAAAGTAAAATGGATTCAAGCTTTATTTCTACCTGCTAGTATGATTGCAGGATTTCTCGGACTTGCATTTGGTCCAAGTGGCTTTGGTATATTACCTTTCTCCAATCAATTTAGCGCTTATCCTGGGTTACTCATTGCTGTCATTTTTGCTGCTATCCCAATTGGCGCAGCAAAAGTACACTTATCTGAAGTGTTTCACCGCGTTCGCAATATGTTCTCTTATTCCATGATCCTTACCCTATCCATGTGGGGGATTGGTGTTCTTTTTGCATTGCTTATTTTAAATCCCATCTTTTCAGACTTACCTAGCGGGTTCGGTCTCGTCTTAGGTGCAGGGTTTTTAGGTGGACATGGTACAGCAGCAGCAATTGGCGAAGGATTAGCTCATGCTGGCTGGAAAGAAGCAATGGATTTAGCGATGACCTCTGCAACCGTAGGCATTCTCATTGCAGTATTAGGTGGACTATTTCTTATTAAGCATAGTACTGAAAAAGGAAAAACGAAATTTATTACGAGCTTTAAGGACCTTCCTACTGAGTTAAAATCTGGGCTTATACCTAAATCCAAACGTTTCCATATGGGACAAGAAACTGTGTCATCCAGTTCTATCGACCCCCTTGTACTACACTTGGCGATTATCGCCTTTGTCATTGGTGTATCCTATTGGATTACAAATATTCTGTCAGATTTAATACCATCTGTTTCCGTGCCACTATTCAGTGTTGCCTTTGTTCTGGGTTTATTGTTTCAAGCAATTAGCCGGAGAGTAAAATCAGATGAATATATTGACCAACGTGTAATGGAGCGAATTGGCGGAACAGCTACAGATTTTCTCGTCGCTTTCGGTATTGCATCAATTAACATCACTGTCGTTATCGACTACGCTTTACCGCTACTTTTCTTATTCGCCTTCGGAACAATTTGGGCATATGTATTATTCCATTTTGTTGGCCCCAATATATTTAAAGATTTTTGGTTAGAAAAATCTATTTTTGGTTGGGGATGGAGTACTGGCACTGTCGCTATGGGACTAGCTCTATTACGTATTGTCGACCCTGAACTTAAGAGTCGTACTCCAGAAGATTATGCTCTTGCTTATATTGGTGTCGCCCCTGTTGATATTATCATCGTAACCTTTGCTCCAATCTTATTTGGACTCGGATTTACTTGGGTTATCCCTCTTGTACTCCTACTTGGAGCTGCAGTAATTATTGCCATTTACAAGTATGCAGGCTGGTGGGGACAAAGTAAACATGAAAACACGCCTAGCTAAACTGGCGTGTTTTTCATCTATACAACGGCTGGGCCGACTAAAGAAATGGGTTGTTTACCTAAAATTAATTCACATATCTTTCCATAACCGATTTGTTTATAAGCGCCTAAGAGTGCCTTAATATCTTGTGATTTCGGGTCTTCTTTTAATTTGTTAATCTCCCGTTTATACACATTTAATATATAATCATCATTAACTTGTGGTCGATACTTACTTGGATCCTCGTCCATGATGAGACAACCCATATATTGAAAATTAAACTGTAGCTGTCTCGTAAATTGAATGATTCGTTTGAATTGCTTATATTCTTCTGGTTTAGTTGCTCTAAATGACGCGATTGCACGTTTCGCATCTAATAATTCCTCATAGCTAGAAGTAATGATCATTGAAAACCTCTCCTTTTCTTCCCTTTATTCATCCCAAGGTTTTTTAATAGAAAGTTTAGCAACTAAATCCTTATTTTGTTGTCGTTTTAATCGACGAATTTTGGCTCTTTCTTCACCAGTCTCATAAAGAAACTTTTCCTCTTCTGTTTCTGGAATTACTTTTGGAACTTCGATCGGCTTTTTATTTTCATCTAAAGCAACAAACGTTAAAAACGCTGTAGCCGCTATTCGACGTTCAGCAGTAATCATATCTTCAGCAATGACTTTACAGAAGATTTCCATGGAGCTTTTTCCTGTATAGGCTACAAAGGATTCTATACAGACAGAATCGCTTTGACGAATAGGCGAGTTAAAATTAACAGAGTCCGTAGATGCTGTCACACATTCTTTGACTCTTGCATGTCTCCTTGCTGACAAGGTGGCACATGCATCTAATTTCTTCATTAACACTCCGCCAAACAACGTGTGATAATTGTTTAAGTCATTAATTAACACTTGGTCATTTTGAATGATCCGTGTATCCTTGCTTCTTTTCGCATGCATTGTATCACCTTATCTATTCAATTTCAGCTTCTCATCTATTATAATTCCCGTTGACCGTAAGCGTAAAATGCCAATATCCCATACATCACATAACAAACTGTTATGTAAACGCTTTACAAACAGAAGATATACGCTTCTCTGTAATTAATTCCACATTTTTAAGCAACACTGTAAGGATGTTCTTTTCGGTAAAATTTTCCGTTTCCAACTTAATAAAAGAACTGCATTTTGGAGACAAAAACTAGACCACATGTAAAAAGACTTGGCTTATCACCAAGTCTATGTCGCGCTGAAACGCCTTCGTTTTGCTTATAAACCTAATACTTAATAGTGCAATTTTTCTTCAGCAAAATGGATAAATTCCTTTATAACATAAGACAAATTAGAATCTCGCCTCCAAATTAAAGCTAGCTTCCATTCCATTGCAGGGTTCGTTACTGGTACAGAAGTGACTTCTCTCGTCAGCTCCTGACATGTGCTATCTGGTAGTATAGCAACGCCGATATTCGAAGCTACCATTTCCTCGATAAAATCCAGCTGCGATGTTTCTAATATAATTTTTGGCTTAAACCCTGCTTCTTGGCAAGCCTTTACGATACTGTCACGTAGGGCAAAGTCTTTATTAAACATAATAAACGCTTCTTCTTCTAGTTCATGTAACGTCATACTTTTTCGTCGAGCGAACCTATGACTCGTTGGAACAACTAACTTTAGCCCTTCATGTATAAAAGTATGGCAAGCAAAATCTCCGTAAGTTGCCGGCAAAACAACAACCCCCAAGTCCAATTCACCTTGATGCACTTTTTCTTCAATTCGTTTTGAACCATCTTCCTCTAACTGAAACGTTATATCTGGGTATTGGCGATGAAATGGTGCAATTAATTGCGAAAAGAAAAACCCATTTGTAATCGAAGGAAGGCCAATTCGCATATGTCCTTTTTTCAGTTGCTTAAATTGACCTAAATTCGATAATAACGTTTGATATTCAGCTTCTATACTTTTCGCGTGCTGATACACGACCTGCCCTTCCTCCGTTAGCACAAGCTTCTTTCTAGAACGAATGAACAACGTCGTTCCAAGCTCTTCTTCGAGCGATTTAATAATTCGACTGATCGCAGGTTGCGTTATATATAGTTGATTCGCAGCCTGCGTGAAGCTTCCGGTCTTCGTTACCTCCATAAAATACTGTAGATGTTTGATCTCCACTTTTCTGCCCCGCTCCCTTAATGAATAATTGCTAGTTAAAGGAAGTTCTTAAACCTACTCACCTAGACATCTAAACTGCTGTCAGCCTACACAAGGAAAAGCCAAATCTATGAGTATAAAGGCTAAATAACAACAATTAATGCCTGGTTCGTTTAGATCCTTTTCTGCTACGAACAATCCATCGATAATATAATTAGAAAAACTTGGCTTGTCACCAATTCCTATGGAGAAAGCTGTAGTGTTTCTTATACTATCGTTCGCCCACTTATATGTAATCCCCCATTTTATAACAGCCCAGCATATAACCAATTTAATATGGAGAAAGCTGTGATTTCCTTATACTAAACAACCCTGTTCTATTGTAGAAAAGCAATCCATCGAGCTACTCAACCTCCTCGCTGTATTCGTATCACGTAAACATGTAAAGTAAACCTTTCTCCTACCTAAGGCATTACCCTATATTATTTAAAATACTCCTGAAAGATTTGAATAAATTCTTCTGGAGATGAATCCACTGTATATGTGTATACACCTTGTAATGAGTGTAAATATAAAATTCCCCCTTGGTTAGACACAGGACGATAGGAAAAATCTAACACATTGTCGATAGGAAACTCGCGCCTTTGTGTAACGACCTTATTCGTATACAAATATAACATCCGTTCCTGCTTGATATCCTCTTGCTGTAGACTTGATACTACTCTTTCCATTTTAAAGTAGGCTTGCTTTGCAATAAGGGTCATCAAATCAGGCTCCTTTTAATAAGCTGTGTAAAGCATTATGTTATATCATAACTAATATAATAGTAACATAATTCATTCTTTTTCAGCTTTCTAATGTATTATTACTTCATCTGTATCAAATTCCAATAATATATAAAGCGATACCTTTTAACGAAACATCTATTTTTTCTTTTTCTCTTTCATCAAACTTTCACATTTCTTACTTATACTATCATCAGATTCGTTTGAAATTTGGAGGAAAACATATGCCATCAACTACGGTGTTAATGAGCCTTGCAGCCAATGTCATCAGCTTTTCTATTGGATTACTAGCGTACTACCTAAGTAGCAACCTGTCGAGTAAGGATAAACGAAAAAATGTAGAACACATCATTTCCTATTTAATTAATCTCATTTTATTCATTTGGGTGGCTAAAATTATTTTACAATTGCCATTATTTCTCTCTGACCCAATTGCCGTTTTAGCATATCCAAGTGATGCCCAAGCTTTTTATCTTGCATTACTTTTATTAACCATACAAATGACGTACCAAGTTAAAAAAAGTGGATTGCAGTTGCAAAACTTACTAATAAACGCCATTCCTGTCATATTGGTAGCTTCTTTTACTTACCAATTTATCGATATCGTTTGGCAAGATAATTCCTTAGCGTGGGGTAATTTTATCCTTATGTTGCTTCTTTTACTCATCTATCTATTGGTTAAAGATAGAATGCAAAGCACTATGCTTTTCCTATACTTAACCGTCATTTGGACGATTGGGAAACTTATTCTTAGCTATATACTACCATTTACTACAATTTTCAATTATATGATCCACCCACTTTTCTTTGTCATGGTTGGGTTGATTCATATCTGTATTTTTTTATTTAAACGAAAGAAGGTGTCTTCATGACAGCAGCAGCAGATTTAACAATATGGTTAGCGTTAGGAGCAGGAATGCTTTCTTTTCTTTCTCCTTGCACATTACCTATCTTTCCAGCCTATCTATCCTACATAACTGGAATGAGTGTGAAAGAATTAGAAACGAATAACAATGTAAAGATTAGAAGTAAGCTACTTATTCATGCGATTTTCTTTTTGTTTGGCGTATCTCTCATATTTATTAGTCTCGGTATTGGTGTTTCTTTCTTGGGGCAATGGATTCAAGGGCTTTTAGCTGGAGAGTCTGGAGATTTCATTCAGCGAATTGCCGGCATTTTCATTATTGTCATGGGCTTATTTGTTGGTGGCTGGTTAAAAATCACTTCCTTTATGAAAGAGAAACGATTTCGCTTTGCAAGTAAACCGGTAGGATATTTAGGTACAGTGTTTGTAGGGATGGGGTTTGCAGCAGGTTGGACGCCATGTATTGGTCCTATTTTTGCGTCCATTTTAATTGTCGCAGCAGCTAACCCGACACAGGGAGCTTGGTACACGATATTTTATGTCATCGGATTTGCACTTCCTTTTCTTATCCTTACTTTCTTTCTTGGTTCTACAAGATGGATCGTTAGATATAGTGGAATTATTATGAAAATCGGTGGAGTTATCATGATTCTCATGGGTATTCTACTATTTACAGGCTTCATGCCACGAATTTCTGCGTTTTTATTAAACCTCGTTCAAGATACTTGGTTAACCAACTTAGGATAGGAGGAAAGATTTATGAAAAAAGCAATTTTGATTATTATTATAATGGGCATGTTCTCGTGGGCGTTATACGATTTTGTATTGTCATCCAACGATACTGCAGAACAAGTAGATGCGCCCCCTGCTGGAAGTGGCAATCAAATCACGACACAAGAAAATCAAACAAGTGAAACGGAAAAAACAGGGGATTCCAGTGAAGTTGGCTTAGAGGTCGGTAATCTCGCTCCTGATTTCAATTTGTCTACAATGGACGGAGAATCGATTCAATTATCCGAATTACGCGGTGAACGTGTGATGGTGAACTTCTGGGCTACGTGGTGTCCGCCTTGTCGAGCAGAGATGCCAGATATGCAAAAATTCTATGAAAATAAGGATATAAATATTTTAGCTGTTAACTTAACAGAAACAGAAAGTGATTTAATGACGATCCAGAACTTCGTCACTGATTTTGAACTTACGTTTCCCATTTTAAAAGACGAAAATACAGAAGTTGCAAATACCTACCAAATTCAGCCTATCCCGACTACTTTTATGGTCGACAGTAATGGTATTATTCAATACAAAGCATTTGGAGCTATGAACTATGATCTAATGGTACAAGAGTTTGAAAAAATGGAGTAAAGAAAGCTGTACGAAACAAATAGAACAAAGGCTCGGGGCGCCCGGTTAGCAACGTAGCGACTGGAACGAATCAAATCAAGATCACTTCAAAGTAATTTCTTTCTCTAACGGCAGCTTTCTAGTATCACTTTTTCCATCAACTGCGTTACACTAAGGTTGAGGTGAGATCATGAAGCAAACAATTATGATCGTTGAAGATGATAGAATGATACGTAATTTAGTGCGCATTTATTTAGAAAAAAATGGATACTGTGTTGTAGAAGCTTCAGATGGAGAGGAAGCGAAAGCTGTATTTATAAAGCACCTCCCATGCCTCATCATCCTCGATTTAATGCTTCCGAAAGTAAGTGGTGAGGAGTTTTGTGAATGGGTAAAACAACAAGAAAACGGCGAAGTTTCTATTATTATGCTTTCTGCTAAGACGAGTATTGAAGATAGAATAACAGGACTAAAAATTGGGGCAGACGACTATATGACAAAGCCATTTGATGCGAATGAACTGATAGCACATGTAGAAGCAGTATTGCGACGTACAGGGAGTTACTGCCAAAAAATAGTCTATGATGGACTTTGCATTAAGCCGCGAAAAGGAGAGGTATGGCTTCATAATAAGTCCATACAGCTAACTAATTTTGAGTTTAATCTTCTCTATCTGTTTATGCAACATCCAAATAATGTTTTATCGCGAGAGCAACTTGTTACAGAACTCTACCCTAACGCAGAGAGTACGGTATTAGACCGAACCATTGATGCACATATTAAGAAACTGCGGGAAAAAATTGAAGAAGAACCAGCGAAGCCAAAACGGATTCAAACCGTTCGTGGAATGGGGTATAAATTTGTCCAAAATTCATCGTAAACTCATAAACTTGGCGCCTGTCAGCTTTCTATGGCGATTAACTTTTTTACATTTCTTTGTCATAGGGGTCGCTTTATGGATTAGCGGTTGGGCTTTATATAATACGGCTTGTTTTTTAGCTGCTGGGGTAGGAAACCTCGATGAACTACGACAACAGCAATTTAACCAAACGTTGTTAAATTATGTTTGGATATTTGTTATCATCGCCATCGTTGTCGCTTCTATTTTATATTATTATTTATCTAAAAGATTACTGCAGCCTATTCATGAATTAATGGAAGCAACCCAATTGCTACAAATCGGAAAATATCCAGACCCTATTCCCGTTTACCGAAATGATGAAATCGGGCAACTTGTACAGCAATACAATCAACTCATGGAGCAACTGAACCGTAATGAAACAGATCGAAAAAAGCTTGTTTCCGACATTTCCCATGAATTTCGTACACCGTTATCTAATCTTAATGGGTATCTGTCTGCATTGAAGTCAGGTGATATAGAGGGAAATCAAGCGTTATTTGTAGCGCTTTATCAAGAATCACAACGCCTTACTTCGATGCTAGACCAATTTGATCAGTTAAAGCAATGGGACTATACGAATGCAAGCACATACAACCGAAAAGAAATGCAGGCAGTAAAACCACTTCTGGAGCAGTGTGTTTCTATGTTCCATTGGACACTAAAACAAACGGGGATCAAATTGGAACTACAAGCGGAAGTAGCAGATGTATATGTCCACGCAGAAGGAATGCAGCAAGTCATAAGTAATCTCTTAGACAATGCGATTCAATACTATAAGGGGAAAGGATCTATTCGTATTACCGGACAAAAACAAAATAACGGCTATTATATTGCTGTTTCCGGACCTAGTGAACCAATCCCAAACAAAGAAAGAGAATTGATTTTCCAACGATTTTATCGTCTTGAATCCTCCCGCAGTAGAGACACAGGCGGAGCTGGATTAGGACTTGCCATTACGAAAGAAATTATCGACCAGCATGGTGGGAGTATTCAAATAGATACAGTGAAGGATCGAAATATTTTTACGGTTAAGCTTCCAATCCATGCTTAAATAGAGGAGTTTTTCTTATTCTATAAACTTTTATACTTTCCTATAGTGCAAAACGAAGGCTATTACTACTTCTTCATGCCTAAGCCTTCGTTTTGTTAGGTAATGCGCTAAAACAAATAAACTGTACAACACCTTTCTCCTTACGCCCTTCACCATTGCCGTTCCTCATTTCATCCCGCATTCCCTATTTTCTAATGTATCGTTCTAGAATTTATCAATGAATGTAACCTAATCGTTTGCTTCTATTTTCGCAAATTGTTTGATACGGGCGCCTATTTCATCTCGCACTCGTTGGAAAACGAAGCCTTTCTCTGTTTCGCTTCCTTCTGCCTTTGCTGGGTCATCAAATCCCCAATGCGCATGTGTCACATGTGGCGGTATTGTTGGGCAATTATCTTTGGCATCGCCGCATAGCGTGACAACAAAATAGGCACGATGAATGAGATCTAAATCAATAACATCTGAAGTTTGGGAAGAAATATCAATCCCTACTTCTTGCATTGCTTTTACAGCTTTCGGATTTAGCCCATGTGCCTCAATTCCAGCACTTTTTACTTCCCATTCTTTCTCATCAAGGTAATATTTCGCCCATCCTTCCGCCATTTGGCTTCTGCAACTGTTTCCTGTACATAAAAAATATACCAATTTTTTCTTCATTATATCGAACTCCTTACCATAGTAATAGACTTACATAAAGTCCTGTTAATGTTATGAGTAGGATAGGAATGGTTAATACGATTCCCGTCTTTAAATACGTACCCCATGAAATTTTTATCCCTTTTTGTGCCAACACATGAAGCCATAACAATGTTGCTAAAGAACCAATTGGGGTAATCTTTGGACCCAGATCAGAACCAATAACATTAGCGTAGACTAAAGCTTCACGAATCACACCAGATGTATTCGTCTCCGCTATGGCAAGCGCATCAATCATGACTGTCGGCATATTATTCATGATGGACGATAAGACGGCCGCTATTCCCCCCATCGTCATTGTTGCTACAAATAACCCTTGATCTGCACTTACTTGTATCACTTTTGCTAACAGATCGGTGAGCCCGGCATTTCGCAGGCCATATACAACAACGTACATCCCAATAGAAAAAAATACGATATTCCATGGTGCACTCTTTACGATGGCTGCTGTATGAATCGCTTTACTTTTACGAGCCAATATAAGAAAAATGATAGCAATTGCCCCAGCTACAATAGAAACAGGAATGCCAATAAACTCGCTTGCGAAATAACCAATTAATAGTACTGTCAGCACATACCAAGATAGGCGAAACAATCTCTTGTCTTGAATTGCCTCTTTTGGTTGCTTCAGTTGATCAAGCGAATAAGTACGAGGAATACTTTTTCGAAAATAAACAAATAGTATGCTGATAGTTGCAATAAGTGAAACGAGATTTGGTAACCACATCCTAAACGCATACGCTACAAAACCAATATCAAAAAAGTCAGCAGATACAATGTTGACTAAATTACTAACGACAAATGGCAATGATGTCGTATCTGCAATAAATCCACTCGCTATAACAAATGGAAAAATCATTTTTTCTTGAAAATGCAAGTGACGTACCATCGCTAATACAATCGGTGTTAGTATCAAAGCAGCACCGTCATTAGCAAATAATGCCGCAACAATAGATCCTAAAATGCTAACGTAGACAAACATTTTTACGCCATTCCCCTTAGCCATTTTAGCCATATGTAAGGAGGCCCATTCAAATAGCCCAATTTCATCTAGAACAAGAGAGATTAGAATAATTGCAATAAAGGCAAACGTTGCATTCCAAACAATATTCGTTACTTCAAGTACATCTTGTAGATCTACTACTCCTAAGACTAAGGCTAATACCGCTCCGCCACATGCAGACCAACCTATAGACAGCCCTTTAGGCTGCCAAATGACAAATACTAAAGTAACGATAAATAGACTCAATGCTAGTAAAATCGATGATGACAAAATAAATTACCTCCTATGACGAACAGTGCAAATCCCCTTTTTGTTGCACTGCTTTCAGTTTCGTTCCTTGATCAGGGAGTTGTTTCAAAATAGTCTGTACCATAGGAAAATCGTTACTTTCTTCATTCAAAGCATAATACGTCCACTGCCCTCTTTTTTCTTCTTGTACTAAACCAGCATCTCTTAACTTGCGTAAATGTTGACTAATTGAAGGCTGACTTACTTGAAATATTTCTACAAGTTCACACACACAACACTCTTGGTACTCTAAAATTTTCATTATCGTCAACCTTGTGCGATCTGCTAACAATTTAAACACCACCGAGGCACGCTCTAGATCCCAGATTGGTTTATCCAACTTCATTTCACCACCTCTAATAAGTATATAATAATACACTTATATATAGAATGCAATCAAAGGAGGAAGTGATTTACATCCCCTTTTGATATTAGCTTATTTGTTTTATCTACTTTTCACAAGTAACTGCACTGCTTCCTGAATTAATTCGTCGGTGTTGCCACCTTTTTCTTGTTCTTCACGGATACAACGCTCTAAATTTTGGCTAACAATTAATGCCGCTGTGCGATCGATAGCATTTCTAGCTGCTGACATTTGTGCAACAACCTCACGACAATCCTTGTTTTGCTCCATCATTCGTTGCAATCCTCTGATTTGTCCCTCTATTCGTTTCATTCGATTAATAACTTTTGTATCGTATTCCACTTTTGTTCCTCCTCCACGATAGTTTGCAGTGTAATTACCAGCAAGCAAGTTTTTCTAATTTTGCTAAAGAACGAATAAAAGCTTTCTAGTTATGTTTGACTTTCTTCATCTATTTTCGCGTTTTTCAATATTTGTACCCGTTTAATCATACGTTCGTCAACTTCTAAGATGCGATACGTTAATTGGTCATCTTGAAATTCTTCTCCTTCATGAGGAAAACGATGCATTTTTTTTAACAAGTAACCAGCCAAGACATCCTCGTCATCTATAATGTTTATGTGAAAAATAGTATTTAGTCGATGCAAGGAAATTTTGCCATTACAAATAATTTCCGTATCTGTCACTTTTTCTACAAGTGGTTCATTACCTCGGTCGGTTTCATCCTCTATTTCTAATCCAATTAAAAGTTCAATAATATCTTCATGTGTAATAATACCTTCTGTACCACCATATTCATCTAACACAATTGCCATATGCTTTTTTTCTTGAATCATTTTGCGAAAAACCCAATCTACAGAGTGGAATTCAAACACGATCAATGGATTCATATCACTAAAAGATTCGAGTGCTTTATCTGGTTCCATTGACCATGACAACAAATATTTTGAATGAAAGACACCTATTATCGTATCCATATCCTCTTCATAAATAGGATATCGTGTAAAAGGGTTTTGAATTGCTATGTTACGTACTTCCTCAAAATCCGAATCGCTAGGTAGTGCTACAATATCAACTCTTGGCGTTTTTAAGGCGTCCTTTACATTTAAATTACTAAACTCAAGCACACCTTTAATCCGATGTGATTCATCCTGCTTGAATATCCCTTCTGTACGCGCAATATCAACCATTGCTCTGATTTCATCTCGAGATACCGATGCATCAGATTCTTGACCTTTTGATAAATATTTAATAATGAAGCCTGTGATTGCATTTAACAACATCGTTAACGGTCGAAAAATGAAAACAACAGCTCGAATTACGGGATAAACAATGTAGGCGATCCGATCAGGAAACGCAGCTGCCACAGATTTTGGTATTACCTCTGCAAAGATGATGATCGTAATAGTCAATATAGCGGATGCTAGCCCGACATTTACTCCGTATTCCATTGCGACTATGGTTACCAATGTAGGCAAAAGAATATTTGCGATATTATTCCCAATTAATATTGACGTAATAAATTGCTCGGGCTTTGAAACTAATTGAAGCAATTTATCTGCCCGTTTATCATCATGACTTGCTTTTGTTTGTAATTTCATTTTATTTGTGGCAGTTAAAGCTGTCTCACTACCAGAGAAGAAAAATGATACGAATAATAAAGCAATGATCGCAATGATCACCTTTATATGCCCCCTTATGTATACCAAATAACTCATTTACTAGCGTTTGTATATCTTCTTTCTATCATACATGGATTTTCACGGAATATAAAGTCATACTATCATGAAGAGGCGATTGTTTTTCCTTTTTATGGAATAAAGTATAACAAACCTACTATTCTTAGAAAAAAATGAGCTAATACAATTTCTATTTGCAGTAAAAAATGTGATATGATAATGAAGCGCCATTTTTTGATTTGGGGAAAAATAGGGGAAATTCTGTTTCAAAGCAGCAAGCTTCATTTAGTAAAAGATCAGTCTTCCTCACACGGATGGCTTACTACTTCAAAAGCATACAGTGAAACTTCAATCCGTGGACTTTTTCTTTTATTCCACAAGGATTGTTTAATAGCCCAAGGGTATGACCTAAAGGCCTCTTAGAACAAAGGCGCAAGCGCCCGGTTAGCAACGTAGCGAGTGGAACGAATCAACTGAGATAAAGGAATCACGGTGAGGAACGAACCGATGATGACTTATCGTAGGGCAATTCGTGAAGTCCCCTAGTTGCTGGGCGCTGGAGCCGGACGTGGCTAAATAACTTAGTAAGTTTATCCACAGCTGCTAAATTTTATAATTTCCTAGACCACGAAAAAGAGGATTTAGTTGCTGTTATTTCCCACTTCGACGTGTTCAGGTCTCATCTTCCAATTTTTGAAGTGTGGGAGTCTTACAGCACCTTATATCCGGTATAAATCTGCACATATTTTACAGCCCTTATCGGGATGTAAAATATCATCATGATAGCATATAGGATTGCTTATACGGAGGCGTTTCCATGAAGAAAATATTACAAATAGCCAGTGCATTTATTGGTATCATTGTGGGGGCTGGATTTGCCTCTGGGCAAGAGATATTACAATACTTTACTAGCTTCGGTTACATTGGAACAATTGGTGTTATTGTTTCAACGGCTTTATTTACTTATTTAGGTATGATATTAACTCGTTTAGGGAGCCAAACACAAACCACCTCTCATCGGGATGTTATCTATTTTATTAGCGGTCGACATTTAGGTGTGATCGTCGATTATATTATTGTGTTAACATTATTCGGCGTCGGTGTTGTTATGATCGCTGGTGCTGGCTCCATTTTCAACCAACAATTTGGACTACCTGCATTTGTTGGGATTACAACCATGACTATAATCGTTATGCTTACTGTCATGCTCGATATTCATCGCGTTGTGCAAATTATTGCTAGTATTGCTCCATTCCTCATCTTCATGGTAATGCTTATTTCTATTTATAGCTTATTAACCATGAACCAGTCCTTCGCAAAAATGGAGCCTATTGCTTTAGAACAAACTTCAGCTGTATCAAATTGGTTGCTTTCTGCTGTCAATTACGTTTCCTATAACATTGCTTTAGGTGCATCTATGGCGCTAGTGATGGGAGGAGCTGAACCTAATAGAAGCAAAGCCACTATTGGCGGTTTGTTAGGTGGTTTAGGTATTGGAATATTAATACTGTTTAACCACTTAGCTATCTTTTCCAATATGGAGCTTGTAGCTAATTATGAAATGCCCATTTTAAAAATTGCGGACGAGATGTCTCCTATTTTAGGAATGGTGTACTCTGTAATTCTGTTTGGGATGATTTTTAACACGGCAGTTAGTATGTTCTTTTCTTTTAGCGCGCGATTTAAACCAAGTGGAACACCAGCCTTTCGTCGCTTTAGTATCGTCACTATTTTGCTTGCATTTGCACTTAGCTTTGTAGGTTTTACCAAATTAGTATCGTTTTTTTATCCTTTTATTGGATATATGGGTTTATTTTTAATTGTTGTACTGATTATTGCACCATTTCGATTACGATCGCATGCTAAAAAGTAGAAAAGCTTATTCTGACATGTATAACCATAGTATCGTTAATTATTAAGAATGTTGGGCGTTGAGCCGTTATTCTAGTATAATAGTTCGTGTAAAAGAATAAACTTGGAGGGGAAGCATGTTGCTTAAAGAATGGTTACAAGAAGCGAAATACACGGTTGTATTCACAGGAGCTGGCATGTCAACAGAAAGTGGGTTACCTGATTTCCGCTCTGCTAACAAAGGTCTATGGAGACAAAAAGACCCTAGTAAGATTGCCTCCACTGATGCACTAAACTCTAACGTCGAAGCATTTATTGCATTTTACCGAGAACGAGTAGTAGGTGTTAAAACATATCAGCCGCATAAAGGGCACTATATTTTAGCCGATTGGGAAAAACAAGGATGTATTAAATCAATCATTACCCAGAACGTAGATGGCTTTCATCAACAAGCTGGGAATAAGCGGGTCGCTGAACTACATGGAACGCTGCAAAAGCTACACTGTCAATCTTGTGGAAAAGAATATAGTAGTGAGGAATATGTAAATAAAGATTACTACTGTTCTTGCCAAGGGGTTCTTCGACCTTCCATTGTTCTGTTCGGGGAAACCTTACCGATGGACGCCTTTCAATTTGCGTTAGAAGAAACAGAAAAAGCGGATTTATTTATTGTACTTGGTTCTTCTTTAAGCGTAACCCCCGCCAATCAATTTCCGCTGATTGCCAAAGAAAATGGCGCTAAGTTAGTTATTGTCAATCGAGAGCCGACAGAATTAGACCGCTATGCCGATCAACTCATTCATAATCGTCCCATTGGTGAAGTACTACAAGAAATAAACCAATAAGCTCACGATAAAGTGTTTATTCCTATAAGGATAATCAGCGCACTTCCAAAAGTAGCTTATTGTATTAAAAGTACCTTAATACGAGAAAAACCTT
The DNA here is from genome assembly GCF_900166595.1 of Virgibacillus dokdonensis. Classification (NCBI taxonomy): domain Bacteria; kingdom Bacillati; phylum Bacillota; class Bacilli; order Caryophanales; family Bacillaceae; genus Virgibacillus; species Virgibacillus dokdonensis. The sequence goes on along the minus strand of NZ_LT745763.1, from coordinate 54,259 downwards.
AAAAGCATTCTACTTTTCTATAGTGTAAATTATACCTCATCAACATAAACGCTGCTGGTTTCCTATAGTATAAATAGAAGAGTCGATGCAATCGCTTGTTTAACAAGTGATTGCATCGACTCTTTATGTGTTACGTCATCCATTTTGGTGGCGTATTTTTATCCCAAAAAATCTCTCCAATTTCATAATGTGTTTCAAATTGATCTGTATTTAAATGATAATGAAAGTTAAACCAATGCCCTTCTAATGGTCGATGAACTCTCCTCACATGAAACTTCACTACATTTTCCTGTTTATGATAATCATAAACATGGAAAATTCGCTCGCCATATCCGCTAGAAGGGTCTTCCGTAATCCCATAATGAGATATCGGGTCACCATTTTCATCTAGCATTACCGTTTCCATAACTTGCTCTATTTTAGGGAGAATAACAGTAGTGAACTCATCCGCCACACGTTCTGATATTCTAGGCCCCATTTTACGCAACACTTGTTCCTTCGCTTTTTCCGATAATTCTACCATTGGATCGACGAAAGGAGGAGTTTCTTCTAAGACAACAGTGCTTGACTGCTCACTAACATCGGAATCCGAATTCATTCGAGGTTTTGCCTCCACCGATTCTTGCGTTAGCGAAGTAGGTACATACATGCCTAGTGTTACAAAGGCAATTGCCATAACCGCTATTTTTTTCATCCACTGCTTCAACTTAGGATCCCTCCTCTCTCTACCTGCTACTTAAATTTTACCATTTTCTGATCATTTGTCTATACTATTTTTGTAACCGCAACCGTTTGGAACAAAGGCGCAAGCGCCCGTTTAGCAACGTAGCGAGTGGAACGAATCAACGCAAGTTTTAGAAATCACGGTGAGGAACGAACCGATGATGACTTATCGTAGGGCGATTTCGTGAAGTCGCCTAGTTGCTGGACGCTGAAGCCGGACGGGGCCCATTCAGTTATTTGGTTACGCCATAGCATCAAATTTTATACTTTCTTATCTTGTAAAGAATAATTAATCTTTTTGCAATAATGGTATGGGATCATACACATTTCTGCCTATCTATCTGAGACGCCCTCTCCTATTTGAGGCCTCTCTTCTGAATTGCATAGCTTATTTTTTAGAACGTTCTCCTAAGGATAAACGTCCAATTATAACATGCGTGCAACAACACAGTTATTGGCTTATCTACAAAGATCGATGGACGGTTTTCCTTCCATCATAGGAATAGACGATTGCCTTCTCATCAATCATCGTTTCTAGGCATACCGTACGTCCCCATAACTGATAAATATATGGCAATACATGTTCTAAATAGGAAATATCTAACTCTGTCCCTTCATAATGATGCTTCAAATATAACTCACCATTGCGTAAATAATCACCGTCTTCTACAGTAATATACGGAAACCCACCATTCACCCGCATTGCTACAAGCTGATTACGAATGTTTTCATAATCTTTATTCGTGATTTGATAATTCCTTCCCTTTCTTTCAAACAAATATAAGTCCTCTCGCTGCACGAGATCCTTCGTCAAGTAATTACGTAAAAAAGAAATATCCGACTCTAGCTCCCTCACTTCAAACAATTTTTCTATTCCGGAATGGGGTTTTACTCCTCGTAGCTTCATTTCCTCTGTAGGTTGATTGTAGCGTTCTTCAATATCTTCTAATACTTTTAATCCTAAATAATAAGGATTTAATTGACGTGTAGAAGGCTGGACCACCCCTGCATGCAACGAAGCAAACTCAATCGTCTCCTCGCTGCTTAAATCCATTTCTCTTAAAATTCGTTGGTGCCAATACGAAGCCCAGCCTTCATTCATGATTTTCGTTTCCATCTGCGGCCAAAAATAGAGCATTTCTTCCCGCATCATGGTTAGAATATCGCGCTGCCAATCAGATAACTCTTTACTATAGGATTCTAAAAATAATAACAGATCTTTTTCTGGTTGTGGCGGGAATTTCTTTTTGTATTTTTCAATCGCTGGTTTCTTCGTAGCTTCTGCGTCTAAATCCCACAAATCATCATAAGGCGTTTTCCGTTTGGGAGAATCTTTTTCCAACGCTTCCATCTCTTCATAGCTTAGCCTTGAACGAAAGAGTGCCGGATCAATATGCTCTTGGATAGCTAAAACCGCATCTAAAAACTGCTCCACTTCCTTCTTTCCATACACCATCTCATAATGAGCAATTCGCTCAGCTGTTGCTGTCATGCTCTCTACCATATCACGCCGTGTATTCGAAAACCGGATATTGTTTTTAAAGAAATCACTATGCGCTAAAACATGAGCAATAATTAATTTATTTTGAATGAGGCTATTCGTATCTAATAAAAAAGCATAGCATGGATCCGAGTTAATTACCAATTCATAAATTTGGCTTAATCCTAAGTCATATTGCAATTTCATTCGATGAAACTGTTTTCCAAAACTCCAATGACTGTATCGTGTCGGCATTCCATATGCTCCAAACGTATAAATAATATCAGCAGGACAGATTTCATAACGCATTGGATAAAAATCGAGACCAAACCCAGAGGCTATTTCGGTAATTTCTGCAATTGCATGATTCAGTTCTTTCGTATCTGTCAAGCAAATCCCTCCAATTCACTTTTTAGCCCGGTAGAAAATACTGTAGACTTCACCTTCATCCCGCTTTTCTTATGTGACTTTAGGCTACAGCGTTGCGAGTACGTACAATCATGCCAAAAGAAAGAAACCTCTACAGATTACACGTTTACTTTATAGTTTATGAATGAAAAAGAAATTGATGACTTCGCTCGTTTAATCTAGAAAACACCATATTTGTTCACCTCGTTTTCATCCTAGTTGGTAATCCAATCGTTTTCTATAGTAAGAAGTAAGCTTATTCATCGCTGATTTCAATTTAAATGGATAAAACTATTGCATTTTTTAAACCTTTACCATATAATTTGCACTAAGGAAACAATTTGACTAAATATAAATAATTTTTAAAGGAGCTAACATCTACTTGTTAGTCATTTTTTTTAAGTTATTTTGCGTTAGGTAAACATAATTAGAGAGGAGAACAAATGATGAGGAAAATAGGCTTTATCAGTTTTACGATCCTACTTATCGCATTTCTTGCAGGTTGCGGATCAAGTGCCAAGGAGACCAGTGGCTCAAGTGAAAAACCTGTTAAAGTAGTTGCTACTATCGCACAAATTGGAGATGTTGTTGAGAATATTGGCGGTGATCATGTAGATGTTTATAGCATTATGGGACCAGGAACGGATCCGCATCTTTATAATGCGGTACAGGGAGATATTCAACAAATGACCGAAGCAGAAATTATTTTTTACAATGGGCTTCATTTAGAGGGGCAAATGGGTGAAATTTTTGAAGAAATGCGCCAAGATAAACCAACCATCCCTGTGGCAGAAAGTATACCAGAGGACAAGCTGCTTGCAGATCCAGAAAGCCCTGAAGTAAGTGATCCCCATGTTTGGTTTGATATTGAATTATGGAAATATGCAGCTGAGTCCATTCGCGATGGACTCAGCAAATTAGATCCAGACAACAAAGAGACTTACGAAAAAAACACAAAAGCGTATATGATAGAGTTAGATGAACTGCATGCTTATGCAAAGGAACGCTTCAATGAAATTCCAGAAGAAAGCCGTGTACTTGTAACTGCCCACGATGCGTTTAATTACTTCGGCAAAGCGTTCGAGTTTGAAGTAATGGGATTACAAGGACTAAGTACTGAATCCGATTATGGTGTGAACGATATTCAAAGAATCATTGATGTGTTAGTAGAACGAAACATTAAAGGTGTATTTGTGGAAAGCAGTGTGTCCGAGCGATCGATTAACGCCGTTGTAGAAGGAGCAAAAGAAAAAGGACATGACGTTTCCATTGGTGGTGAACTTTATTCTGATGCAATGGGTGAAGCAGGCACAGAAGAAGGAACTTATATTGGCATGTTTAGGCACAATATTGACACCATTGTGGAAGCCTTAAAATAAAACGCACTTCCGTATAGGATAAAAAGCATGTTGGGGCTGTTTTCTCACAGTGAACCGCTAGCTTTCTGTGAAACAAAATTACAAGCCCCTTCGATGCAGAATAAAAGGAGGAACGACAAAATGAATGCCTTGAAGGTGAACAATATGTCTGTATCATATGATAAACAACTCGCATTAGAAAATGTTTCTTTTTCTGTCCCTGAAGGGTCGATGACTGGCATCATTGGCCCTAATGGAGCTGGTAAATCAACATTAATCAAGTCTATTTTACAACTATTACCTACTGTATCAGGGACGGTAGAAGTATTTAAAAAGCCCTTACGTAGCCAAAGAAAAATAATTGGTTATGTACCTCAACGTAGCGAAGTAGATTGGGATTTTCCAACCAATGCTCTAGATGTAGTGTTAATGGGCAGGTACAATCATATTGGTATGTTTAAGCGAGCAAGCAAAAAGGAAGTAACATGGGCAAAACATTGTCTGCAACGGGTAGGCATGCAAGATTATGCCTCTCGCCAAATCAGCCAACTTTCTGGTGGTCAGCAACAACGTGTATTTTTAGCCCGCGCAATGGCACAAGATGCAAAAATATATTTCATGGATGAACCTTTTGCAGGTGTCGATGCGTCAACCGAAAAAGCAATTATTCAATTAATGAAAGAATGGAAAAGCGATGGAAAAACCGTTCTCGTTGTGCACCATGACTTACAAACAGTAGATGATTATTTTGACCATGTCCTGCTACTAAATAAAACACCAATCGCGTATGGAGAAACGAATCGAGTATTCACACTTGCTAACTTAGAAGAAGCATATGGAGGTAAAATTGCTTTCTTACAACAAGGCTCCGCGGCGGCAAAGGGGAGTACATAAACAATGGAACAATTTAGTGCTCTTTTATCAAGTGCCAACTTACAATGGGTATTAGTTGGAAGTTTATTGCTAGGTTTTGCAAGTGGGGTTATCGGCAGTTTCGTTTTATTAAAAAAACAAAGTTTAATTAGTGATGCGATGGCTCATGCTGCACTGCCTGGTGTTTGTATCGTTTATATTCTGTTTCAGGTAAAATCCGTTCCCTATTTACTAGCAGGTGCTGCTGTTACGAGCTTAATAGCAACACAGTCTATACAAACCATTGTGAAATGGACACGGATTAAAACAGATGCAGCTATCGGCATCACATTATCTGTATTCTTCGGGCTTGGCATTGTTCTATTAACCTATATTCAACAAAATGCAACTGGTAATCAAGCTGGACTTGATTCCTTTATTTTCGGGCAAGCCGCTTCTCTCGTTAAAGGGGATGTGCAATTAATTGCAGCTGGAGCATTATGCTTAATCATTCTAACAGCACTATTTTTCAAAGAATTTAAGATTAGTATCTTTGATCCACAATTTGCTAAAGGATTAGGTTTACCAGTTACCTTTTTCAATGCCGTCATGTTATTTCTTGTTGTCGCAGTCGTTGTAATTGGTATTCAAATGGTCGGCGTTGTACTCATTGCAGCGTTATTAATTACGCCGCCTATTTCTGCACGTTACTGGACAGATCAGCTCGGTTGGATGACCATTTTAGCGGGCGTATTTGGGGCTATCTCTGGTGTAAGTGGGGCTGTCTTAAGTACAGCAATACAAAACTTACCTACCGGGCCAATTATCGTATTAAGTGCCTCCGTTATTTTCCTCTTTTCCTTACTGTTTGGGACGAAGAAGGGTTTATTGCTGAAAGGAGGAAGAAATGCATGAGCTATACTTTTTGGATTCTCTTAACCGGCTGTCTTGTCGGACTTACCTGTGGTATTACAGGGGCGCTTCTTGTTTTACGGAAAATGGCAATGATCGCTGATGCCATTAGTCATACCGTTTTACTAGGTATTGTTGGGGCTTTCTTTGTTACCCAATCTTTAAGTGGGGTTCCCATGCTTATCGGTGCAGGCATTGTTGGTATTCTAACAGCTGTTTTTGTGGAAATGCTTCATTCATCTGGTGTTCAATCGGATGCAGCAATAGGAATTGTTTTCACTTCCTTGTTTGCATTAGGGGTTGTCCTTATTTCTTTTATTGGCGACCAAGTCCATTTAGATGTACAGCATGCTTTAATGGGTGAAATTGCTTTTGTTCCATGGAATACGTTAACCATCAACGGGGTGAGTTATGGACCTACTGCCGTTTGGATGCTTGGTGCTGTATTAGCGATTAATCTTATTTTAATTACACTATTTTATAAAGAGATTAAAATGTCTACCTTCGACCCGCAATTTGCAACTTTAATTGGTGTACCAGTAGTGATCATTCATTATCTACTAATGACCATGGTGTCCTTATCAACCGTCGCTTCATTTGATAGTGTAGGTGCTATATTAGTTGTCGCCATGCTCATTGTCCCTGGCGCAACTGCTTATCTTTTAACAGATCGATTTTTCGTATTATTAATTTTAAGTGGCGGTATTGGCATTTTATCTGCTGCCCTAGGCTATGGCTTTGCCATCCAGTGGAATGTTTCCATTGCTGGTTCGATGGCCGTAGCAACAGGGATATTCTTTATAGCTGCTTTCCTCTTTAGTCCAAAACAAGGCGTTTTGACAAAAAAGTTCCGAGGCGCAACTGGTGAAAAAACGGTCCAATCATCCACATAAAAGCGTTGTTATTCTGTGGGGGAATCCTTATCTCCCTCACAGAGTATTACGATCTCAAAGTGGATGACGTAAAGGCCTTTTACTAGAAAAAATTTTTGCCACGTCTTTATAGCGAAAAACGTTGTCGTTTTGCATGAATAACCCCACTAGCATGTGCTTTGGGAAAGCTACTGGCAAATGCAATGGGACTATGACGGTTTCTCATACAATTTCATATTTTTAACACGAATTGCTTTGTCTTTATTTCTCTAATGCTTGAGCCCTCGTTATTATAACGCCGAAATTGTGAGCTTCGGCGTTTTCTTTATACTATGGGAAAGTATAAAAATATTTGATTTATAGTATAAGAATACGCCTCTCGCCTATAGGACTTGGCGATAAGCCAAGTTTTTCTAATGAACTTCACCGAAAACACAGATGTTAACGTATGATTTTCCATGGAAGGGGGAAATATCGTAGTAGGAGGAATGGAATATGACAAAGCAATTTTTAGATATTGAAGCATTTAATAAACTTTTACAAAAATGGAATGGAAAACAGATAAAAGTTTCCAAACAAGAGTTAAATGATTATGATGAGGCAATTATTGACTTATCCGCAATCACGTATGAAACACATGCACGTCGACTAGATGATTATGAACCTCTACATACATTACAACTAAATGGTGCCGGCAAAGTTGAAACTGATTCTAAATCCTATCAAGCACTCCCTAAATTCACATATGAAATTCCTTTAGAGGACTCATCATTATACCAATTTGACGGCGAGCGCTTTGCTTTGGTGACGGATCGGGCTATCTATACAATTGAAATTTTCCAGTAAGTCTTTGGAAGTTAGCAAGACAAATAGGTAGTTTAGAGACACTGTTTTTTTCCATTTATCTTGCAACATACAGATACAATGTGCTTAACAGCAAGTTTTCTAACAACAGGAAGATAGGAAATAAAAACCAGTGCACAAACAGCAACCACCGTTTATGCACTGGGAATGCAACACAATATCCAATTGGTTTTCCTTACGTTTGTGCTGTTACAACTTGTTGGGTAAAAAATGCCTTTAGTGCCCCATAAATATCTTTTTTCTCTTTTACGATATAATAGCGAAATTTCGGGTTATCCAATTGATCAAACGTACGCATTAACGTCGATTTCCTGTGAAAAGTGTTCACCTCTCCGTAGCCAAACATACTTGAAAAACGCATTAACTCTCCTACTAGCTCGATACATAACGGATTATCAGAGGTCATATTCTCTCCATCTGAAAAATGAACAGGATATATATTATAGCGTGAAGGAGAATACGTTTTTTTGATAAGTTCCAATGCTTTTAAATAAGCAGAAGAACATATGGTGCCACCGCTCTCTCCTTTGGAAAAAAAATCTGCCTCTGACACAACTTTTGCTTCTGTATGATGGGCAATAAATTCAATATCCACTGTTTCATATTTTGTACGTAAAAACCTCGTCATCCAAAAGAAGAAACTTCTGGCTACATACTTTTCAAAAATCCCCATCGAAGCACTTGTATCCATCATAGCTAAAACGACCGCTTTAGACTCTGGTTTTGTTATATCATTCCATGTTTTAAATCACAAATCATCCTCATATATTGGCGTAATTCCTGGTCTTCCTTCTGTAGCATTACGCTTGATCGCCGTTAAAATAGTGCGCTTCTTATCTATATTTCCCATTAACCCTTTCTTACGTACATCATTAAATTCTGTTTTTTCCGTTATGATCTCAGCTTGTTCCTTTTCTTGTAGATTGGGGAGCTCCAACTGTTGAAATAAGGCGTGCTCAATTTCTTCTAAGGATACTTCTGCTTCATAGTAATCTGTCCCTGGCTGATCGCCCGCCTTTTTTCCTTTCCCATCGGCCTGACCATCGCCTCCAGGTGCCCTTGCAATAATATCACCAACTTTACTATCCCCTTTTCCCTGTCCTACTTGTTTCGTTTTATCGTAGTTATAACGAATTTTATACTCATCTAATGAACGAATTGGGATTTTCATTACTTGTTTCCCATCAGACATAATAATATTTTCTTCGCTTACTAAATCAGGCAAGTTATTTTTTATCGCTTCCTTCACCTTATCCATATGACGCGTTTGGTCTTGGTAACCTTTGCGATGGAGGGACCAATTTTCCTTTGAAACGACAAAATTTCCTTTTTCCTCATGCATCGCATCCCCTCCTTCGTATTATTCAAACTAGTAATACGTTTCTATATCCTATGCATGAAGAGGAATATTATTGCATTATTTTGACTGTTTGGACATAATTTATTTTATAAAGCTTATTAGAAAAACTTGGCTTGTCATCAAGTCTTATGAGTAGTTTTTCTTATACTATAAACCTTTACACTTTTATACGTTCCTATATTAGAAAAAGTAGCTTATCGAAAAATCATTGTGTATCGAATAATATAAAGCTCCATATAACAAAAGCACCCTCTTCGTTTGGTAAAAGAGGATGCCTTTATTCATCGACCACTACCTATTCAACAAACTGCCTACATAACGAAGCAACTCATTAGCTGATACGGAATTATAGCCGTATTCATCGATTAGACGAGCAATGACTTCATTAATCTTCTTCAGCTGCGATTCGTCTGGTGTTTTAGAAGACGTCGTTATTTTTACAACATCTTTTAAATCAGCAAACAATTTTTTCTGAATCGCTTCACGTAATCGCTCATGAGAGTTGTAATCGAACCGCTTTCCTTTGCGGGCAAACGCCGATATCCGAATGAGGATCTCTTCACGAAACGTCTTTTTAGCATTCTCTGAAATGCCAATCTGTTCCTCAATAGAACGCATTAACTTTTCATCCGGATTCATCTCTTCCCCAGTCAACGGATCTTTTAACTTATTTTTATTGCAGTACGCTTCTACATTATCTAAATAGTTATCCATTAATGTTTTTGCTGACTCTTCATAGGAATATACAAACGCTTTTTGCACTTCCTTCTTAGCTATTTCATCGTATTCCTTTCTAGCAACCGAAATATAATTCATATACGTTTCCTTATCATCATCCGAAATAGAAGGGTGCTGACTAAGTCCTTCTTTTAAGGAACGGAGCACATCTAAAGCATTAATTGCTGGGACTTCTTTACGAATAATTGTAGAGGAAATACGATTGATAACATAACGGGGATCAATCCCATTCATCCCTTCGACCGGAAATTCATCCTTTAGCTCATCCACATCTGCTTGATTATATCCTTCTACACTTTCACCGTCATACAGACGCATTTTTTTAATTAAATCAACACCTGGTTTCTTTGAATCTTCCAATCTCGTTAAAATAGAAAAAATAGCAGCTACTCTTAATGCATGTGGCGCAATATGGACATGAGCCATATCGCTTTCATGAATCATTTTTTGATAAATCCTTTCTTCTTCGCTAACTTTTAAATTGTACGGTATCGGCATCACGATAATTCGTGAATGCAAGGCTTCATTTTTTTGGTTCGCAATAAAAGAGCGATATTCCGCTTCATTTGTATGGGCGACAATTAATTCATCTGCACTGATAAGCGCAAACCTACCCGCTTTAAAATTCCCTTCCTGCGTCAAGGATAATAAATGCCATAAAAATTTCTCATCACACTTGAGCATTTCTTGAAATTCCATCATCCCTCGATTCGCTTTGTTCAATTCCCCATCGAATCGATAAGCTCGTGGATCTGATTCTGAACCGTATTCTGCAATGGTAGAAAAATCAATGCTTCCAGTTAAATCTGCAATGTCTTGTGACTTTGGATCAGACGGGCTAAACGTACCAATTCCTACTCGTTTATCCTCAGAGAAAAAAATACGTTCTACGCGTACATCCTCTATTTTTCCATTATACTCCTTTTCCAATCGCATCGTATTTAGCGGTGATAAACTTCCTTCAATGCGTATCCCATATTCCTCAAAAAATTCTTGGCGTAAATGCGGTGGAATTAGATGGAGAGGATCTTCCTGCATGGGGCAACCTTTTATTGCATAAACCGCTCCCTCATCCGTACGCGAATACTTTTCCAATCCGCGTTTTAGCATGGTAACTATCGTTGATTTTCCACCACTTACGGGTCCCATTAATAATAAAATACGTTTACGTACATCGAGCCGTTTCGCTGCAGGGTGAAAATATTCTTCTACAAGCCGCTCAATTGCTTCTTCCAAACCAAATATTTCTTCACCAAAAAATTCATACATTCTTTTGCCATCTCGTTCCGTAATACCTGCACTTTTAATCATATTATAAATTCGTGAATGAGCAGTTTGCGCTACTTCTGGACGTTGTTTAATGATGTCTAAATACTCCCCAAATGTCCCTTCCCACTTTAACTGCTGTTCTTCTTCTCGATACTGCTTTACTTTGTTAAGAATATCCATGTCATTCCTCCATCCAGTGCTCAATTACTATAGCCTATGCAGGCAAATACTTTATGATTCCTTGCCTATTAAATTGCATCGGATGACAGGAAGCGTAAATTAGCTCATGCTGTGTAATCGTACGCCCCCTTCTTTGCCTGTTTTAGAAGAACCGCCCAGCTTGTGTTTCATCGGTTTCTTGTCGCCAATTCTTGTGGATGCTATAAACACTAAAAACGTTATACTTTCTTATAGTGTAAAAAGTCAGCCTTATTATCCAGTCCAAGGAGTAAACAGTTACTGCCTTCGTGACTCGATTCGCCACCCTAGAGAATGTGCTTATGCCTGCAGAACAAAGGCGCAAGCGCCCGGTTAGCAACGTAGCGAGTGGAACGAAGCAACTAAAGTTTTAGGAATTATGGTGAGGCGGTGTTGCACGAATCAATGATGACTTATCGTAGGGCGATTCGTGAAGTCGCCTAGTTGCTGGGCGCTGGAGCCGGACGTGGATAAATAACTTAGTAAGTTTATCCACAGCTGCAAAATTTTATAATTTCCTCACTAGCGTTGCATAAACTTTTTATAAAGTAGTCAAGAAAAAACAACTCGTGTCAATACTAAGAATAATAGGAATTATCAATACAAAAACGCATAAAAAAACCTTATAATTAGGGTATGGTAGTCCTGTCCAAATCCCAAATTATAAGGAGTCTTTCATGGACAATCATACCATAAAAATGGTATTCAAGGAATACATTCATCCATTAGATACAAAAGTTATTCAAAAAATGATTGATATAGAAGGGGTAGACAAGTATGTGAAAAAGCTAGATACCATTGCCTATATTCGCTTATTTATTTACGCACAACTTAAAAAATCAGAAAATCTTGCAGTAATCAGTCAGTCTGTTTCACGCAAAAAAACGGTGCAGCGATTAGTAGGTATAGACAGTATCAGTAAGTCACAACTCTCGCGTAAGAATAGACAAATCCCACATGAAATACCAGAAGCTATTCTTCGTCATCTCATTCAAAAGGTACAGTATACACTAGGACCTGTGAAAGCAGGAAAGGCATTGCTTCAGCTGCATTTGATTGATTCATCGACTATTTCCATGTGTCTTAGTGGCTATGAATGGGCTGATTTTCGAGAAACAAAAGCCGGGATTAAAATGCACACTTCAATTAGGTTGTGCAATGATACGCTCTCGCTAGATAAGATGATTCTAACGCCAGCCCGACCAGCGGATGAGACACAGCTGGATGAATTAATTGTTTATCAGTTAGATGTGCTTCATGTATTCGATCGCGGGTACTTCAACTTTGCGAAGTTCGATGCCTATTCGGAAAAAGGAATAAAATTTGCAACGCGTATCAAAGCCAATACAGTGGTACACGTCGTGGAAGAGTTACTCGTGGATCCATCTTCTCCCATCACACGCCATGCCATGGTGACAATCGGAAACATGAAACATCCATTACAATTGATAGAGACAACAGATAGTAATGGCAAGCCTATTCGGATTGTGTGTAACGACGCCAAGCGCAGTGCGCAAGAAATCAGCTATATCTACCGAAACCGCTGGAAAATAGAGTTGTTTTTCAAATGGATCAAGCAACACTTGGTCATTACAACATTATATGGTAAGAGTGAAAATGCCGTTTATAATCAAGTCTATCTTGCAATGATTACCTTTTGCCTGATCATCCTAATGAAAAATAAAATAGGTTTCAAAGGAACCTTGCTGGAAATGTTGCGTTGGATAAAGGATGGTTACGATCAATCCATGGCAACCTTTATTTTGAAAGTACGTAAAGAACCAGAGCGAGAGTCCAGTGGACGACGAAGGTGGGACAATGAGCGAATTTTTGCAGAGACCCTAGCACAATAGGAGACAGGAGACGTGTTACACTTAGATGATTTAACATACGATCCATTCGTTTAAAAGTATATACTATTCAAAAAATGGATGAAGGGCTACCTCTCATGCCTGTTGTCTTTTTTTCATTGTGTACAAATAACATATATCAGAAAATTCTGTTACATATGTCTCAAATGGAAAATTAACGCTTGACTTGAAGCATTACTTTTTATGCAACGCTAGTGTAATTTCCTAGACAAGTAAAAACCGACGGAAGGCCTCCGTCGGTAAAAAATAGTTACTTCCTTACGCTAGATGGGAAATAGCGATTTTTTAATTGGGTGGAAAACACTTCTAAAATAATCGCAATGATCAGGATAGCGTATGTAATAAATCCAACTTCGCTAAGATCAAAATAGAATCCTGAAGCCATAAATAATTCAAAGCCGATACCGCCAGCTCCGGCAGCAGCTCCCATAGCAACTGCGACAGCAAAATTGATTTCAAAGCGGAGGAAAGTCCAAGATAATATATATGTAAACGTGGAAGGCATAATGCCGTGTATTACAACATGCCACCAGCTTGAACCTGTCGCTCTTAATGCTTCTAAAATACCTTTATCCACTTCTTCAAACGCCTCTGAAAAAGCTTTTACAAGATACGCAATGGAATGAAACAACATTCCTAAAACGGCAGCTTCACTTCCGAGTCCAGCAGCAATGGCGAAAATAAGTACCCATAATACAGTTGGAACCGCTCGAATAAAGGCGACAATAACACGAACAACCTTCGTCACCCATTCCTTCGATAAATTAGTTGCAGCCATAAGCGCTAAAAAGAACGCAATAACAGCACCAATAATCGTAGACAAAACAGCAAGACCAAGGGTAACCCCAACTTGATAAAGCGCTTCTGCCCAAGTAAAATGATTTAGCGCTGGTTCAAAAAACATCACTTTTAAGTTTTGTCCCGTTTCTACAATGGCGGTCCATAACTCCAACCCTGTGTAATCAAAAAGCAGAAATGCAGTAACGGTTAAAACAAAAAGCAACATCATTGTCAGACGGATAACGCGTTCCGATTTACTTCCAGCTTTAATAGAAATACGTCCATTTCTCTTTCGCTTCATATACGTAGGGTTCGCTACTGTTTCCATTACATAATCACCTTCCGTATATAGTTTGACATCAACTCAATGATAATTACGGCGATTACAATGCTAAAGGTAACGAGAGCAACGACATTGTAATTCATCGATTTATAATACATATCAAATGTATAGCCAATACCTGTCCCTGTTAAAATACCTACTAAGGTGGCACTACGAATATTCGTTTCAATCATAAATAATATCCAACTGATCATTTGCGGTAAGCTTTGTGGGATGACGGCTTTATTTACAATATGAAAATAAGTGGCACCTGTAGCTGTTAAAGCCTCCACCGCACTATGACTTGCTTCATCAATGGACTCAATAAAAGCTCTCGTTAAAAAGCCAACTGTTCCTACAAATAACGCTAAATACCCCGTTAATGAATTTTGACCAAAGGAAAGTAATAAAATAAGCGCCCAAGCAACAACAGGTATATTACGTGATACGGAAGCAATAAACCGGGCAAATGTACTTAAAAAGCCATTGATGCTCGTTGTTTTTGATCCCATAATACCAAGGAAAATGGAAACAACTGCAGCCGTTGTCGTTGCTGCAATTGACATGAAAATGGTCTCCACAAGCTTATCTAAAACAGTCGGTAGCTTCTCTAACGATTCTTGCGTTATAAGTAGATTCGAAAACATCCAACCAATTGCTTCTGGAAAAGCTACTAACCCATCTATGAAATTAAATTTCGTTATTGCTGCAGATAAATACGTAATGGCAATAATAATGATTAATGCTATCGTCATTTGCCATTTTCGTTTTTGCATTACCTTTTCACTCACGACCATTTCCCCTCACACTGTTATTAATTCTCGCATTTCCGTTCCATAAATACGATTCGTTTTCTCCTCGGTCAGCTGATAATTGGTTCCATCAAATACAACTTCTCCCTGATTTAGACCGATAATGCGATCTGAATATTGTTGTGCGACTTCCACTTGATGCAAATTGACAAGACAAGTGATGCCTAGCTCGGAAGTAATGGACTTTAAATGATCCATAATAATTTTAGAAGAGTTTGGATCAAGTGACGCAATCGGCTCATCACAAAGGACAAGTTTCGGACCTTGAATCAATGCACGGGCAATGCCAACTCGTTGCTGCTGTCCTCCACTTAACTGATCACAACGCTTATACGCATGTTCTTCAATGCCAAGCTTGCGAAGCAGATAAAAAGCTTGCTCTTTTTCTTTTTCTGTAAAACGGCTCATTATGCCTTGCAAAGTCGTCTTATAGCCTAAGCGTCCATGCAGCACATTTTCAATTACTGTTAAACGTGGAACTAAATTATAATGTTGAAACACCATTCCAATGTTTGTACGCAATTGGCGTAGTGCACGTTTGTTCAATTGTGTCACAGGAGCATTATCAAAGATCACTTCCCCGCTACTAATAGGTACCATTTGATTCACACAACGTAATAAAGTAGATTTCCCTGCACCAGATGGACCGATAATAGAAACAAATTCTCCAGCTTTTACGGTAAAAGAAATATCTTTTAATACCTTCGTCTCGTTATCGTACGACTTACTTAGTCTTGCAATTTGTAAAAGTGCCATGAATAGGCTCCCTCCTATAATGTGAGCAGAGAATCCCTCCGCTTCTTTTTGCTAAACATGTTTAGAAAAACTTGGCTTATCGTCACGTCTTAGACCGAAATTATGCTCTTATACGACCCTAAAATTTTCAACATTCCTATTGTGTAAAGATGCGTATAAGTGAGGCAACAGCATCTACATCCTCTTTTTTTGTAAGAGGTTGTTAAGTTATGCCCTTGGTATACTAACAATCAGTGGGGGATAAGCATAACCCCCCCCCACTTGATTAAAGACTTGCTTATTGAAGTTCACGAATAGGGTCAAACCAATCATCTTCTGCTGGTGCAAAGCGTTCTTTATCTGTTTTAAAGAATAATGCCGATTGCTCAGCGTCTTCTGGAACAAAAATACCTTCATTACTCGCAACTTCATCGGAGGTCAATGCTTCTTGAAGCTTTTTAAAATCTTCTTCACCTAATGTATCCATATTTGCGGCAAATGGCGCATTAAGCACTGGTGTTACACTCATTAACGTAAATTCTTTTCCTACTACTTTATTAAAAGGTTGTTCTGCGTCGTCTTTCACTTTATAAATAGAGCCGACTTCATTTTCTTCTCCTTCAGCTACTTCTACATAGTTTTCTACACATGTATCACAAAACGCTGCTACATCGGCATTCCCATCTAATAAATTGACTGCCGAACCTTGGTGGGAGTTACCAAACAGTACTTGTGAGAATAGAGGGCCACCTTCCATTAAATCTTCTTCGGTTAAATCTTTGTACTCCTCTTGCTCTGTGAAGTGGGAAAGAATCCCAGCTGATGGTACTTTAAAACCAGAAGTGGAGCTGTTAGAAACGAAAGAAAATTTCTTATCTGCTATTGTATCTAGAGAATATTCACCATCTTGTTTATAATTTTCTTGATCATCCACATTAACAGCTAACCAGCTATGGTAAACAGCATCGTCTAACGTACCAGAAGGACCAGTTGGAACGACGATAGGCTGCACTGCATCGTTATTTTCATTCGCTTCAATATAACCTTGTGCACCCATGAATGCTACATCCGCGTTATTATTCACTAACGTCTCAATTGCAATCGCATAATCTGTTGTTAAGTGGTGCTCTACTTCTTTTCCAGTAGCATCAGCAATTACTTTGCCAATTTCATCACGAGAGGATTTCAAATCTTCTCCTGACTCATTTGGATACCATACAACATCAATCACATTATCTACTTCTGCTTTTCCCTCTTCCGTACTAGCGTTTCCTTCCGAACAACCAACAGCAAATATAGCTAATAAAAGCAAAACACCAAATCTAGTTAACGTCTTTTTCATGTTAACGCTCCTTCTTATTCATAGATTAGTTGATAAAGCAATTTTTCGATTTCGTATGCACGAATAAGTGAATATTCCCTCCCTAATGGGTAGCTTGCCTTCTTTTCCTCTACTATTAAAACATAACTTGACTGAATAGAGTTTATATTTACAATATATTTACATAAAATTTAATAAATTAATATTATTTACATTATAAGATAAAGTAAAATATCAATCAGCGAGACTTCCTTTTCCCCCATTGTTTGGCTAGCAAAGCAAGGGTATGACCTAAAAGCCTCTGAATGAATTAATAATTTAGGCCCTGTTACTCCCACTTAGACTTGTTCAGCGCTCACATCTCCAATTCTTGAAATGGAAGGCTTACAGCAGCTTATATCGGGATAAACGACTGCCTCGTCATAAAGTCTCAGCGATAAGCCAGCTTTTCTTTTTCGTTTAAAACAAACCACCAAACATATGGGTCATTTCTTGCTCTTTTTGAAGAAAGTCAATCTATTAACGTACGACTCAGAAAAGAAGGACTTGTAATTTCCCCTACCTCTATCGGCATGCCAAAACTACCATGATAGTCCGTCCCGCCAGTCATGATCAAATCATATGTGTGCGCTAAATGTTCAATGCGTTGGTGGTCTTCTGCTGTGTGATCAGGATGATTGCGTTCAATACCGCCCAAGCCAACCTCGACAAGTTCGGGGATAAGCTCATAAGAATCGAGTTGCCCAGGATGGGCAACAACAGCGATACCACCGTCAGCTACAATTGCTTCTACAGCAAGAAACGCGTCTACATATTCGATATCACCAGATGCTGGACCTTCCCCTTTAAAAAGTTTGCGGTATAACGCTTGATAAGGCTCAGATTCATAAGCGGCTGATGTGATTTGCTGCATCACATGCTGCTTGTAAATCGTTCTACTCGGTCGTGCTATTTTGATCACGGTTTGCGGGTCAATTTGATATGCCTGTTGATTTATCTGCTCGATTTGCCAAAGTGTATGCGCCTGCCTTCTATTGCGCACCGTTTTACAGAGTGCTTCCATGTTCTTGGCATCTTGGTAAAAATCATAGCCAAGGATATGCACTTTACGATCTCGTTTAAAATCATAGGCTGAGATTTCAATTCCGGGAATGACTTCAATGCCATATGTATTCCCTAAAGCTTGTTTTTCGTTTAAACCATCGATGCTATCGTGATCCACAAAGCTCATTTGCGAAACGCCATTTTTCGCTGCCTGCTCCAACACCCTTTCTACGTGATCCGAGCCATCGGAATACGTGCTATGCACATGCAGGTCAGCTTTCATGAATAACGCCTTCTTTCACAGATTTATCTTGACTGAATTGCATATCAAACACATGATCACATAAGCCATCCATAAATTCGATGTCGTGAAAAATACCAACTAACGTCGTTCCACTTGCTTTCAATTTTTCAATGATTTCACGTACTTTTATTTTCGATTGCTGATCCAAACTGGCTGTTGGCTCATCAAGTAATAACAAGCGAGGCTTCTTCACGGTTGCCATGGCAATATTCAGCCGCAGCTTTTCTCCACCAGAAAATGTATTTGGATAATGGTCCCAAAGTTTGGGATCTAGCTCAAAATGCGTTAACGCCTTTTCTGCTTCTATTTTAGCTGCCTGTTCTGTTGCTCCCATTTCCAACAGTGCTTTCTCCACAAGCTCCCTTGATGTTGTCCGTGGCATTACATTTAAAAATTGCGACACATAGCCGATTTCATGCTTACGTAAGTAAAGAATTTCTCGCTCTGTTGCATTCGTTAAATCAATGAACCCATAGCGTGCCGAATCATAAATTATGCTTCCCTCATCAGGACGGTAAGTACGATATATGCTTTTTAAGATCGTTGACTTACCACTACCACTTTTACCAACAATCCCAAGAAATTCTCCCTGCTCCAGTGAAAAATGAATATGTTCCACTGCTTGCCTCGTTTTTCCCAAGTGATGAATTGTAAATCGTTTGCCAAAATCTTTTACTTGCAGCATTGCCATTGCCAAAAGCCTCCTTTACATTAATTCATTCGATAATTTGTTGTCGTGATTAAGGCGCCGTTTACCATCGTCGCTGTTAACATTGGATAACCATCATCCATTCGTTCAATCACTAGCATATCTGCTTTTTTCCCCGGTTTAATGGAACCAATTTCATTATCCATTCGTACAGCTTTAGCAGGATTCAACGTTACTTTCATAAACATGTCATGCAAATCATTTCCGTCGTTATCACTTAAAGAAAAGATAGCGTGCAGTAAGGCTGCCGGGTAATAATCGCTGCATAAAATATCAATACAATCTTCTTTAATTGCTTCAGCAGCTGACAAATTGCCGGAATGCGAACCGCCAAGTAATACGTTAGGAGCACCAGCTATTGTCTTCAGTCCCAGTTTCCTCGCCTTTTTCGCAATTTCCATCGTAATTGGAAATTCGCTAATCGTTGTGCCAAATGATTGCACAAGATGTAGCTTATCCACATTATCATCATCATGTGAAGCCACTGCTATCCCTTTGGAAATAGCCAACTTGGCAACCTCCTGCATGCGTTCAATGGTCATACACTCGACGTTTTGTCGTTCTTGAATAATGGTCTGTACAGCCTCGTCAGATAAATCACGATAGCCTTGCAATGTTTCCCTATACACTTCTAAATCACGGTATTGTCCTTGCCCAGGTGTATGATCCATAAACGATAGCAAGTGGACCTTATTTGCTTCCATATTGCGGATTAACTGATCGACTTCCATAATATTGTCAATTTCAAACCGCGCATGTAGGCGATGACGGATTAAATGTAGTTCATGATGCGTGTTTGCAATGGCATCTACCATGCGTTGGACATTTTCAGGCTGTCGGATGGGTTTATGGTCAAACGCATCTTCTCTATAAAACGATAGCGAATGGAACATCGTTGTAATACCATGCCCAACCAAAATCTTCTCTGCTTCTCTTAAACTAATATTAAAATCCATCATACTGGTCGGCCTTGGCGAAGCAAGACTTTCAATATAATCGGAATGAATATCAATAAATCCTGGAGAAATAAAACCCCCATTGGCATTTACTTTTTCAGCATGGGCGTAGTTATCGACTTCTGCTTCAGGAATGATCGCTTGAATCATATCCCCTTCTACCACGACGGCATAATTTTCCAAGATTGTTTCTTCGGTAATGACGTTTCCATTATGAATGACATACACAATAGGTGACCTCCTATAATAACGAGTAAACTAAACGTTGCGTATAAGCATGTTGTGGATCTTCTAAGATTTGATCCGTTAACCCTTCTTCAATGACGGAACCATTCAGCATCACCATCGTTCGATCTGCTAGCATCCGAATAACAGCCAGATCATGGGAAACGACAATCATACTAATTCCCCACTCTCTCTGAATCTGTTTAATCAAATCAAGCACATTTGCCTGTACAGACAAATCAAGCCCTGTCGTTACTTCATCTAAAAATAGAATCGGCGGATTATTCGATAATGCTTTTGCTATTTGCACCCGCTGTTGCATTCCTCCAGAAAAGTTTTGCGGCTCTTCCTTCGAGCGAAACAACGGAATTTGCACATGTTCAAGCAGTTTGTTTCCCGTACTTTCCATGGATGAGACATGACGATTTCCCGCTGCAATCAGTTTTTCGGCAATATTTCCAATTGAAGAAAAGTTCATCTTCAACCCATTGACTGGATTTTGATAGACCATTCCGTATTTATGATTACGAATATACCGTTGCTTCTGTGGGGATAATTGAAAGACATTTTGCCCATTTAATTCGCCATTATAGATAAAAGCTTCCCCAGAAGTAACGGGCGCATCAAAGTAAAGGCATTGCATCATTGTTGATTTCCCACTACCACTTTCGCCAACAATGCCAAGTATTTCTCCTGGAAACAAGTCCAAAGATACATCCTGACATGCATAAACTGTTCCACAAATAGGGCAATAATTTTTCTCCAACTGTCGGTCTACTTTATTACGACAATGGGTACACCCGTTACCAAACTGTTTATTTAAGTTCCGAACTTGCAATATTGGTTCTTCATGCATGATGATGTTCCACCTCCACTTGCTCTTGGCTGTTCAATCTATCTATACAGTAGCTCGTATCATTACACTGATAATAAGCTTTTCCTGTTGTTTCATCGACCAATTCATCAAGGAACACATCATTTGCACCGCATAAATGACATGCCTGATCTGAAAATGTTTCCACGGTAAACGGATAATCTTCAAAAGCAAGTGACGCTACATCCGTATAAGGTGGCACAGCATAGATTTTCTTCTCTCTTCCTGCCCCTAACAAAATCAAAGCTTTCGATGTATGCATTTTCGGATTATCGAACCTTGGGATGGGACTTGGCGCCATCACGTAGCGTCCATTTACATAGACAGGATGATCGGCACCTGTTGCTGTTTTACCGTATTTCATAATTTGCTCAAATAATAAGAGCCACGCGCCGCTATATTCTTCTTCTGCATGTAATCGTTTGGTTACATACTCACTAGCTTCTACATCACGTAACGGTTCTGGCGTTGGGACTTGTAATACTAAAATTTGCTCCTCGGTTAGTGGAACTTCTGGAATCCGATGTCTGGATTGGATTAAGGAAGCGTCCTCTGTCTGGTCGGTTAGTTCCACACCGGTAGTTTGTTGGACTAACTTTTTTATACTAACGGCATTCACTGACTCATCTGCACCTTGGTCAATTACTTTTAAACTATCTTCTCTACCAATTAACGATAACGTTAACTGTAATCCACCTGTTCCCCAACCTCTTGCAATTGGCATTTCTCTTGAAGCGAATGGGACTTGATAGCCAGGGATCGCGACTGCTTTTAACGTCGTGCGGCGAATTTCCTTCTTTGACCCTTCATCAAAAAACGCAAAATGTGTTTTATTCTTCATCACTCTCTCCCTTTCTTTTAACCTCACGTACACTATCCAGCTTCGATTGGAAAGTGACATAATGTGGGAGTTTCAAATGCGATATGAACCCTGTTGCTTCTACCGAATCGATATGTAATAGAACGAACTCTTCATCATGTGTCGGGAAACTAGCTTCAGGGTGCTCTAAACATTGGTCAAGAATACTCATCGCAATTGCTTTTGTTTCATTTTGTCCGTAACAAACCCCGTAACCAATTTCAAAATCAAGTTCCTCTTCATTTTGTTCATTTTTGACAGAGACAGGGACAAACGATTCGACTTCGGAAACTTTGATTTCACCAATATAATAGCTATCTTCCTCTGTCTGTTCAGGCTCATTCGGATGCCCGACATAGATCGGAAGCATGCCAACACGGACTTCACCGACCGTTGGATGCACCTGACCGTATCCGCGTAAAGAGGCATACCCAAGAGCTGTCACGGCACCTGTTTGCCCACGTGTTAATGTTTGTAATCGAGCACTGCGCGAAGCTGGAAAAGATAGGTTTTCTTTTGTAATATCCGTCGGAGGTGTATCATCTAATTCATGACCTCCAAATAGTCCCTCTTGGCGTAAATAATTGACTACTTTCGGAAAAAACAATACTTCATCGTGTGGAGATACTACTTGCTCCAGTTTATCCAAATAGTTTTTCATCCATTGATCAATTCCTAGCTTTGTTTCTGAAGCTAACGAAAAGTCAAGTAAACGGTGCGTGTAGTCTGTCGTAGAGCCTAATATTTGCCCACCAGGAATGTCCTTAAAACTGGCGGAAATACGGCGTTCTACGCACATAGACTCGGATTCTACAATCTTACTATAATGCAGTCTCGGTAATGTTGAACGATGTGCGCGCATAATGAATACAGCCTCTTCCATACTACCTTCTGCTTGCTTAATAGCTAGCGCTGCAAGAAATGGAGAATACAAGCTACTTTCTGACATTACCTGATCGACAAGGGCACGCATTGTTGCCATGATCGTTTTCACTTCAACAACTTCTCTTTCTTGTAAACGATCGTACGTTAACCTTTCAATAGAAGCTTCAATTGCCTTTGTTCCACCTTTGACCGCTACATAACCCATCTACTCCACCTCCTGTACAGAAACCGTTGTTGTCCTAGGAACACAAGCAATCTGCATGATGTCATCCGTGAACATAAGATCGATGCCTAAAGGATATTCTTGCACTGCTTCACTCCTAGCTTGCCAAATGCTTGGCACGAAACTTGTATGTAAATCTGTTTGCCTCTGAATTCCAGGACCTGTTAATAGTAGTTGCGGTTGATTAGACAACGGCGTTTGACTTTCCATTACCCATGTAGCAGAATACTGCGGATCAACTAAATTCCCTGTTTTACAAGTAGCCATTCCTTCAATAATGGAAGCCTCGGTAGCGTCCTGTAACACAATAATAAAATCGGCTTCTTCCATAGATGCATGTCTGGCTAAAGTATAGGCAGCGATTTTTTCTTCGACGAGCTGCTTATTCTCAGAAATCACATGAAATGACACTTCTCCATCCAATAACGTCATCGCAATGAGCAACGTTGCATCATAACACGCTACCTCATAGTCCACTTTCTCTTGAAAAGCTTGTAAATTAGCTAGCTTTCCTGGACGAGCCATACGATCTAATAATTTGCGATACACCTTTTGTAAGTCATGAACTTGATCTATCGGCATACAATCTCTCTCCTGCTCTTATATTTTTAACATTTTTAACAAACAATTCCTTGCCATAGGTTGCATTCTCTATTGCTCGTGTATTTTTCAGAAAAACTTTATCTACATTTCTTGATCATGCCAAGAAAATGTTAAACATCCATCGTTTCAAAGTTTACTTTGGTTTCCATTAATTCTGCTTGTTGTCTTATTTTTTTACGGTTTATTTCTGCTTCAGCGGCCTCTAAAGTGTCCGTCCAAGACAGCGTTTCAGGTAACTGTGCATTGTAAGCTGCATCAATAATAGCTAATTGAGTTGCTACCTCATCGTGCATACCTTGTATAATGCCGATGCCGATTTCCCCTTGAATTTCTACTTTTGCTTCCGTAACGAGTACTTCACCTATATAGAATAAGGATTTCTGTGCGCTTTCCCGCATTTTCACCATTGTTAATCCATGTCTTGGGGCAACGATTTCCTTGTAGGTATACGTCTGCTTAATATCGTTTGCCAGACTTGCCGCCAGGTTGGGATTTGCTTGCACAAGAATCTCTGATCTTCTTCGCCTTCTCATTCAGATAACCTCCTTTACAAGTTCATATTAACTTGTTGCCAAGTTGCTGTGTTTTAAGATATCGTAAAGTATTTGTAAAGGGTGGTTTATAATTGAAAGGCGATACCATTTAATAAACGACTTGTTGACGATTTACTGCTGTTATCGCCCACTTAGACTTGTTCAGTTAGGCATTTCCAATTTATTAGAGTAGGGGCAAATTGAGATAAAAGCGTACTATTACGCACATGTGCTTACCTAGAGCTAGGTAAAATTTTAAACTTAAGCGAATTTTTTGTGAACTTCATCTATTTTCCAGTAAACCCCTATAAACCAAGAACGAAGGCGCAAGCGCCCGGTTAGCAACGTAGCGAGTGGAACGAATCAACTAAAGTTTTAGGTATCATGCTCCGGCAAGCCCGTCTTTAGTCGGCCTTCCTATTTAGAACGAACCGATGATGACTTATCGTAGGGCAATGGAGTAAAGTCGCCTAGTTGATTGGCGCTGGAGCCGGACGTGGCTAAATAACTTAGTAAGTTTATCTACAGCTGCAAAATTTTATAATTTCCTAGACAACTAAAAAGTCGATAAGGCCCCTCTAACATGCCTCACCGACTTTCATTCATTGTAATATCATATTTAAATTTATCACTACGATACAGTATTTTCGTATATTCCAATACTTTTTGTGTTTCTACATCAATGCAATCGGTTTCTAGTACAATAAGAGGGACCATACTACCGCATGAAAACAATTTTTGTTCATAGGAAGTTGGAAACGTAATACTTAATAAAGACTGCTTACTTGTAAATGCTTCATATCCCAATTGCCGATAGTAAGCAAACATGGATAATATTTGCGGTCCTTCTTGAGCAATGTTTGGAAATTGCTGCTGATTAACGTATGATTGATGAATAGCTATCGGTTCGTCATCAATTAATCGAAGTCGCCCAATTTTATAAATCTCTGCTTCCCTGCTAGCCCGTAACGCGTCGTACACTTTACTATCATAGCTGATTTTTGTGCAATACATATTTTTCGTTGTCAATCGATAACCAGCACGCTGCATCTTTTCGGTAAAACTGCTGTTTCCTGTCAAATGTAATTGAATTGGTTTGGCAGTTTCTTTTAAAAAACGCCCCTTACCTTGCACAGAATAAATATATCCACGAGCCTCCAATGTTGTTAATGCATTTCTAGCAGTAATGCGTGGCACGTTATACTGATCTGCAAGTTTATTTTCTGATAGAAGCTTTTCACCAGGCTTCATCGCCTTCGTAATAATTTTCTCCATTATATCGTCAATAATTTGCGTTTCTTTATCTATCGGCATGTAAATACCTCCCTACCAACTATATCAACATATTTGTAATCCTGTCATGTTGTCTCGTTCATTATGTTTTGCATCGACTCTTTCCATTAGCGGAACCCTTGTTCTTCCACATTCATTGTTAGGCAACGAACAAAGGCTCGGGGCGCCCGTTTAGCAACGTAGCGACTGGAACGAATCAACGAAAGTTTTAGGAATCATGCTCCTGCAACAGGAGTATGCCGGCGCCCTCCGGCAAGCCCGTCTTTAGTCGGCCTTCCTATTTAGAACGAACCGATGATGACTTAGCTTAGGGCGCTTTCGTGAAGTCGCCTAGTTGCTGGGCGCTGGAGCCAGACGTGGCTATTTCGTTGAATCCGTATCCCAAAGCAACAAATTTTATACTTTCTTATCTTTGCACAAAGGTATTAGCTACTGTTTCTTTCTTCGACATGCTGAAGGTACCTTACAGGATAAAATCAATTCATGTGCCACTGCATATAAAGTCCTATATAATGATGAAAAGAGCCATTTTACTGCGAGGGAAAACGAATGAAAAAACGATCTCCCATCAAACAAGGCAGAGCCATGAAGCTGCAAACCTCGATTACATTGTTAATTATTTTCATTGTTTCATTGTCTGTCATTATCATGAACGGGTTTTTTAGTAAGTATATCACAGAAAATACAAAAGATACGATTTCCCAAAGGTTATACACTATATCCCGCCTCGTTGCACAGTCTGACCTTGTGATAGAGGGTTTGCAAAACGAAAAGCAACGAGCTAACATTCAGGAATATGCGAATGAATTAAAAGCGTTATCAAATATCGGTTTTCTTGTCGTTCTAGATATGAATCTAATTCGCTTATCCCACCCTATTCCGTCTGAAGTTGGAAAATCTTTTTACAACCGAGAAGACGCTAAATCTTCACTTGGAGGAAAAGAATATACTTCCATTGAAAAGGGACCGCTCGGGCTAGGTATGCGTGTGTTTACGCCAATTAAGAATGAACAAAACAAACAAATTGGCGTAGTTGTAGCCGGATTATCAATGGATAAAGTGGAAGATCAAATTGAAGAAGGGCAGCGCATGATTTTATTAGGAGCTATTTTCCAACTCCTGCTCGGTGTAATTGGCGCCTACTTCATTAGTAAATACGTTAAAAAAATATTGTTCGGAATGGAACCTGTAGAAATTGCTCAGTTAACGAAGGAACGTGACACGATGTTAGAGTCTGTCAAAGAAGGGATTTTAGTAGTCAATCAGTCTGGTGAAATTACACGCGTTAACCAACAAGCGTTAAAACTTATGGCGTTAACAAAAGAATTGGAATTAATCGGTCGACCTGTAAGAAATTACATGCCTACATTGCAACAGACCATTCAGACAGGAATAGCTTCCGAGAATGGAGAAGCCCTCTTTTACGGAAAAAAATATTATTAAACTGCTCTCCCATTTATATTGACGACAAAATCGTTGGCGGCATCGCTACTTTTCGGGATAAAACAGAGGTGCAGAAACTATTGGATGAGATGGTAGGAATTAAAAACTATACAGAGGCTTTACGAGCGCAATCCCATGAATTCAAGAACAAATTACATGTTATTTTAGGCATGCTTCATTTAAAAGAATATAAAGAATTAGAAACGATGATTCCTAGTATGGTAGATCAATTTGATGAAGAAGTTGGCTATATTTCGCAACGATTGAAACATCCAGCATTAGCAGGCTTTTTAATCGGAAAAATGAGTAAAGCTAGAGAAAGTAATATCACCTTTGAATTGGAAGAAAGCAGCTTTCTAAAAAAGGAATTTACTGCACCAATCATCCATGAATTAATTACTATTTTAGGAAGTTTAATCGAAAATGGTTTTGAAGCTGTTTTAGCATCCAATAACAAACATAAAACCGTTAAACTTTTCCTTTATTCCATAGATCAAACCATTCATATTAAAATAGAAGATAATGGACCAGGAATAGCAAAGGATCATCTCGACAATCTTTTTGATAAAAAGTTTTCCACGAAAGGAGGGGATCGAGGCTATGGACTGTTTCTTACATATCAAACTGTGCAAAAACTTCAAGGCAAGATAAACGTTTCAACTACGGCAGGAAACGGAACTGTATTTAACATTACACTAGCAATACCAATGGTGGGGGATGACAATGATCAACGTACTAATCGTAGAAGATGATGCTATGGTATCTCATATTAACGCTATGTACTTAAAACAAATAGAAGGGTTTCACCTTGAAGGGCAGGTCACATCTGTAGCTGAAGCGAGGGACTTTATTAAACAGCAACCGATAGATCTCATTTTGCTCGATATTTATATGCCGCAACAAACAGGGCTTGAATTATTGAGCTATATTCGTAAATATGAAAAAGGCATTGATGTGATTATCATTTCAGCAGCATCGGATACGGATAGCATTCAGTATGCTTTACAAAATGGAGTGTCTGATTACATTATTAAACCTTTTCAGTTTGAGCGATTTCAGCATGCGCTCTTAAGCTATCAAGAAAAACAACGAATCGTAAAAGAAAAAAAGCAACTGAGCCAATCGGAATTAGATCAATTACTTGGAGGGGATTTGCCTGAAAGAGATATTGAACAGCCTGCGTTACCAAAAGGGTTAGCTCCAGAAACGCTGTCGCAAATATGGGATTGTACGCAAAATTTTGGCGATAAAGGATTTTCAACCGAACAATTAGCTAATAAAATTGGCATGTCACGAATTTCTATCCGTAAATATCTATCTTTTTTGAAACAGCAACATGTTATTACATCATATATTTCCTATGGCAATGTCGGACGACCATTAACCATGTATAAATGCTTGCCACATCGACAAGCTTTGATTGCAACATACTTAGAATAAGTTTATATCATAAGAGAACAATCCTGTAATAAAGCAACATAAGATGAGGATAAAACTAAAACACCCCCTTCGTATAATACGAGGACACCAAAGCTAAGCAACAAAATTGAATCCTTCAATAAATGAAGGAGAACGATCCCTTCAAGTATTGTAAACTGTTGGAGCTGAGCTTAGGCTAAACATGTTACGCAAGCATAGGATTTCTGTTGGAGGTTTATTTTAGCAGGAAAACAAAGTCTTGTGGCGAAAGACTTTGTTTTTCTTATACTACAAACCTTTAAACTATTATACTTTCCTATAGTTACGTGAAATATACCGGTTCGTTACACCTTCAGAAACACTTCCTATTCTTTACAATAATCCGACCCATTGCCAATACGTTGCACTAAATAAGATAATGAAAAGATAACCGATTACCGTTATTGGTATACCAGATTTTAATAATTGTTTTGCTGTAAATGTTTCTGTTCCATATGCAAGCATATTTTGTGGTGCGTTCACAGGAAGTAAGAAACCGAAACTAATTACGAATTGCATGATGAGCACAAGTCCAGGTCCATTGAATGATGTCGATTCCATGCCTGTTACTAGCGCAATAACAATCGGGATTAACGCAGATGCCAAACTGGTTGCACTCGCAAATCCTAAATGAATGAGAATATTAAATAATGCTAAGATAGCTACAATAGCTACAATTGACATGCCAGCTAACCCCATTGCTTCAAATGTGTTAGAAGATAACCATGTAGCTGCTTCTGTACTTAATAACACCATTCCGAGTGATATTCCGGTTGCGAATACGACCAACGTTCCCCAAGGAATCTTTGCTTGCACTTCTTTCCACGTAAAGATACCTACTTTAGGAAGTAGCATGATCGCAACAGCAATAATGGTAACTGTGGTGGAATCCAGCGGATGAAAGATGCCTTCCGTAGACCATAAGAACAACAATGCAACGGAAATAGATATTAATCGCCACTCATTTGGCTTCATTTTCCCTAACGCTTGAAGCTGAGATTGAATGCTATCGCCACCAGCAAGGTTCGTTTCTTCTGGTTTGATCAGCTTTGTCATGACGAAAAACAACATGACAGACATCAATATTGACCATGGAGCAGCATACATGAACCATTTCCCCCAAGCTACATCCATACCAAATTCCGATTGCATAAATCCTAACGCTACCATATTTTGCGCAGCAGCTGTTTTAATTCCAACATTCCAGATGGAAATGGACTGAACAGCAGTAATAACTAATAATGCCGCAAGCTTACTCTGCTTTGTTAAACCAAATGCGGCAACGATTCCTAATAATATTGGAATAATGGTACCTGCTCGCGCTGTCGCACTTGGAACAAATAGTGCAAGTACAAAGCTTACAGTAATCGTTCCCATTACTAAACGGTTTGGTTTCGTGCCTATTTTTGACATAATAAACAACGCAATTCTCTTGTGTAGTCCTGTAATCTCCATAGCAGCCGCCAAAAATAGAGCTCCTGCAACCAGCCCTACAGCTGTTGAGCTAAAACCTCCAATTGCCATTCCTAATGCTTCTTTTGTCCCGTACATGATGGTGGGGTCTTCAATGGTAGGAGATAGGCCAACTAAGATAGCTAACCAACTGATAATCATTACTGCACTTACCGGATAAGGCACTGCTTCTGTCACCCACAAAACGACCGCAAACGCCAAAACTGCAAGCACCCTTTGCCCGACAAGTGGAAGTGAATCAGGGTTTGGTAATAATAAAATAATAAATAAGACAAGAAAAGCTAAACCAATACCAATCCAATTTTTCCGGTTCATAATACCCTCTCCCTTCTCCTTTCTCACCTTTATTGTAAGACATTTCACCCACATGTAAGCGATGACATTTGTTGCGAAACACTTTAATTAGTTACGTAATTCACATTCTATTCAAACTTTTATCTAGCGCAAATAACCTAACAGCAACATAAACTCACTGTTAGGTTATTAGGAACACTATTATAATCCTTGCTATATTGACTGAATCTTAATTAATAATCATTCAGCTAAACGTACTTTTAGGTAAGAGCTATAGTTATAAATTTTCCAAAAACACACGAATGACGTCAACACCACCAATAAATGTACCTAAAGAGCTACCGAGATTTGCTAGTACTACAATAAGTAACACCCTCGTCACTTTATTGCGCCAAAACCCCTTAACCGTAAATACATCTTCAGATAAATTCTCAAAATCACGAACATGCGGTCTTCTTACATATGCTTGCACGAAGCCAGCAAACCATCCCGCTGCAAGTAATGGGTTTAAAGAAGTGATCGGAGCAACGAGTAATGCCGTTAAAATAGTAAGCGGATGCCCTAACGCAATTAATGCACCGAATGCTGATAATCCGCCATTCCAAATGACCCAGCTTACTGTTTGTTCCCAACCAGCTTGTGGATTAGCATAAAACGTATACGCAATAATTGCCAAAATAAGGATCGGGATTGACCAACCGATAATTTTAGGCAGTTTTGATTTTGGAGGCAACTCTCGTAGTTTATTTAAATTATGATCCTTTTGTATTTGTTCCTTTATCCCCGGCACATGAGCGGCACCAAGCACAGCAACGACCTTTTCCCCGGGTGCATCTTTAATTTTTTGAGCTAAATATTGATCTCTTTCATCGATGAGCGGTTTCTTTAGCTTTGGGAAAGTGTCTGTAAACTCTTGCAACACCGTATGAATCGTGTCTTGTTGCTTCATTTTTTCTAATTCTTCCTCAGAAATTGTCTCTTTACTAAAAATGCTCGCAATCACTTGCGTTAACAACATCGCTTTTCCTTTTAATCCAATATTATTCCATATTCTTGCAAAGGTGATTTGTATATTACGATCTGCTAACACAAGTTCTGCATTTGCTTCTTGTGCAGAATCAATCCCTTGAATCATTTCTTGACCGGGGTTAATACCAAACTGCTTTGCCATTCGTTTTTGAAAAGAAGAGATCGCTAAATTCATTAACAATAAAGAAGCTTTCTTCTCTTTTATCACTTTAAATATATCCATGTTTTTCCACTTGTTATCATCTTTGATGGATTGATACCGTTGTTCATCAAGCTCTACACATACTGTATCTGGTTTTTCGGCTTCAATTACTTCTTTTACTTGTTCCGCACTATGTTTAGAAACATGAGCCGTTCCAATTAGAATATATTCCTTATTGTTCAAATATATCCGTGTTATATTGTCCTCTGTCATATATTCCCTTCCTTTACTCCCAACATGTAAACTAATTTTATTATACGTGAATTATACCTCTATTGGAAGTTCAAGGGAAAACGATCTAGCCCAAAAAATTTCGAAAAGTTTGCATCATAATGCTTAAAATTCGCAGTTTATTAGAGAAAGGACATTTTTTGTCGCATTTAACTGAATATAAAATCAAAACAGAAAACAACTTAGCTAGCTACGTATATGCAATAAACAGTGGATATACACTTAACCTCCATGATGGTTTTTATAGTACAAAGTAAGCAACTTACTATTGCCGAAGAAGTTAAGATTTCCGTCTTTAGCAACGAAGTGTATATCCACTGAGAGCTAAAGGCAACAATTTTTTTAACCTTTTTCCAAATAAGGGACTGTATAAAAGGTATAAAATGGTTTGCAGTCCTCACAAATAACAGACAGACTAATTCGTCTTTTTCATGCTACATCGCTACATTAAAAAGTGACATAAGGGACTAGTTGTAGCCAAATATTTTTACATAAAGAGATTCGAGTCCCTATTTAAAACGAGAAGTCCTAAAATACATTCAACAACACACCAACGATGGATATTACGATTAAAAATAACAGTACTTTTGTTGCACTCCATTTTCTCTTAGAGATCAAATACCAGCAAACCAAAACGGCAATAAGAGGTAACAACTTAGGGAAAAATCCATCTAGCGTTTTTTGGAATTCTAATACTTCCTCACCATTTGGAATCTGTAAAATGGTATTTAATTTTACAAAAGAGGCAGCTAAACCACCTACCACCATGACACCCAGTAAAGTGAATGCGCTTCTTAATCTTTCTGAGTTGGCTCCTAATAATTCATCAACAGCTTGAACTCCCATTTTATAACCACGCATATATAATAAATACGATACGGTTAAAATGATAGATAGATACCCTACAATGTAAACAAAAACCCCTACCGGATTTCCATTAGCCGAAATCCCCATTCCTATAGAAAGTAATATTGGAATGATAATACCCTGAATAATTGAATCACCCATTCCAGCAATTGGGCCCATTAATCCAGTTTTGACACTATGAATCATCTCATCGTTAACTTCTTTGCCGTTAGCCCTTTCTTCTTCAATTGATGCTACAACACCATTCACTAAACTTCCTACTTGTGGTTCGGTATTGTAAAAAGCCGTATGTCGTTCCAAAGCTTGCTTATAAGCTTCTGGATCATCTTTATATAATTTCTTTAAAATCGGTATCATGGAATGTGCAAAACCATTTGCTTCTAATTTTTCAAAACTCATAGAAGATAAATGGAACATAGCCCAGCTTCTCCAACCTCTTTTTAAATCTTTTTTATCTAATTTCGGCATTTTATATCACCCCATCATCATCTGTTTCAATTTGTGATTGACCTAAGCTAAGGAAAACGATATAAGCTATTAATACACCAAACACTGTTAGCGCAATCATACTATCCGTAAAGAAAACGATAATGACAAATCCTGTGAGAAAGAAAATCAATTGTTTGTTTTCTTTTATAAGCAGATTCATTAATAAAGCTATTCCTAAAGCAGGAAGTAGTCCACCCAATACGGTCATAATTTGAGTTACATCTTTTGGGATAATATCTAAAACTCTTGTTATAAATCCTTGTCCAAAATAAACAGCAAGTGTTATAGGTACTACCCTAAGGACAAAGTTCAACAATTGTGGATATACGGCGTTGTTATATATAATCTTGGTTGCATTGCCTTCAGCGGCCGCTTTTTCCGTTCTTTTATTCCACACTGAATTTACAATCATCATTAAATTGTGCAGGATTAACCCTAGCGTTCCAATACCGACTGACAACGTAACAGCAACGCCAGTATCTGCGTTTGATAAAAGACCAAGGGCTATCCCACCATATGCGGCATAAGTTATTTCTGAATTTTGTGTACCTCCTGTACTAATGGTTGCTATAAAAGCAGCCTGAACAGCTACACCTAGAATAATTCCAGTGGTAACATCTCCTAAAATAAGACCAATAATCAAACCAGCTACTAATGGTCTTCCTAATACATAATAACCACCAGTAACACCCATTAACCAAGGAGACGAAACAGACCCTAAATAACAAAAGATACCTATCAACAGTCCTTGGATTAACAATAGTAGATCCATATTCATCTTTCCTTCCGTTTAAAAATTAGAAGTTCTGTTTAACTTTTGACCATTTAACAGCTTTTTCATCGGGGATTAACTGAAATTGAATGGTCTTTCCATGATTCTCTAAAAAGTCAAAAGCAGACTTATCTTCTTCTGATATGGTTACATTTTTTGCTACCGTTTTCCCACCAGCTATTGCACTAATCGGGCCAACATTAATATCAGTCCCAAAATCACCACCTGATTCTACAATTTCTCGCAATGTTACAGGTGTTTTAACAATTAAAAAATAATTCTTTTTTGATTCTCTAGCTTTTTTAATTTTCTCTATGCTCTCATTCACGGTAAAAACGCCAACTTTAATTTCTGCTGGGGCTGCATTTGTAAATATCTTTTTTTGGATCGGGTCTTGAGCAATGCTATCATTAACTATTAGAATTCCATTACAAGGCTTAAATCTAGACCATCTAGCTACTATTTGCCCATGTATAACTCGATCATCAATCCTAACTAATGTAATTGCCATTTTCATCTACTCCATTCTATATCTCAATAATTTCAATTGTTTTGAAGCAAGTTTGTTTCACAAAATCTGTTAATTCAGAGATGCTTTTCATAAAGCCTGTACCATTTATAATTTCTAAATAGGTTGGTAAATTTACTCCTGCTATAATAGCAAGATTATTTTTATAAGTTAACGCATATTTTATGCTTTCATTACAAGGAGTTCCGCCTTTTATATCACATAAAATAACGACCTCATCATATTCTTCAGTCATCACATTTAATTTCTCTTCCAGCCTCGCAGCGAAATCACTAACACCTTTATCATCTAGCGAGATGTGACTGACATTATCCTGTTGTCCTGTAATCATTTCGCCTGTTTTAATTAAAGCCTCGCAAAAAGGCCCATGAGAAGTTACTAATACTCCTATCACTTAATCACTTCCTTTTTCACTATTAAGAACGTTATAGATTATGGTCTAGAGATAAGAAAACAATAGCTTTTCGCATAATCCAAGTTTTTACGATAATTATTGCTTTTGTTATGCGTTCTTACACAGGAAGCAATGATATTTCCATTCCCTTCGCCGTGTAACAAAATGTAGCGCTTTATACTTAACCTCCTTTCATCATATTGTTATAACTTTATAAAGTTATAATAACATTATTTTAAAACGCTTTCTATTGTTTTTTGTTACAGTATTGTTACAACTACGTTTGATACTTCTTTATATAGCTTGTCTTTGTGTCACAAAGATATGCAACAACTTATACAGTGTGACTATTTTTTCTATATCCGACCTTACCTTCACTTTGCCCATTTAGTTTGCACAACATAGATAAGACGAAACGCAACGTACCATCGAAATCACGATTCAAAACCCTATAAACGAAGTGCTACCTCCATTCAGTAGGAGATTTCACCCACCTCCTACTGAATATTTCGTATCGATATAATCTAGGCGATGTAAATGAATTGGCATGTAGACGCTGTAACTAAAAGTACTTACAAAAAGCGATAAAATTCATACCATTTTCACCTAATAAACGCTTTTATTGTTCCTACTGTGCTTCCCACACTTGGACCATGAGGAGAAATTTTATACTGCTTCACACATTCAGGAACAATAAATGTCTCACCGTAATGAATAACAAAAGGTTCAAATGATGCATTAACACTTGTAACAATAATTTCCTCACCTTCAACAAGCGTTAATACATTGACGCTGTCTTGCGTTTCATGCATCACTTCTGATGAAAACCAATGACGTCTGGTCTCAATAGGTTCTCTTATATGAAGCCCTGTTTTTTCTTCTGTCCAACCATCGCCCTCTGCGATTTTAACTACTTGGTTACTTACTTCCTTCTCAACCCAGTCTTCATCTCTAGAGATATCAATATTTTTCTCACCATGCTCTAAATGAATCGGTCTCGGCTTGCCATCTAAATCCACTCTCTCCCAATCCCATAGTTTAAAAGTAAAACGATTAGGGGTAGAGCTAATTTCTAAAACAACACTATTCTTACCGCTACAGTGAATTGTTCCAGCTGGTATAGAATAATGGTCATGTTTCTTTATCTTTTTACGATAAATAAAATCTTCATCCGGAAATCGATTACCTTCTTCCTGTGACGATTTTAAGGCATCTACTAGAGACTGTTTTTCAACTCCGTTTTTTACACCTAAATATATAACAGCATCTTCCTCAGCCTCTAAAATGTAATAGCTTTCATCTTGAGTATAGTGCAGCCCAAATGTTTCTTGAGCATATTCTACCTTTGGATGCACTTGCAAACTTAAGTTGTCGCCACCCATTGTATCCAAATAATCAAATCGAATTGGAAAGCTTGTTCCATACCTTCCATATACTTTTTCACCTAGTAACGAAACTGGACGCTGGTAAACGATATCATTAGCGGGTATTTCAAACTTTTCTCCGTTTATGCCAAGATATATACTGTTCTCTTCAGGAACACAATCGAAGCACCATGCCAAATTTATTTTGTCTTTTGCTACATTAAATTTTTCTTGCATCCATTTGCCACCCCAAACCCCAGAATCAAAATAAGGAACTAAGCGAAATGGTCTTTGAACCACCTGTGACAAAGCCATCTGATAATCATGTCCTGCTATCATTTTAGGCTGGTTCTCTTTGTTAACATCTAACATAAAGTCAACTTTATCAAATAGACTCTTCTTTAACTTGTCCGCAATTCTCCAGTCAAAATAGTAAGCACGTTTTACCTTACGAAGCGTTTCCTCCTCCCAGTTATTGGCCTTCCAATTACAAACTTTCTTAGCTCTATATCTTAATTGAATTTCCCATCTTGCTAAGTTTGTATAAAGCAATAAATCAGAAGGAGCTACTAACGATGCGCCCACTCCATATATAACAATTTTTTTATCTCTAGCATGATTAATTTTAGCCAATGTTTTATCAAATTTTTCTTCGTCTATAAAGTCAGCTAAAGCATGATTGCTCATAACTCCAAATACACGATCGTCTGTTAAATGATCTTGTATTTTAGCAGTAATTTCCTCACTGGATAAAAAGATTTCATCAGCGTGAATGATTAGGTCTGGTTTTAGCTGATTTATTAACTGCTCCAATTCTTCTTCCAAGGTTCCTGGATAACATTCTATTGTAATAACATTAGCTTTTCTTTGTTTTATTGCATCATCTACTTTTTTCCATATTTCATCATATCCAGTATATAGATCAATACCTCCCTTCATATCAATTTGAGGATATAAATCATAAGCCATAATAACTGCTCCCTTCTTTACTTTATTGTAATAATGTTATAACCATATAACATTAATGTAAATAATATCAGACTTAAATATAGGTTGCAATAGATATTATATTTTTTTGTAAACCTTACCTAAATTATTCATATCTTCAAGCTGGGAAAAGAAAATATATTAAAGCGCAGAAATACAGAGGAAAATGAATCTAAAAACAAAGGAAATGCACATAATCTGTGTCTGGGATGGGACACGACCTTACCTTCATGGCGTTGAAAGCTACTTCGCCTTATGATGACCGCATGTCCCTAAACGAGGAGGTTCCAAAATAAGAGTAATTTCCATTGTAAGCTATCTGTTGTTGAATTCTATACAACAAATCTATTCGTTTTGCTCAACTGTTCCCATTGTTGGACAATGCAATTAAACATTTATGTTTTTGGTAATTAATTCCGTTCTCTTATGTATTTTGTATGAACTATACCACTCGATATGATATAATGTTATAACAATACTTCATATAGATAGGAGGAAACATTTTGGCTAGTAATGCAATCCCATTATATGTTCAAATTGCAGATCGTTTGCGAGATAATATTAAAATGGGGAAATGGAAAGAAGGGAATAAAATCCCAACCGAAGTGGAATTGTGTAAAATATATGATGTGAGTAGAATTACAATAAGAAAGGCAATCGATGAATTGGTGAAAGAAGATTTGCTTCGTCGCCAAAGAGCTAAGGGAACCTTTGTAACCGATTTCGTTGAACCTTCAGATAATTTCACCGTTGTAA
Organism: Virgibacillus dokdonensis; assembly: GCF_900166595.1. Classification (NCBI taxonomy): domain Bacteria; kingdom Bacillati; phylum Bacillota; class Bacilli; order Caryophanales; family Bacillaceae; genus Virgibacillus; species Virgibacillus dokdonensis. The sequence goes on along the minus strand of NZ_LT745763.1, from coordinate 16,588 downwards.
AAAGCTTCACAGAAGAGATGAGAGAATTAGGTGAAAAAGCACGGACAATGGATGTCAAATTAGAGATAACCGATGCTGATAAAAAGCTTGCCATGTACTTAAACACTAATATCGGCGATAAAGTAATGATCTTAAAAAGGATACGAGGAGATTCGAAACAAGCCTTTGTTTATTCCGTATCATACTTTAAAAAGGATGAAAATTTCTCTTTAGATCCCAATGATTATTATGATTCTTTTTACTCTTACCTTCATCAACACGGAATTCAAGTGAAAGATAATAGTGAAGTTGTAGAAGCGGTTCTACCTAATTATGAAGTACGTACAGCATTAAGTATCACCAAACATGAACCTGTTTTAAAACGAACACGTTTCACTTCATGTAAACCCAAAAATTTTTATGAATACACAATAAACTACTATATCGGGAAATCCTATAAATATTACTTGGACTTTAATTAAAAGTTATAGAGTTCAACCACCCTCGAATGAGATTATAATTCATGACTAAGAACATTTTCCTTATATTTAAAGTGGGTATGCCTAAAGCAAGATAACATTATTTCAGACGAGATAGCGGCAGGTTGATACAACCTTAAAACGGGTGATAGAAACAGTTTTGTAGTATTCCGAAAGAGTGACTGATCTTAAGATAATGCGGATGTTTTCAGCTAGTTAACTAACAAAATAACCCTTTTTTGAAAAAACATCCCATGCGCGATGAAACTTCTCATAGAACAGTCTACTCTTTTATAGGGGCTTTAAACATTTCATGGTTATTAACTGAGACCATATTACATTTTTCTAAACCCACACGTAAATAAGCTTTGGTATCTCATGTAATGATACATGGTACGAGCATGCCTTCCCTTTACAGTTGTAGGATCGATTTTCAACTGCATCCGCTCAAGAAATGCTTGATCGCATTTACAGTGATCTCCAGTACGTCTATAACACAAATCATGTTCCTTGCAAATTGCATCTACATCATTGATGGGTTCACCCGGACCACTGCATCCAGGACCACACCAGCGGTATCCGCCCGGAAAACAGAAGGCTGCCTTACGCTGTCTCCGCATTGTAAAAACCCCCTCCCTAAAAGCTTTTACAATACTATATTCCCGTGTGCATCAATTAGCCGCTGCGAATGCCCTGTACTTTTTAATTAAAAAGAGCATCATTAACACCTTTTTTTATTAAAATTGTTGACTCTTTATGCATAAATCTTATACGATAAGGCGCTATAATGTTTTCATAATAGCGCCTGTAACATCCTATGAATTATTATCCATTTGCTTTAACACTCTAGCTGGATTTCCACCAACAACCGTATTTGCGAGAACATCTTTTACTACGACTGAACCTGAGGCAACGACAGCATTAGTGCCAATACTTATGCCTGGATTAATAATAGCACGCCCACCAATCCAAACATTGTCGCCAATTGTTACAGGCTTTCCATACTCCTTCCCGGCATTTCTTTCATCCGCTTTTAAGGGATGTGTCGCTGTATAAATATGTACTCCTGGAGCCAGCATACAGTTATCGCCAATCTTAATCTCACAAACATCTAACATGACACAATCAAAATTAGCGTAAAAATGATTGCCTACATGAATGTTATACCCGTAATCACAACGAAATGTTGGCTCGATATAGAGTTCATTTCCCGTAGAACCAAATAAATCTTGTAACAACTCCTTACGTTTTGCTAGCTCCGTTTCTATTGTTTGATTAAACAGCCGCGTTTTCATTCGGCAAATTTCTCGATCATGGGCAAGTATTGGATCAGCTGGATTGTATAATTCACCTTTAATCATTTTTTGTTTTTCTGATGTCATTTATGGTAGCTCCTCGCTGTCTTTTGCTTTTATTATACTATAGGAAAGTCTAAAGGTTTATCGTATAAAAAAACGACAGTGTTTTTTCGCTATAAAACTTGGCAACAAGCCTATTTTTTCTACTCAACCATGATTCACATACGATATAATAGATACCAACTTCATGAGACGTTAAAAAGATATATTTTTACGACTGAACACATGTTTTAATTTAGTTGAAATAGCATGACGAGTGAGTACCCTAATACTACAAGCAAAACAGATCCAACAACCCCCGCTGCAAAAGACTTCATTCCAAGTCTTCGAAACGTCTTTAAATCAACATTCAAGCCAAGACCTGCCATCGCCATGGCAATAAGCAAATAGGCAGTAGCAACAATCAAATCCGCAACAGATTGTGATACAATGCCAAGTGTATTAAATCCACTCATTGCAAGAAAACCTAAGATAAACCAAGGAATAATGGACATCGATACTTTTTTACCCGTTTCTTCCCCGCTTCGCTGAAACAAGTAACCTACGACAATCACAACCGGAACTAATAATGCCACTCTCGTTAATTTAACAATAACAGCTAAATCTACAGCTTCACTTCCGGCAACATCAGCCGCCGCTATCACATGTGCTATTTCGTGCAGTGTAGCACCTGTAAAAATGCCGTATCCAGTCGGCGATAAATGTAACATCGTATAAATTACACTGTAAATTAACGTAAACAGTGTTCCTAACACTGCAACTGTAGCTGCACCAACAGCTGTCTCATCATCTTTTGCCTTTACTTGTGGTGCAACCGCAACCACTGCTGCAGCACCACAAATCGCTGTCCCACATGCTGTTAAAATCCCTAGTCGTTTGCCTACTCCAAACCACCTTGTTAATCCGTAGACAACAATTAAAGTAAATACCAAACAAATAGCTGCAATCATAAATACACTTATTCCCGCTTCATAGATATCTACTAGGTTGAGTCGCATACCTAATAAAATAATCCCGAAACGGAGTAGCTTTTTATTAGAAAATGTAACTCCTTTTTGGAGATGACTTGGAACACCAACTATCTGCTTCCATAGCATACCTATAATAATAGCAATAACAAGCTGACCCATAATCGATAAAAAAGGCAGTTTCGCAACATAGTTAGCTATAATAGCAATGATTAATGTAATGCCTATTCCTTGAATAAATGCAAGACGTCCCGTTCTCTTTTCTTTATTCTCCACCACATTCACATCCTTTTATCTCTCTCCCTTTTACTTTACCGAACGAAATATTATTAGTAAAATACATATAAATAATTGTTATTATTATCTTTCTTAATAAAAAAGGGGATGGCTACATGTATTATGATGCTTTACGTACTTTCATTACTTTGGCAGAAGTTAAAAATTTCACCAAAACAGCGGAAGTCTTACACATATCGCAGCCGAGTGTCAGCTTACATATAAAGAATCTGGAACGTGAACTAGCAACAGAATTAGTAGTTCGTTCCCGAAAATCATTGCAACTATCACCAACAGGGGAAATCCTGTATGAACGCGCCAAACAAATTTTGAAGATTTATGAACAAACCAAACGTGATATATTAGAACAACAAGAAATCGTAAAAGGTAGGTTAAAGATAGGTGCCAGCTTTACGATCGGGGAGTATATATTGCCAGCTTTACTTGCAGATGTACATACAGCTTACCCCGAGCTTGAATTGGAAGTAGTTATTGGAAATACAGAGGAAATTGTCCAGCAAACAAAACATTTTCAGGTGGATATTGGACTTATTGAAGGACAAACGAGTGATAAAGAACTAGCTGTATGCCCGTTTATGGAAGATGAATTATGGGTTGTTGCACCTCATCAGCATAAATTAGCAAATAAGGCGGAAGTAACTACTTCAGATTTGCAAAGCCAAGCATGGATTTCCCGTGAAAAAGGGTCGGGGACACGCGAGTATTTAGAGCATGTCATTCGCTCCAACGGATTAAAAGTGAAATCCATTATTACCATTGGTAGTAATCAAGGGGTAAAGGAAAGTGTTATTAATGGGATGGGACTTTCTTTACTTTCTTACAGTGTGATTGAGCGGGATGTTCAATTAAAACAACTCGCCATTTTGCAGATGGAAGACATGCATTTCAGACGGACATTTTCCTATGTTTATTCACCTATTATGAAAAACAAGCGAAACGTAGTCACTTTTATCAATATGTTGCAACAGAAATGGCCTTATGCTAAATAACGCAAAACAGCATGCAGTAGGAATGTCTTGCTACCTCCTACTGCAACACTAGCATCCACAAAGGCATCTATGATTCTATACTGGATAAATACGTCTCCCCTAAAACTTCTTTCATGTGATATTGATTTGTAGGCAGCTCTTTTTTTACAAAATCAGGGAAATCAGTCGGAGATAAATCATACATTTCCTCAACTTCCTTCGCGAATAAGAGCCTTTCCTCCTGCAACAAAGTGGGTAGGGAAGGTCGGCTCTCTGCTTTTAAATCCTCCACACCTATCACTTTCTGTAATCCAGCAATATAGTTATTCAGCTCTCTAACACCTACTATTTTAACTCCTTTATTTTCTTCATTCATCATAATGATTGTAGGGAAACCTCTGACACCTAACCTTGCTGCAAGCTGAAAATCTTCATTCAATAACTGTTGCGCACGAGCAGACCCAGCTTCATCAACGATTGTTACTCCATCCAATCCCATTCTATTTACAATGTCAACAAGCACAGAGCGTTCAGAAACCGTTTGATTAAACGCAAATACAGCTTCTCGAATTCGACGCAGATATACTTCCGCTAATGCTTCACTCTGTTTTTGAATGACTTTATACACACGGGAAGGAGGGTAGGAAGATTGAACAGGGTTATCGTACCAAAGTGTACCGTCAATTGGCATTCGACTATGCTCACCAACTTCTTTCCAATGTAAAGCTACATCTTCCGGCTTAGAAATGCCATTCTTATGGTCGCCAAACCCTTCCCATTTTTCCAATAACCCTCCCATTACAACTCGAACATTAACATACGAACCATATTGCTTCACAAATCTGCGAAGAACAGGTTCTAATGCCCAACAGTGTGAACAGATAGGATCCGTCACATAGTACAAATCTATTGAATTATCCGGTTGGTCGAAATCCATCATTTCCATTTCTTTGTCTTCAACCTCACCGCACACGCCCGTCTCCAAATCACAGATCATTTGATCCTTGTTTGACATATTTGAAAACCTCCTCGTTTAAAAAACTATCTATGAACATTTTCCTCAACTCTTGAAGGTACGTTAGTTGCTTTCTATTCGTATTGTAGTACATAATTTAATTCATTAGTATCGATATTTCGTTGGATATGTTGCTTATCCAACACTATTAATAAATCGTTGAAAAAGAGGAGGAAAAATATATGAGTAATCCAAACACAGATCCTCGAATGCGTCGGACACGAAAATTAATTATGGATTCTTTCATCACGCTTTCTAATAAAAAAGAATTTAAAGATATCACAGTTACGGATATTACGAATGAAGCAACTATTAATCGAGCTACTTTTTATTATCATTTTGAAGATAAGTTTGATCTGTTGGAGCAGGCTTTAGAAGAGGGATTAATAACAAATATAACTTTTGATTTAAGTGATTATGAAGAAATCAATGAAGATATGATTATTAGTACTTTTATTGCTATTACTAACTTTTGGGATTCATTGGCTCACCGCTGCCAATCAGGCTATGAGGATACCATATCTCGTATCATTATAGATAAGTTAACGAACATATTTTATCCCATATTATTAAAGCAGCACTCCATTTCTGAAAGTTCCGCCTTAAAAAACACAGCCATCATGCTAAGCTGGGGTATGTATGGTGTTTCTGTTGAATGGCGAACAAACAGTCAGCAATCGAGAAAAGCATTTATTCAACCAATCATTCCTTACATTCTCCATGGGGTTAACAAAAAGCAATAAGATGGAAAATATATGGTTCATCTCCTAAAAATAGCGGAACGGGTTGAATGAATGCTGTGAAGATATTTGTCGCACCTATGAAAGGTGCGACCTGTTTTAACTGAGGATAAAATGATCGAGTTGTCGATTTCAATCCACGCACCTATGAAAGGTGCGACTTAGCCGTAAATGCGATAGCTGCTCCGAGAGTGCCATTTCAATCCACGCACCTATGAAAGGTGCGACTACAATATTTCTTTCATTGTTTATATAACCGTTTGATTTCAACCCACGCACCTATGAAAGGTGCGACAATAGCAACAGCAAAAGCAATTATCAACCAAAAAATTTCAATCCACGCACCTATGAAAGGTGCGACCTTTCGTCTTTTATAAGTAGGGGAGGGTAGTCGAGATTTCAATCCACGCACCTATGAAAGGTGCGACACCATGGACAGACCTTTTAAGCGAAAGTCTGCAAGATTTCAATCCACGCACCTATGAAAGGTGCGACTTAATTGGGGCGCTTGCCGTTCAGGGGGTCGGCATTTCAATCCACGCACCTATGAAAGGTGCGACGCCTTTATGTTTAATGGGGTATATATGTTTGAATTATTTCAATCCACGCACCTATGAAAGGTGCGACCCGATAAGAGCGTCTCAAATAAAAAACCTCGAACGGTCGATTTCAATCCACGCACCTATGAAAGGTGCGACGATTAAGTATCAATTCTGATGTATAATTATTAATGATTTCAATCCACGCACCTATGAAAGGTGCGACACGCAAGCCGACGATGATGAGCCTGCGGAAATTACAATTTCAATCCACGCACCTATGAAAGGTGCGACGGTTTTTCTTACAGTTACAAAGAGAGATTCGGGATTTCAATCCACGCACCTATGAAAGGTGCGACTGCATCCGCTTGTATCAGCGCTTTTAATTCGTTATTTCAATCCACGCACCTATGAAAGGTGCGACAACTTACTTTTAATTAGGTAATTAAAATCACTAAGATTTCAATCCACGCACCTATGAAAGGTGCGACTGCAGACGCTAAAAAGCCGAAGGTAATACTCGCAATTTCAATCCACGCACCTATGAAAGGTGCGACCCCACTGTCGACCCAACTCCAAATCTATTAGTGTCGATTTCAATCCACGCACCTATGAAAGGTGCGACACTTTACTGGATGATGTAATGAGTTGGTTTAAAAAGATTTCAATCCACGCACCTATGAAAGGTGCGACTACTTCTTCCGTTTGTTGTAATAATTCGTCAGTGAATTTCAATCCACGCACCTATGAAAGGTGCGACGTACTAAAAAAACATTGGCCTAATGTACCAATTTTTATTTCAATCCACGCACCTATGAAAGGTGCGACAACCTTATTTCATGGCCGTTCCAATTTTCGGTGAATTTCAATCCACGCACCTATGAAAGGTGCGACATATAATTTATCAAATTTTAGATCATAGGCTAGGATTTCAATCCACGCACCTATGAAAGGTGCGACGGTTGCCAGAGGATTTACTAGACGAAAGGGCAAGCATTTCAATCCACGCACCTATGAAAGGTGCGACACTAAACACATTAAATACTCTCGAGGAAGCAATGATTTCAATCCACGCACCTATGAAAGGTGCGACTTGGTTATGATGGATGGTCAGCGACTTATTTCGTTATTTCAATCCACGCACCTATGAAAGGTGCGACTGCGATTTCTTCCTATAAAATTCCTTGTTTATGGAATTAAATGGGTTTTTATAATAGGGAATTAGGTGATTTACATCTAAAACAGCTAAATTTTGTTAAAAACAAACCATATTTTCCACTTTTATTGGTGCGAATCCCCCGGGGATTTCATGTGCACTTGGGGTTCGCACTAAAAAATTAATGGATCTTCTAAATGAATAGTTTCTTTTGCCCCAACATGTTCTACCTTCGTTTTATAATTGTTCCCTAACCGATAAAAACGCAAGCTATCTCTTTCCTCATCAATTACTTCTCTAAGTTTAATTTTTAATGTCGCAAATTGTGTATCGTCAACAATACATTCAAAAACAGAATGCTGAACACGCTGACCATAATTTTGACATACTTTAGCTACTTTTCGTAATCGTTTTTGTCCACCATCACTTGACGTGTTAACATCATATGTAACCAATACTAACATTTTATCCCTACTTCCACAAAAATGGTGGATACTCGTCTAAGTCTCCCCGTAGATAGCGTGCTAACAATAGTGATTGCGCATAAGGAACCAATCCCCATGTTATTTTTTCTCCTAAATAAGGATGCGTCATCTTCTCTTGCTTTTTCGTTTGCCAAGCTGATAGAAACTTTTTCCTTCCATCATCCGTCATAATAACCGCACCATTCTCCTTACGTAGAAAATCTTCCTCTTTGATTGTTTTCTTATTAACCATTGAAACAACAAACCGATCGGCATAAATTCCCCTTAACTCTTCCATAACATCCAAGGCTAATGAAGCTCTTCCCGGACGATCACGATGTAAAAATCCAACATATGCATCAAGACCAACGGATTCCAGTGCTGCTGCCATATCATTCGCAAGTAGTGTATATGCAAATGACAGCATGGCATTCACCTTATCTAAAGGCGGTCTTCGTGAACGAGAATGAAAGAAAAAGACTTCTTTCTGCTGCAGTATCATTTGATCAAAAACCTTATTATAACTATACGCAGCCTGCCCTTCCCATCCTCTTAAGCTTTCTAAATCACGGCAAGCTCTTACTTCTTGCATCACATTTGATAATTGGACTGACACTTCTTTAAACGCAGCTACATCAATTCGCAAAGGGTAATCCCGAGTCATTCGTTCAATCATCCACTTATGATTGAAAATTTTTCCTACAATAAAGTTGCGAGCTATAATAGCTGATTGGTCTTCGTCTTCAGAAAGCTGATATTGACGTTTTCTTAAAACAACATTTCCTTTACTCTCCCCAATTACTCTAGCAAGAAAACTTCCATTCATGGTCATGAAAACGATCGAGATGTTACGTTTTGCACAGTAACCCATTAATGCAGGACTTGCACCTGTATACCCAAACGATACAATGGATTCTAAATTATGAAGTGGCAATCTCGCTAATTTTTCTTGTTCCTTTAATAAGACAATATTGTCTCCATCCAGAGATAAATAAACATCTGATTGCGTAATAAAAAGCGTGTTAAGAAGCTTCCTCATTCATTTATTTTCCCTTCAATATAACTTTTTACCGATCGTTTATTCATGAGCTTTGGCAAACATATATGCTGCAGGGAACAGCTTTTGCAAAAGGAACCTGTCTTCACTTTTGGCGTATGCCGTCTCTGATAATAATCATGCATCTCAGCCGTAATGTCTTTTACTCTTTGTCTAAGATAATCGGTAAAAGGAACTTCCACCCTGTGCTTGATCTCATGATAATACATAAACCCTTTTTCTATTTGGCAGAGTAGCATCTCTTCTAAACATATCGCTTGAGCAGTTAATTGTAAGATGTCCGCATCATCTCTTTTCGGTCGTCCTCGTTTATATTCCACAGGGAAGGGAAGATAACTTCCTTCTTCCCCGTGAATGTCAATACCCCTTTCATCTTGTATAAATTCAACTACATCGCAAATCCCGTTTATTTTTAACGTTTTCGACTTTACTGGCAAAGCTCTGATAATTAATTTATTGCCCCTCTTTTCACGTATCATCGGCTCGTCCGCTTTGCGATGTAAGTAATGTCCTTCAATTGTTTTCACGTTTTCTTCCCATTGTTGCTCAATATGGATTAGCGCCCATTGACGACGACAAAACTCGAAATGTTGAATCCCAGAAAGCATTAAAAAGTCTTCTTCTTTATTTGCCATCCAATACCTCTACAGGTAGCCCGTCCAATTCTTCAACAGTGATGGAATAGTCATCATAGCTCTTAGGAGATTCCTTATCTGATTTAATTTTTACTGTTCTGTGTACTTTAGCTGATGAGTATTGTCCTAACTTAGAATGATGCTCCCACCAATAAACGTGGTGAACTTCCATACTTCCATCTGGCCTTGCTGATGACGCATCATTTTCGAACAAATTAATTAACGCTTGCTTTAGCTTCTCAGCATCTTTTGTGGAAAAACCTGTTTTTTCTGCTAATTGCGTATTGATACTTCCATAAAAAACGTATAACCCAAAATCCACGCGATGCTTCATCCCCATCGTATCTGACCCTTTTTTATCCCCAGTAACGGAATTGACACTTTTTGTAATTTGCATACTTGTTATATCAACGGGGTCTTTACTTGTTGCGGTATGAACAGATACTGGTCCTCGAACACCAACAGATACATCAGAACCTTTAAAAGCAAACACTTGTCCAAAACTACGTACATCAATCCACTCTTCACACGCTAATCTAGCAAACGTTTCATTATCTTTTGCTTTAGAAGCTTTATTAAGCTCTTCATGAGCATCAGCACGGTCTTTTAGACTTTTATATTGATCTACTTTATAATCATTCGATTGCACAAATACTTTCTCACCCATATCTAAAAAGCGATTTCTAATTTTACGCTTAATGGCAACATCGGAGATTTCTCCATGCCCATCGTAGTTTTGCCTAGGTCTATTACCATTTAATGGATCTCCATTTGGGTTCGCATTGTTTACAGATAAAACTACCGCAAAATCTATTTTATGATCTAATATCGTCATTTCCCATTCTCCTCGCTATTATTTTCTACTGTCTTTTTTTGGTACAAATCCCTACGTTGGCTATAAAACCCTAATAAATATTTTCCTGACAACGGTTTGTCGTTGAAATTTTCTATCGTTAATTTCGAGCCAACCTCATCAATTAAACTAGCCAGATAATTACCTCGCTTTCCAAGTCTAGCTTGATATGGCTGTATACTTTCCTGAAGCGTCTTCCAAGTACGAGCAGGATGTTTAGAAAAAGCATTCATATAACGAATCGCATTCGTAGCACGTGTCTCATCTTGATCCAATGCCCTTCTTTCTAGTACATCCGCTAACGCTAATAATCGGCCAAATAAATAATCACGATCATCCAATTCACGATCTAAAGCCACATCCATTCCCTCCCTTTTATTAATTAATGCACATGCGATACTTAACGTTTTTTCCCACTCCCATTTTTCCATCGCGACTGGGTTAGACGCTCGGTAAAATGTACTATTTACTATATCTGTCGGTATTTCTCTGTTATCAACAATACACGGTAGCATTCTTGACATTAAATCTTTCACGAATTTATCACTTGCTCGTGAACCATAAGCAGCGAATGCAATGTCTTTCGTTGCTGGCGCTCCAAAAAATGTCACAAACTTGCCATCCTCATTTTTGCGATACCGATGCTCCCAAACACACGTAGAATGCCAATGTTCTAATCTCTGTAAATAAAATTCTTTATTCATATTTCGATAGTATAAGACTCCTAATCTCCCAGTCGTAGCCGAATCGACAATTAATATCGTTACATTGGATGTAATCGATAAATCATGTTTGTAGCCTGCAAATGCTTTAGCAACTTCATTGGCAAAATGATCTAATGTGTTTGTTTTGCTTTCCTCTACAACCGCTGCAGTTGGATGAATCGAAAACGTATCATCAATTGGCATGACAGTTTGCAATTGATCGTTTCCCCAAACTAGAAAAACACGTTCATCGAGCATGTAGCCTTGGCGTAGAATTAACCACTTCAAAGCATTATGCGCTTTTTGCGACACGTCATAGCTAATGCTTGCCGCTTCCAAACTTTTATTAAATCGACCTCTAAACGTAAATCCACTTGTATCGTTTGCAGATATTAATTTCGCTTTATCTGCAGCATGCCTTATTTTATTGGCGTGTCTTTCCGTACTTGCCTGCCATGTTCCGGTTACAAAACAAATATCCTTTTCGACAACTAAATTATTATAATAATGAATAAAGGATTCATAGATTTCTTTATCTTCCCACACATTGGTTAAGTGTTTGGTTGGCGAGTATACATTAAATCGAACAAAGGCGCTCTCTTGTCCGCCCGTAATAGCAGAGAAAACAGCCGGCTTTTCTCCGTGTAAGGATTCATACTTCTTATTCCATTTCCCGATCAACTGACCTTGTTCATCTAAAAAAAGGATATTTGCTGCCACTAAATCTTTAATGAGTTGTTTCTTTTGTAAGTATGTAAAGATACTTTTTACTTTTGGATGGCCGTACGGTGATGTCACCCATTCTTCTAGTTGTTCTATGTAACTAGCAAATGGCTCTTCTTTTTTTATTTTTCCACCGTACTTTACAAAATCACCAGCAACATAGCTTAATTTATCGTGAAGTGGATAGGGTGCTACTTTAGAGCCTGACCTACTTGCAGAGCTTTCCGTAGTAGGAATTAATGTATTCACTTTATCTAAAACAGTGGCTGAATGAAACTCCCCATCTTCAGTTACAGTGACTTCAATATGCGCATTTTGTGTCGTATGAGAAATCGGTAGTAATGTATAACTTTTATTGCCTCTTGTTTTTTCAATTTCACCGACACGATCCAAATTCGCTTCATACGTCTCATATAATTGGTGTAGCCAACTCATTTACTCACCTCCTATCTCATCAAGTAATGCATTAGCCGATTGTACATTGGTTTCATTGAATTGCTTTGCTTTCATCTTTTTTATTGGACGAGTGAGACTACATTCCTCAGGTCGTGGAAATGTGATGACGCCATGCTTCATCACAGCATTCCAAAGGCGAACTTCCATTTGGTTATCCCCTGTCTCATCTGGGTAATTCACTCCATGCACCATGGTCCCAAAATGAATTTCCTCATAATTGTCGTAAAATCCTTCTCCTTCACCAAACACGCACGGTTCAACATACGCTTGACATTCTCTAGCACCAAGGAATACATCTCTTCTTCCGCCAGCTTTTAAAGCACGTTTCATAATGCTATAATGCTTGTTCTCATTTCGATCAAAAGCCATATCAGGACGATGAAGGTTAAACTCAAAATGCGCCCTGACTTGATATCTTGGCTGTTTTAAGTACGTATAGTTAGCTAACGTATTTCCACCTTTATATTCAATTGGGCGAATGCCTTTTGATTCCATTTGAATTGGGTTCATAATTCGTACAGCATCTACGACCATAACGATTGTCGGCTTCCAGTAGACGGACTCCACAATTCCTTTTAACGCTTGGTATGTAGGTACTTGATACGTCAATTTTTCCCCACCTATCTTCGTAAGCGGGTCGGTAAACAGGGCATAGTCTCCCCACACTTCAAATTCAATTGCATTTCGCATTCGTTCACCCCCTTTCAAAGTGGATTTGTAATATTTGCTCCTTTAAAACATATACACTTCATCCGAACTATCGCCTTCTACATCAAATCCAAATTCACTACTATAGGCACCATCTGCTAATGCATAGATTTTCCCATCAAAGAAAGAAACTAAACCGTTATTTTTCATGACTAAATCAAGCTCATATTTGTAAAGGTTAATCGTATAATGCTGTGCATATCGCATAATGCGTCCTAAATCTTCCATTGATATATTGCCACTCAATTCTGTTATCAATTCTTTCCCCCCATGCTCATAAGGAACAATAACAGAAGTTGTCACGTTATCGATAACATGGAAATGTTCGGCAGCTGTTCGGTAGCTATTTGTAATAAATAACGGCACCTCAGCACTATACTTACTTCGGTATGCCTGTACATAGCTAAATTCATTTTTTGGAGCAGTTAATAATTCCATCATGTCTTTCTTTAAAGCTGGGATGAAATAATTCAAATCATTAGCAAAAGCTAAGTAAAGCTCCTGAAAATAGCATTCCATCGCTTGTGGCGAGAGGATATTGCCCCCATGCTCATTTTGGTTTCGCTTCATATCAATTAAAATGCGCCTCGTAATTTGTTTCCCAATTTCAATCTCTTTTAAATGCTTTAGCTGTTCTTCTTGATGATCTATCACGTATACTTCCTGCATATCCTTTTCCCCATGTCGATTACAACGTCCTGCAGCTTGAGCAATCGAATCTAAACCAGCTAAAGATCGGATAACACAATCAAAACTAATATCTACGCCAGCCTCAATTAGCTGGGTGCTAATACAAATAACCGGAATATTATTATCCAAGTCCTGTCTTAATTTGCTTAAAATATCATTTCGATGTGCCGCACACATGGACGTACTTAAATGATAAATCTTGGTGTCATCACCTCTATTTTGTTGCAACTCTTCATAAAGCGTTTTCACAACTTTTTTCGTGTTTAACACAACGAGTACACTTTGAACACGTTCTAACTGTTGATCAATAAATGAGACTAAATCACTCGTTAATACCGCTCTATCGGTTGCTTTGTCTATAATTTCCACTCGTTTAAAAGCGTCAACCACATCCGTTAAATTTTCAACGATTTCCGCATCTGTCTTAATTTCTAGTTTATTTTGCACAAAATCTAACGCTGGTTGCGTTGCTGTGCAAAGCAAGATACTTGATTTACAATTATTTTTTAAGAAATTAAGCGCTTCATTAAATAACGAAATACATTTGACAGGCACTTTTTGCACTTCATCAAAGACGATAATTGCTTCACTCAAATGATGTAAGCGACGAATATTACGACTTCCTTTTGCGTAAAATACATTTAAAAACTGTACCATCGTTGTAAAAATAATTGGCGCATCCCAATTATCTTTAGCTAGTTTCAACTTCTGTTTTTCTGTCATCGTACCGTCTAGATGCTCATCATTATCATCATCATCTAAGATAACATTAGAATGATGCTCTAAAATGTTTTCTGTATCTTTTAATATACTTCGTACTTCTTCCGCATTTTGTTCAATAATGGTGGTATATGGAACGACATAGATAATTCGCTTTTTATGATGTAACAAAGCATGCTTTAATCCATATCGCAAACTAGCTAATGTTTTCCCTCCACCTGTAGGAATAGACAGCGTATAAATACCAGACTCTTTTTCCGCAGCTACTTCGCATTGCTCTGACATTTTTGAACGCAAGCGATTAATGGGTGTATTTGCATTTGGATGGTTTTGAAATGCCGTTATTTTTTCATGTAATCGTTCGTAATACGTTTCAAACAATGCCTTATGATCAGGATTCGATGGTGTTTCATCTTCTTCAAATAACCTCGTATTCGTACGATCTGCATCAATAAGTGCACTAAACACAAACTTTGTAACAAACATGAACTGTTTTTCTGTATCTTTCCTAGGAACGCTTTGAATAAATGGAAGTAATTCTTGGGTTGCTTTTTCTATGTATTGGTCAAGTTCATTCTTATTCATAATATTTTCGAAAAAGTTCTCTTTCATTTGATCAAACTCATGCAAAGGCTTATCACGAACGCGAGTTAAATATTTTGACTCTAGTTCAGGGGTTAAAAAATCATGTAGATAAGAGTGATGGGATATAATAGCATTACCGACAACCTCAGCCACTAGCGCCTTATTAGGTGTCATATCTTTTGTGTGTAATAATGTATATAGTAGTTTTGCACCAGCCGTGGAATGGTCAACACTGCCTCGTTTAGGGGCATCTTTCGGATGATATACAGCAGCATGAATATAATGAAGAAATTCCTGGCTATACTTGCCAAAGTCATGAAGCAATCCTGCAAGCCCACACAAATGTTTCATCCCTATCGGCTCACCATACTTTTCTGCCAATGCTTGGACTTCTAACAAGTGATCCTTTACAGTTTGAACTTCGTTGTCACTTTGTCGAATATGTGCAATAAAATTCATGTAATCACAGCCTATCGTGTATATTTTATAAGGTTAGATAGGAAAATAATGCCATGTTGTTCTTGGGTAAATTGTACCATAAACCTTTTCTATTGACTACGGATGAATAAGTATATATTTTTAATTTTTCTAGCTACATTAGAGAAATTTGACTTATCGTTAAGTCTTATGGAGAAAACATTGTTCTCCTAATACTGTAAAACCAAAAAATTTTATACATAGTGAAATGATAAAAATATTGAAATTTAGCCACAATATACTACAATAATTAGTAGAAGGGCTTTTATACTTTTAGTGCGAACCCCAAGTGCACATGAAATCCCCGGGGGATTCGCACCAATGAAATAGAAAAATATGGATTATATATAACAAAAAATTGCAATACAAGCCTTTACTTACTTGATTTACACTTATAAAAACCTAATTAATTCCATAAAATTGGATTTTATAGGAGGAAATCGCAGTCGCACCTTGTATAGGTGCGTGGATTGAAATGTTCTTTAATCTACGCCTTTCTTGGCGTATCTCGTCGCACCTTGTATAGGTGCGTGGATTGAAATATTACGTAACCCTTCGGATGTGCCCAACCGTCGCCGGTCGCACCTTGTATAGGTGCGTGGATTGAAATTACCAACTGCCTTCCGAACTCTATCGCCTCCGCCTGTCGCACCTTGTATAGGTGCGTGGATTGAAATTAAACGCTCTGCTTGTTCGACAAGCCATTTAATATCGTCGCACCTTGTATAGGTGCGTGGATTGAAATAAACAATCAAAACTACCAAAAGAATTACAAAGGTACGTCGCACCTTGTATAGGTGCGTGGATTGAAATCAAACATCCAATTTATTAACCCAATAGCAGTCACCCCCGTCGCACCTTGTATAGGTGCGTGGATTGAAATGGTTATTTCTGAAGTTGGTATTTACGAAGCTGTAGTCGCACCTTGTATAGGTGCGTGGATTGAAATTTGTTTAAATAATTTAGTGTAGTTTTTTGCAACGTCGCACCTTGTATAGGTGCGTGGATTGAAATTTT